>JAGFXP010000055.1 GCA_017861315.1 Bacillota bacterium | reverse complement strand
TTTAGCCAGGAGGCAGATTATGGATAAAATGAGTCTTCAGAGAGAAGCTATCGAGAGGGTATACGGAAAGATCAGCCCTTTCGAGCTCAAGGACAAACTAATAAATCTTGCAGCGGAGTCAAACAAAAGCGGTACGCAGTCCCTTTTGGATGCAGGGAGGGGAAACCCCAACTGGATAGCTGCCACGCCGAGAGAGGCCTTCTTCACATTCGGGCAGTTTGCGGTTTCGGAAAGCAGAAGGGTATGGAGCGACAACGACCTTGCCGGGATGCCTGGCAAGGAAGGGATCGCGGAGCGCTTCAGGGAATACGTGAAAAAGAACAAGAACGCGCCGGGGGCAGAGCTTCTGAAAAAGATGATAAACTATGGCATAACCGTCAAGGGCTTCGATCCGGACGAATGGATTCATGAGCTTGTGGACGGCATAATAGGGGACAATTACCCGCAGCCCGACAGGATGCTGAGGCACGTGGAAAAGGTGGTCAACGACTATCTAATCCAGGAGCTCTGCTACAACGAACCGCTGGAAGGGAAGTTCAGGACCTTCGCCGTGGAGGGAGCGACGGCTGGCATGTGCTACGTTTTTGATTCGCTCATCGCAAACAACATGCTGTCCAAAGGCGACAGGATAGCGATCATGACCCCGGTTTTCACCCCTTATCTCGAAATACCGCATCTTCCGAGATACAGCTTCGAGGTGGTTAACATCTCTGCGAGCGAGACGGACAGGCACGGAAACAGGACGTGGCAGTACCCTGCGGCTGAGATCGAAAAGCTGAGGGACAGCTCCATCAAGGCTCTTTTCATAGTGAATCCGAGCAACCCTCCTTCAGTGGCCATGAGGCCTGAAACCGTGAACCTGCTGAAGAAGATTGTCCTGGAGGACAATCCCGACCTGATGATAATTTCCGACGACGTCTACAGCACCTTCGTGGACGGATTCAGGTCGCTGATGGCCGACCTGCCGTACAACACGATCGGAGTGTACTCCTACTCGAAATACTTCGGCGTCACGGGCTGGAGGCTTGGAACTATAGCCCTGTACGAAGACAACGTGTTCGACAAACTGCTCAGGGAGCAGGACGAGGACAGGAAGGAAAGGGCAAGGAAAAGATACTCGGGGCTTTCGACAAACCCTGACAGCATAGAGTTCGTAGACAGGATAGTGGCGGACAGCAGGCAGGTGGCTCTGAACCATACTGCTGGGCTTTCAACTCCTCAGCAGGTGCAGATGGCGTTCTTCTCGCTCTTTGCGATAACGGACAAGGAAAACAGGTACAAAAAGCTGACAAAGAACATATGCCGACGCAGGCAGAAGCTCCTGTTCGACGGCCTTGGGATTGATATAAAAAAGGATCCGTTTAGTGCGGCATACTACACTCAGTTCGATCTCCTGGAGTGGGCAAGCCAGAACTACGGAGACGAATTTGCCGGATACCTTAAGGAGAACTACAGGACGGTTGATGTTCTGATAAGGCTTGCGGAGCAGTCCTCCATAGTGCTGCTGGACGGCAGCGGCTTCAGCGGTCCTGAATGGTCCATAAGGATATCCCTGGCGAACCTTAACGACGAATCCTACTCGAAGATAGGCCAGGTCCTCCACCAGGTGCTCGAGGGCTACGTAGAGGAATGGAAAGAAAAATAGAGGAATTGGGACGGTTATCCACTCTCTGCAGTGGATAGCCGTCCTTTTATAGTTTTTTGGCATAACTGTAATGCTTTATGTGTATTTTTATCCAGCCTCAAAAATTGTTAAAATAAAAACAACTTAAGGCTTCGATGTTTTAATGATTTTTAAGGAGGAGAATGAGAATGATGAAAGACGCGAGAAAAGAACTGACAGGTGCAGAGGAAGAGAAGGCGTATGCGAAATATTTTCGCCAGGCGATAGCAGATCCCAATGAGGAGCTGATGGAGATCCTGAAGAAGGGCCCGATGGATCCTGCATATGCCCTGATGCCCGAGGATATCAATAGCCTGCTCGATCCAGGCTACGAAGAGATTGAAACCGGTTTCTGCACCCTTCCGAACGGGGCGGGATACGTTGCGGTAAACAATAGATTCCCCGGAGTGACGCTGGACATGGTCAACTGGTGGTTTGCATGGCACGGGCTCGAGGACCTGAGGTACATGCTGTGGTTCAACCGGGGGCACCACGGCATCGATGTCAGCGCCGAAGACAGGAGGATAATACTCGATCCGGCGACACCTATGGAGGCAAAATTCCAGGGACTGACACACTATGTCATAGAGGATGCAGGCAACGGCATCGAGGATATACAGATTTCCTTCCTCTCACCTGAGGATTTCGGCTTCGACATGGACAAATTTAATTCAGGGCGCTTCGCCCTCGTGGCGGGAAACGGAATATCCCAGTCCCGCGCGGGAGGTCCCAAGGCACCGGCCGTGATGATGCACCTGTTCAGGGAGGTTCCCGGCGGAGTGGAATCGCGCACAAGGTTCTGGATGGGCTACCACATTATCGGCAAGAAGCCTATAAAGCTTCTTCCGGACGAAATAAAGATCCCGGTGCAGGCGCCTATGGGGCTGGCTTTCCACAACGTCGAGGAGTACAGCAACCTGGCGGCAATCCTCCCGGATCTTTACAGGGAGATGGAAGGGAGGATTTTCTGATGAGCAAGTATAAAAATGTGTTTTCGCCGATCACCATAAAAGGTGTGGAGTTCAAGAACAGGATACAGGTTGCGCCTATGGTTCCGTGCATGGCCACCCCTGAAGGTTGGGTAACCAAGGAGCTCATAGAGTTCTACAGGCCTTTTGCAAAAGGAGGCGCAGCGATCGTCACAGTCGGAGACTCCGCTGTCAACTGGGAGCATGCAATGGACCACGAAGGGCAGCTCAATCTAGGGGACGACAACGTCAAGATGGGGCTGGACGACCTGGCGGACGAGGTCCAGAGATACGGAGCGCTGATTTCCGTGGAGCTGAACCACGGGGGACGTTTTGCAAACTCCATGAACCTGGCGTCAAAAGGCTTGAAGCCTGTTAGCTCAACGCCGAAGCCTGCGGAGATAGACGAATTCTTCTCGAAGCTGCAGGGAAAGACGCCGGCAGAGGTCGAGGAGATGAGCATACCGCTTATCAACAAGACGATCCGGGATTACGCCGAAGCTGCAGGAAGATGCAAGGACAGCGGCTTCAAGATGGTTATGATCCACGGAGCTCACGGGATGCTGCCGTCCCAGTTCCTTTCCCCTTACGTAAACAGGCGTGTGGACAGGTACGGCGGAAGCTTCGAAAACAGGGCCCGTTTCTGCATAGAGCTTCTGGAGGCTGTCAGGAGGAGAGTGGGGGAGAACTTCATAATAGAGTACAGGATAAGCGCTGACGAGCTTGTCGAGGGAGGCATGAAGCTTGATGATGTCATCAGGTTCGTGAATATGATCAAGGACAAGATAGACATACTCCACGTATCGGCGGGAATGCTCCCTAATCCGTTCACAATCCAGTACATGATACAGCCGCTCTACGTTCCGTACATGCTGAACATACATTATGCGGAGAAGATCAAGGAGGCGGTTGGCGACGATATCTGCGTCACAGCTGTAGGATCGGTCATGACGCTGGAAAACGCCGAGGAGATCCTCTCGAGGGGCAAGGTCGATTTCGTGGCTATGGCGAGGCCGTTCGTAGCCGATCCCGAAGTCATGAGGAAATCGGCCATGGGAAAAGAGGAGGATGTGCGCCCCTGCGTGAGGTGCAACACCTGCTGCGGACGTTCAGCCTTCTTCAAGAAGACCCGATGCGCCGTAAATCCGATAAACGGACGCGAGCTGCAGTATCCGAACGGAAAGGTCAAAAAGGCGGAGGAGAAGAAAAAGGTGGTGATAGTCGGAGGAGGACCGGCAGGCATGCAGGCTGCCCTGACAGCTGCGGAGAGAGGGCATGACGTCGTTCTCTTTGAAAAGGAAGGCAGGCTGGGCGGGACGCTGAACCACGCTGCCGAGCTTGAATTCAAGAAGGACCTCAAGAATTACGTGGAATGGATAGTTGCCCAGACGCTTAAATGCGGAGCGGAAATCAAGTTCAACACCGAGGCAACGGCAGAGAGCGTAAAAGCCGAGAATCCGGACGCGCTTATCATAGCGGTGGGTTCAACGCCGCTCATCCCAAATATCCCTGGGGCGGACCGTGGCAACGTTCACTGGTCAGGAGATGTTGACTGCGGAAGGGTACCGGTGGGACACAAGGTGGTGGTTGTCGGCGGCGGACTGACAGGAGCGGAGACCGCTGTGGATCTTGCCGCGAAGGGCAAAGACGTCATCCTTATGGAGATGCAGGGCCCGGATGCGCTTTTAAGCGGCTCATCCCTCATCAACAGGTTCTCGCTGCAGTCGCTGCTCATGAAGCACGGCGTCAAGGTCGTTGCAAACACCAAACTGGAGGAGATCACAGACAAAGGGATCAGGACTATAAACTCAAGGTTCCAGTGGAAGGAATATGAAGCGGATACTGTAGTTCTGGCGCTGGGTATGAGACCGCGCAGGGACAAGATTGATGAGCTGAGGCACCTGCTTCCTGAGACCGAAGTGCACGTCATAGGGGACGGCAAGCAGATAGGCAACATCTACGCAGCGGTCCACGCAGGCTTCGATACTGCAGCTGAGATTTAAAAAGGAAGGAGATCACAATGAAAGTACTAGCGTTAACAGCAGGAAGAAAAAACGGCAACGGCGAGATACTGGCAAAGGAAGCCCTGATGAGGGTTGAAGAACTTGGCGCGGAGGTTAAGATGATAAACCTCCATGACTACAGGATCACTCCCTGCTCAGGCTGCGAGTCGTGCACAGTGAAGTTCACGCAGAAAGGCGAAGCCCCTGAATGCGTCTACAGGGGCAAGGATGACATGGAGCTTATAATGAAAGAATGGCTGGGGGCAGACGGAATAATCTCGGTGGTGCCGGCCTACTCCTTCATGCCTGCAGGCATATACAGGGTGTTCTGCGACCGCCATCTGGCCTACGAGCCCAACTTCCACAAGCAGGTGGGCAATCCCGATTATTTCAGGCACAGGGTTGGGGCTATAATAGGGAACGGCGGCTCAACCCGAAGCTGGATGTCGCTGACCCTCGAATGCATAAACATAACACTTCTGACCCAGGATATCAAGGTTGTGGACCAGATGATGGTCAACAGGGCCCCGAGGCCTGGCCAGATACTCATGGACGACGGCGCCTTGGCCAGAGCCAGGCAGCTCGGGGAGAACGTGGTTAAAGGAATTCAAAATTACGACAGTGTCGGATTCCTCGGCGATGAAAACCTTGGATGGTGCCCGGTATGCCGTTCAAATGTCCTGTCCCTGGGACAGCCGCACTGGAATGAAGAGGGATTCGCAATAGAGTGCCCTGTCTGCCACTGCGGCGGGGACATCGAGAAGGATGAAAACGGAAAATGGAAGTTTGTGATACAGGAGGATGGCTGCAGGAAATCCATGCTGGACGGAAGCGGAGCCAGGGACCATTTCTTCGAGATACAGGAGACAATGCGGAAATACTTTCAAAACCAGGAGCAGATAACTGAAAAGAAAAAGAAATATGCCGACTACAGGCCGGCATCGATAGAAAGATAAAACATATTTTAGGAGGGCTCAGCATGTTCGATTTGAAAAAGGAAATAGTAAAGAACCTCGTCATCAGCGGCGCCATCAGCGCGATCGCATGTTTCATCATAGTTTACAATCTGATACCGATGCCGGTGTCGCAGGGATCTAACGCCGTTGGGAATGCCATCAGCGGCTTCATCAGCGGCGGCATATCGGCCGCAGTTACCGTAGCTGCGGTTTCAAAGAAAATATTGTCAGCAAAATAAGTCGGACAAAAAGACTGCCGTCTCCTATGCATCAAATATGCAGGGGGGCGGCATTTCCATTGCGAAATCACAGAATTAAACGATACAAAAATGAATCATTTAATACATATATGTATTGCATGAATGATGTGAAAATCAGCCGAAACCTCGTTAAATATTTAGTGATGAAAAGGTTCCGATACAAAAATGTATTAAAACGTGATTAGGGGGTCAAAAACGTTTACAGGATCCGTGTAAATCGAAAATGCGGTCAAGGCCAGTAAAACCGCGACTCCTCATGAATGCTGCAAAAAAATCCGCCGCATACGGACCCTTTGGCACGGGAGTTGCTATATATAGGTGTGCAAAGAAAAAATGAAGGAGTAAATGTATGAGTAAGGTTGTAAATATTGATGAAGCAATGGATTGCATCAAGGACGGCATGACCGTAATGGTAGGCGGCTTTATGGGTGTGGGCACCCCTGAGATGCTCATTGATGAAATGGTTAAAAGAAACATAAAGGACCTCACGATAATTGCCAATGACTCGGGGCTGCCTGACAGAGGTGTAGGAAAGCTCATAGTGAACAGGCAGGTCAAAAAAGTGGTCGCTTCACACATAGGTCTGAACCCTGAAACAGGAAGGCAGATGAACAGCGGCGAGCTTATAGTAGAACTGGTGCCGCAGGGGACGCTGGCAGAGCAGATCAGGTGCGGCGGCTCAGGCCTGGGAGGATTCCTTACAGCTACCGGTGTCGGAACCATTGTGGAAGAGGGAAAACAGAAGCTGAATATAAACGGGAAGGACTACCTTCTGGAAATGCCGCTCAGGGCGGACGTTGCACTCGTGGGCGGTACCGTCGCAGATGAGCAGGGCAATGTCTTCCATAACGCATCGACAAGAAACTTCAATCCTGTGGTTGCAGCAGCAGCCGACCTTGTCATCGTCGGAGCTGAAAAGGTTGTCGAGGTTGGCGGCGTAGATCCGAACTGTGTGATGACGCCGGGAATATTCGTCGATTATATAGTCGGAGGTGATGCATGATGGACAGCAAGGACATAAAGGCATTCATAGCAAAAAGGATAGCGAAGGAACTGAAGGACGGCGACGTCGTCAATCTCGGGATAGGACTTCCTACCATGGTTGCTAACTACGTGGACGAAGATGTAAATGTGATCCTGCAGTCGGAAAACGGATTTGTAGGCCTGGGCGCTGAAGCTGAACCGGGCATGGAGGACAAGGATCTGATTAACGCAGGTGCACAGCATGTGACTGTAAAAAAGGGAGCGGCCTTCTTTGACAGCGCCACATCCTTCGGCATAATAAGAGGCGGGCACGTGGATGTAACGGTGCTGGGAGCCCTGGAAGTGGATCAGGAAGGTAACCTGGCTAACTTCATGATACCCGGCAAAATGGTTCCCGGGATGGGCGGAGCGATGGACCTGGTAAGCGGCGCTAAAAAAGTAATAATAGCTATGACCCATACTGCAAAGGGAGAGCCGAAGATACTCAGAAAATGCAGGCTTCCTCTCACCGCGGCAAAGGAAGTGGACATGATAGTTACGGAGCTCGGAGTGATCGAGGTTACGCCCACGGGGCTTGTCCTGAAGGAGATCGCTCCGGGCGTGACCTTGGAGGATGTTCTAAGGGGCACTGAAGCGGACCTCATAATACACGAAAATCTGAAAGTTATGGAAAATTAACTTATATATCATGCATCGAAGGGAGGTGAATTAAATGAAAAAAGTTGAACTGAATAGTGTTTCCCCGTACAATGCACCACTGCACTTCGACATGAAGTCAATGAAGCTGCACGGAACAGAGGAAACAGGAGCAAAAAAATTCTGGATGGGAATGTCATACTTTCTACCAGGCGGGGGCGCTGAATACGCTTATGAGGATTCCCCTACAGAAAAAATATACTTCATACTAGACGGAGAAATGACAGTCAAGTCAAAGGACGAAACTTTCGTGCTTAGAAAGAACGACTCGATCTTCATTGGACCAAATGAAGGAAGATCAATGATCAACGAAACAAATCAGGTGGCTACGGTTCTGGTAGTTATAAGCTATCAGTAAGCCTATTAATTTTTATTTTATCTATTCACATATTCACAAAATTTAATTTTGATATTAGGAGAAGAGAATAATATGGTTGAAAAACAGTTTGTAAACAATTTGTTTGATGTCAAAGGGAAAGTTGCATTGATCACAGGCGCCACAGGCGCCTTTGGTAAAGCGGTTGCTTTGGGGTATGGCTTTGCAGGGATGAAGGTTTTTGTCACAGGAAGAAGCGATGAGAAATGCAAAGCCCTCTGCACCGAACTGGAAGCGCAAGGCATTGAATGCGGATACTCTACAGGAGATCCTGCGGTTGAAGCGGATGTAATAAAGGTTGTCGACGATGCGGCTGCAAAATTCGGCGAGATCAATGTGCTCGTCACCGCAGCAGGATACAACCACGCACAGCCGATCATAGAACAGGATTTGGCTGAATGGAAAAAGATAATGGATTCTGACGTCCAGGGCACATGGCTGTTCTGCAAATACGCAGGGCAGAAGATGATAGACCAGGGCAAAGGCGGAAAGGTGATAATGGTATCATCCGCCCGTTCAAAGATGGGAATGGCAGGCTACACAGGCTACTGCACGGCTAAAGCCGGCATAGACCTGATGGCCCAGTCTCTCGCATGTGAATGGACTTCAAAATATAACATAAACGTAAACACGATCAACCCTACAGTATTCCGGTCAGATCTGACTGAATGGATGTTTGACCCGGAAAGCGCTGTTTACAAGAACTTCTTGAGACGTCTTCCTATCGGAAGGCTCGGCGAACCCGATGATTTCATCGGACCGTGCATATTCCTTGCTTCAAAGGCCAGCGACTTCATGACAGGTGCAAATGTAGCTGTTGAAGGCGGATACTGGGCTAACTAATGTAAATAGTGGAGGATGCTATGAAAAATTCAAAGTTAACTAAATTCAATGTTTTTACGATGCTCCTTATACCGTTTGTCTGGATTTATGAGCTTTCTGTAGTTGCCCCGATTTTGGGCTCGGTAGCAGCGGCATTCCCGGATGCATCGACCTTCCAGCTTCAGCTGATCGTTATAATGCCGTTCTTTGCTTCCATTCCTATGAGCGTGGTTGCAGGAAAACTGGCTAAACGCTTCGATAAAAAGAACCTTATCATATTCGGGCTTTTAATCTACGGTGTTGCAGGCATGCTTCCGTTCCTGGCCCATACAATGAATCAGATACTGATATGCAGATTCCTGACTGGAATAGGAGTCGGACTCGTTCTTCCTCTGCCGAATGCTATGATTGCAGAGCACTTCGAAGGAGCCAAGAGGGAGAGGATGCTCGGCCTTGCTACAGCAGTAGCAAACGTGGCCAATGTGCTTGACAGCATCGCGGTAGGGTTCATACTGCTGCTCGGATGGAGATTTCCGTTCCTTGCATTCGGCGTATGCCTCGTAATCATGGTCGTTGCGATATTCGGACTGCCAAAATCAGATCCGGGCAGCAAGCCGGCAGAAGTGGCAGGCCACCTGCCAAGCAAGGATATCCCGAAGGTAGCATATGCGCTGGTTGCTTTCATGGCGGTCAACTGGATGTTCTTCGCTTTCAACATAACGAACATGGCGCTGTTCATGGTTACTGAAAAAATCGGGCTGCCCTGGATGATCGGCATAGGGATATGCCTGCCAGGCCTTGCAAGCATCTTGTCAGGAGCCATATTCCCTAACTTCTACCACAAAACAAAGAGCTTTATAGTCCCGATATCCATAGCTATATTTGCTGCCGGATATGTGGTTATGTATTTTACCCATACATTCGCAACCCAGTCGATCGCAAACATCCTGATCGGATTCGGTTCCGGAATGCTTACTCCTTATATTCTGAACCTGACATCCCAGAAAGTTGAGAAATCGCACAGGGATGCAGCATACGGACTTGTAACCAGCGGTATCCACATAGGGTTTTTATCGGCGCCGTTTGTACAGCTCGCCATAGCTACAGCTTCCGGAAATGAAACTTTCAGATTCCTGTTCGGGCTTTCAGCCGCCGCACTGGTTACAGCTGCAGTCGTATCAGTCTTCGTTGCAGCGAAAACACCCGGCAAAACCGTCAGCACACTGGCAGGGGAAGAAATCGAATCAGTAGTCTAAATCAATATCTAAATTCTAGGAGGAATTATAATGGGGAAAAAAGTATTTGTAGATTTAACACATCCGTTCAGTGCGGATATCCCGCGCTGGCCATATTTTGTAAAGCCGGTAATCGATTCTATGCATACCCTGGCAAAAGGCGGCGTCCTTACACAGAGGATCGACTGCGTTCAGCATACAGGCACACATTGTGACGCGCCCCGCCATGTTATGGAAAAAGAGTTCGACGGGAAAAGAGCCCGCTACACTCATGAAATGCCTGTCGATGCATATACAGGCGATGCGATCTGCCTTGAAATAAATTGCGGACGCTGGGAATTGATCACATCAGAACATCTTGAAGATGCCTGCAAGCGTGCAAACATCAAACCGGAAGAATTGGAAGGGATGATTGTCTGCTTGAATACAGGAATGCACCGCAAATTTGATGATTCAAAGGAATACTATCATTACTCATGCGGTACCGGCGTTGATGCAGGAAAATGGTTTGTTAAGCACAAAGTTAAATGTGTAGCCATGGACAGCCAGGCGCTTGACCACCCGCTTCATACAGCGATGGGAACCAACGGCGGCACAGCTTTGAACCTGGTTGGTTCATCAGGAAGACCGATCACGGTGGAATACGCCGAGCAGTTCGGCGAGGAAGCATATGCTGAATTCGACAAAGAAAAATATATAGCGCTGCACGGCATGGACAAATACATGGAAAAGTTCGGCGACCTTGAAGAAATAGGATGCTGGGGCACCTGGGAGCCATGCCACAAACAGATGCTTGGCCACGGCATAGTAGGCGTCGAGAACCTTGGCGGCGACTTGGACAAAGTTTCCGGCAAACGTTTCAGGTTCTTCTGCTTCCCTATCAGGTGGTACATGGGAGACGGATCCATGGTCAGGTGCGTTGCGGAAATAGACGAAGACGATGTTAACGATGTTCCTGAAAGAGTTTACAATTACGGCGGATTCTAATACGGGACCGCTTAATCAATAAGCTATTATGGGGAGGATATCCCTGCGGATATCCTCCCGCAACAATAATTGGAGGTCTTCTAAATGAAGGAAGTAGTTATAGCAAGCGCTGTAAGAACAGCTGTAGGAAAGTTCGGCGGGACTCTTAAGGACGTTCCTGCTGCAGAGCTTGGCGCAATAGTCATAAAGGAAGCGCTGGCCAGGGCAAAGGTAAAACCTGAACTGGTGGATGAAGTTATAATGGGGAACGTGATTCAGGCTGGCCTGGGACAGAACGTTACAAGGCAGGCGCTTATTAAGGCCGGGCTGCCCGAGGGAATACCGGGTTTCACCCTGAACAAGGTGTGCGGGTCAGGACTCAGAGCGGTAAGCCTGGCTGCACAGATGATAAAGGCCGGTGACGCAGACATCATAGTAGCCGGAGGAATGGAAAACATGTCGGCGGCGCCATATGTAATGCCGACCGCAAGATGGGGTCAGAGGATGGGCGACGGCAAAATCGTGGACACGATGGTATACGATGCGCTTACGGATGCGTTCGAAGGCTACCATATGGGAGTCACTGCAGAAAACATAGCTGAAAAATGGGGCCTCACAAGGGAGGTGCAGGATGAATTTTCGGCAGCATCCCAGCAGAAGGCGGAAGCGGCAATTGAAGCGGGAAAATTCAAGGACGAGATAGTGCCTGTTGTCATAAAGGGCAGGAAGGGCGATGTGGTTTTCGA
>JAGFXP010000104.1 GCA_017861315.1 Bacillota bacterium | reverse complement strand
AGGCTGCTCTGCACCTACAAATACAGGAGACTTCATCAGGATGGCCGGAGAGATCGGGGCAAAAATGGGCAACATGGCCGGCGCCTTCAGGGCAGAGAGCATATTGGAAAATGTGATCCAATACCCGGATGGATCCAACAACGTGTTCTACATCCCGGGGGACAGCGTAATAGAAGTAAACAAGTATGGCAAGAGAATAATGGATGAGAAGAGGAATTACACAGACAGGACTATGATGCACTTCGTTTGGGATCCGCAGAGGGCCGAGTGGACAAACATGCTTGTATTCATGATATTCGACCAGAGGACAGCAGCCCTCTGGCAGGGCTTCCCTCCATACCCTGTGCAGGGAAAGGGGGAGCATCCGCAATACATTATTTCTGGTTCAAGCTTGGATGAACTGGCGGAAGGCATATCGGTGCATCTTGGGTCACTTTCGGAACATACTGGAGACTTCAGGCTAGATCCGGATTTTCTGAAAAATCTGAAAGAGACGATTGCAAAGTTCAACGGATTTGCAGAGAAGGGGAAGGATGAAGACTTTATGCGGGGGGAATTCAACTATGACAGGGAATGGACCACTTTCCCTCCAACTGTTCCTCAGGATGAATGGCCTCCGAGCGGCAGCAAAAATTACACGATGTATCCCATGAGCTCGGTTGGTCCATACTACGCCATAATCCTTGCAGCAGGGACACTTGACACTAACGGAGGACCGGTAATAAACAGGAAAGCGCAGGTTATTGATGTGAACGGGAGACCTATACCATTCCTGTACGGGGCAGGCAACTGTATTGCATCCCCTACAGCAAACGCCTACTGGGGCGCAGGCAGCACCATAGGTCCGGCAATTACGTTCGGCTACATCGCAGGAATGAATTCTGTAGTTGAACCTGCAAAATAATCTTATAGGAAGTGGGGGATTCAAATGAAAGACAAGGCGAACAGCGAAAGAGTGGTGCACATAAATGAAGGCGGAGTCACGCTTGAAGGTGCGGTCGAAATTCCTGAAGGTGCAGGGGGAATAGTCGTTTTTGCCCACGGGAGCGGCAGCAGCAGGCACAGCCCGAGAAACAATTATGTCGCTGGCGTACTGAGGGAGCATGGGCTGGGGACTCTTCTCCTTGACCTTCTTACCCCGGAGGAAGACATGGATTATGAGATGAGGTTCAACATAGACCTGCTGGCTCAGAGGCTTCTTGCAGCTACGAAATGGCTGAGCGAGCAGGAGGAGACAAGAGAACTGGCCTTGGGGTATTTCGGAGCCAGCACGGGTGCGGCTGCCGCTATACAGACGGCGGCAGCTATGGGCGGAAAGGTAAGCGCTGTTGTGTCGAGGGGAGGCCGGCCTGATCTGGCATGGCAGTACCTCGGTGAAATAAAAGCGCCTACCCTCCTCATTGTGGGAGGCTGTGACGACGTGGTCATAGGGCTGAACCAGAAGGCCTTCAGCCGGATAAATGCCACGGATGGAAATAGTACCCGGAGCCACACATCTTTTTGAAGAACCGGGGACGCTGGAAAAAGTCGCAGAGCTGGCTGCACTTTGGTTCGTAAAATACCTGGAAAGATAAAAAGGGGGAATTGAGATGGGAATGGTTATAATAATACTTCTGACAGCAATGTTTGTCCTGTTTATTTTGCCGCAAAAGGCAAGCGCACACTGCGACACATTGGATGGTCCGACGGCTGCTGACGGGATGAAAGCGCTCGATACAGGAAATATAAATTATGTCTTGAAATGGATAATGCCGGAATATGAACAAGAGTTGAGGGAAACTTTCGAAAAGAGCATCAAGGTAAGAAAACTCAGTCAGGATGCAAAAGAACTAGCGGACAGATATTTTCTCGAAAACCTTGTCAGGCTGCACAGGGCGGGGGAGGGAGCGCCTTTCGAAGGGCTTAAGCCTCACGGGACTCCGATTGACGAGAAGGTAGCAGCAGCAGACAGAAGCATAGAGGCAGGAAATCTGTCACCGCTGGAAGGTCTGATTTCCGAAGAAGAAATGCCTGAGTTAAAGGAAAGGTTTGAAAAAGTCATGGCTACAAAGGGATTCGACGTCAACGATGTCCAGGCAGGAAGGCGATACATCGAGGCCTATGTCAGTTTTTTCAAATTTGCTGAAGGTGAATCACATGAAGAAAAAAATGTGCACGGGATGGCTCATGGCCATCACCGTTAGGTGAGATTACCTTCCCCGCTTCACGGGGAAGGTAATTGTGCTGCTGCGAAAAGTGGGGTATCATTATTGTGGAAGTGATAATTTGCGGTTGGATATTTCTGATTATGGCAGGTGTAATCGCAGCCTTTGCAATCAGGAAATGCATATTTTTTGTAACATTGGTATCCTCAAACTCCATGTATCCTTCGATCAAACAGGGGGATAGGCTGCTGACAAAGCGAATTCGCGGAGGTATAGAGAGAGGTGATATCCTGATATTTTTTTCAAAAGAGCTTGGACTGGTTCTTGTGAAAAGGGTCATCGGCCTGCCCGGTGAACTTGTGGAGATCGGCAGAGACGGAGAAGTCTTCATCAACAATGAAAAACTTCAGGAAACCTATGTAGAGATAAATAGCGGACCGGCTGGAACATTTATTGTCCCTGAAAAGAATTATTTTTTTATGGGAGACAACCGATCATATTCCAGGGACAGCCGTACCTGGGCGGAGCCGTATATCCCGGATGAGGATATTCTCGGGAAGGCTCTTATCTGCATCTATCCTTTCCGAAAAATAAATTGTTAGAGCACATACAAACTGCTTGTTCGTTTTGGAGGTACAAATGAAGCGCGAAGAGGATTTTTACAAAAGCATTCTTGAAACATCTCATGACGAGATATACGTAACTGACGGCAACGGGGTAGCGATTTACTGCAACAAGGCCTTCGAGAATAATTACGGGATGAACAAAGAGGAGGTTATAGGGAAGCACATCGACTATCTCATTGCGCAC
>JAGFXP010000089.1 GCA_017861315.1 Bacillota bacterium | reverse complement strand
CCATGGATGGAAACTGAGAGCCATATCGCATCCGTCAAAAGCATGATATTTTGCCATAAGCACTTTCCCATTTAACAATTCCTCCTTTGGGCAGCCGTAGAATCTGACAGTGCCCGCCTGTCCGCTTTCCTCAAGGTAGCGTTTGGCTGCAATCGCCCCTCCGAAAGCACAGGCGCCTATAAGGTTATGTCCGCAGGCATGTCCCGGAGCTCCGCTTTCGACAGCCTTTTTCTCTCTGCTGCCGCCCACCTGGGACAAACCAGGCAGGGCATCATATTCTCCCAGCATTGCCACCACGGGATGGCCGCTGCCGTACTCAGCATAGAAAGCGTTCTCCAGCTCCTCCTGAGGAAACTCGTGTATTGTAAATCCGTTATCTTTGAGCGCCTTCTTTAACATTGCGGACGAGTTGGCTTCCTGCTCCGAAATTTCCGGATTATCGTAAAGCTCCTGAGCGATCGCAAACACCTCATCGGCATGCTGATCGAGGTATAATGACAAATCTTTTTTATTCATACCAGTTTCTCCTTTACAAATCACTTTGTTTTCTGCTTGCCTGCAGGTATAGTCATCAGGATGGAAATTATCGCTACCATCACCATGCACAGGTTGAAGAGAAGTGCCACGAGAGCTGCGTAGCGGATCGCTACATTGTCTGTCCTTCCCCAGAACATGCTTTCAAGGAAACCGGCAGTCCCGTTGCTGAGCGCGGTGAATATCGCTGCAGATATCGCCACACCGAATGCGGCCCCCAGCGAGGATGCCATTTTATAGATTCCCGATGCTGAGCCGGCTTTTTCTGCCGGCACGGTTGACAATGCAGCATCTGTGGATGGTGTTGCATAGAAGCCCAGGCCTATTCCGAAGAGCGTGAAGCCGACTGTGGCAATAACCATGTACTGGCTGGCTAAAACGAAAGTGAGCGATGTCATGAAAATGCCTGTGCCGGTGATTATGCAGCCAATGATCATAGGCTTGCGTGCTCCCCATTTCTGAAGCAGCTTTTCGCCCACCCTGATTGTCAGCAGGATCGCTATGAGGTACCCTAATGTGAGCAGGCCCGCCTGGAAGGAAGTCTTTCCGGCACCCAGCTGCACCAGTGTCAGTGTTACCATCAATGTGCCGGCAGCTCCGTTGAGGAGGAAGTTGGAGATTGTGGCTCCCCTGTATGTCTTGTTGCTGAACAAATCGAAGTCGATAAATCCGTTTTCATTGCTTTTTTCAATCCTGAAGAAGACGGAAAGCGCGACTGCTGCAAGTGCTGCAAGGCCCAGTATTACAGGGCTTGACCAGCCTATTCTGGCACCCTGGCCGATAACGATGTTTAATGCAACCATTCCGGTCATGAAAGTAAAGATTCCTGCATAGTCGAAGCCCTTGTTTTTGTCCGAAGGAGGATTCTTGCTTTCAGGTGTTCCGCTGATCAGGAAGAAGCTGAATACTGCAACAGCGATTGATATCCAGAAAATCCAGCGCCAGCCGATTGTCGATGCGAGGATGCCTCCGAAAAGCGAGCAGAAACCGGATCCGCCCCAGGAGCCAATGGACCAGAAGCTTACAGCCCTCTGGCGCGCCGCATCCTGATAGTAAGCCTTGATAAGCGCCAGAGTGCTCGGCATGATACATGCTGCAGATAGGCCCTGAACAATACGGCCTGCCATAAGGAATGCTGCAGTTCCCTGAGGCGATAAAGCGATCAGCAGCGAGCCGATTATGCTGAGAACGAGTCCTATCTTGGTGGTTTTCACTCGGCCGAATCTGTCGCCCAATCCGCCGATTACAACGATGAATATGCCAGAGAAAAGAGCTGTTATGCTGACAGCGATGTTGATCGTGTTTCCATCAATGCCCAGATCCACACGCATTGTCGGCGCGATATTCAGCGTTGTTTGTGCAAAAAGCCAGAAAGTTATAACGCCCATTACCATGCCCAGCAACAGTCTGTCATTGCCCTGATACTGCTGTGCCGATACCTTTTTTTCTTCCATAAAAATTGCCTCCCAAAATTAATAATCATTTCATTGGACTCATGATAACATTTTCATATAGAGGCCTCAACGCAAATACTTTCCTTTATTTTTAAGATGATGTAGCTATGAATAATTTTTTTACAATCTGGGGGAAACGTGAAATAATTTTCAGCCAAACAAAAAAAGACAGCGGCAACTCAGCAAAATGCTGAGTTGCCGCTGTCTCGCTAGACGAATAATTCAAGCAGGATTTCCACTTTCAGCCTGTTCAAGGGATTCTCAAGGTCCAGGCTTATCAAGTTTGTGATCTCCTCTATGCGCTTTCGCACGGTATTGATATGAACAAACAGTTCTTTGGCAGTGAGGCTGAAGTTCATTTTGCATTCAAGGTAGACCTTCAGTGTTTTGACAAGCTCCTTGTGCTCCTCGTTTTCCAGCAGAAGGTTGAGGTCCTTCAGCATCAGGTTGATCTCGTCGTCTTTTATGTCCAGCCATCCGAAGGCGCCCAGCTGCGAGTAGGTCCATACAACCTCCTTAGGGTAAAGGAGGCTACCGACCCTGATTGCCTGCTCCGCCCTTTGGTAATTCCTGCCGATCTCGTAGACGAAATCAGGGGTGTCAGACAGTCCGAAGGCCAGCCTGATATCGCGGATTTTCAGTTCGAGGCGCTTTTTCAGATTGAGGCATTTCTCCTTGATCAGGTCGACGTTCTGCTTGCCGGAAAGGGTTTCATCCATCCTGAGCAGGAAAAAACACTTGTTGCTGTCTATATAGGATACCCTGCAGTCATTGTAGAAGAATTCGCCGCGGATACTGTTTTTCAGGACGTCATAGAAGCCGGCTAGTATTATGCTTTCGTTGGACTGTTCCATTACCATGACGTAATACTTGCTGCTTACCTTTATGTTGATTTCGTTTGCGCCGTTCGTTATCTCATCCCTCTGGCTCAGACTGCCTGCAAGTATGCTTTTTACGAACTTTTCGAAGTCCGAGTCTACTATGCTGCGGGCTACCAGCAGCTGTTCGTAGAGTTCCTGGATAAGCAGAAATCCGGTCCTCAGGGCGAACTGGTCAAAGTAGTCGATCTGGCCGACGGCTTCAAGAACCACGAAATAAGCCTTTATTTTGCCGTCAACGGTTATTGGCACTGTAATCCAGCTGAAAGGCTTTCCGTACCTGTTTTCGTGGACGGTGTACCTTGCCATCTTGAGGTTGTCGCAGAGAATTTCTTTGCTGAAATTGAAGCTAGGGTTCCAGAAATCCTCGGTCTTCAAAGGACCTGATACCTCCTTGAAACCCGGGGAGCTGTAGTGCGCGTTCTCTGTGGACAGGTCATAGATCATTGCCGGGAATTTCATCTCGTATTCGACTGCCCCGAGGATCTTGTTAATCTTTTTCACGTGGTAGGTCTGGTCTGAAAAGTTATAGGGATTAATCTCCCTGATGTTGAACTGCATTATGTTCCTGTTCATAACCAGTACGTTTATGGCGTTTATTATGTCCATCCATGTGTCCTTTGAAGGGATGGATATGAGGGGAATGTTCAGGTCATTGAATGCGTGTATGATGCTTTCCGGCAGCGTTTTCAGGTATCTGTCGACCTTTATTCCGAAGCAGGCGATTTTCTTGAAATTGTCGGTTTTGATAACCTCATCGAAAAGCCCCGGGTTCTGCTGAAGGACGTATCCTGAACTGAGAGCGAATTCACGCCCTTTGGTCCAGAGAAAGCCGTCAGGGGCATCAAGCATGGCAAATCCCTGTATCTGGTTGTTCAGCCCGCCGTGGCCGGCCAAAACCCTGTAATCTTTGAAGAACTCACCCTCAAGCATCCTGCCTACCGATATTCCCATATGCTCACCACCCTTTACAATCCAAATTATATGAGTAGATTATATCATATCCGGATGAGACATTTGACATTGCCTCAAATATTCGTCTATTACTTTCTCCGTAATATCTGGATAAGTTTCTTTCAAGCCTTTTGTAACAACATCCAGATATTTGGTGCCCGGCAGATTTTCAGCAAATTTCGTCGAGTGAGTGAAAGTCTTAACTGGAATGCCGTCAAAAGTCCCCACGTCTAGGATCTTATCATACCAGACCTTGCCCTCCTGAAAATGAATATCATTAAACTGACCTTCTGTTATGAGGTATACTCTTCCTAGGGTTATTGTCTCTTCACTATTCTTAGCTTCTATGAAAGCAACTCCTTGATTTTCCCAGCTTCTCGATTCTTTGGCGAAATACATTTTATGTGTTATATTGTATGGTCGGTCATCGAGAGGCAAACTTTTGTCAGAGCACCCATTATATCGTTTCCCATTAAATCTGCAGTCTCCACCATGAATATAAAGCAAGAACCTTTCTTTCAAGAGATTTGATCCGTAGCAGGCATACCATACATATTTCTTATCCATACAATCAATTCCTCCTGTGCAAAATTTCCAATATGGTATCTCCATACTTTTCTGACTTTACTGGGCCAAATCCACAAACGCCCTTGAGTTCTTCTTTTGAACCCGGCATTTTACTTATAAGATCCATCATCTGTTTGTCGTTGAAAATGAAGTAAGGTTTTATATTTTCTTCTTTGCTTTTTTGCAATCGGAATGCTTTCAGGCTATTAATCAATCCATCTTGGTTATACGAAG
>JAGFXP010000028.1 GCA_017861315.1 Bacillota bacterium | reverse complement strand
TCCAGGAATCTCATGTCGCTTTCGTACAGGTTCCTGATGTCGTCGATGCCGTAGGACATCATTACGGTCCTGTCGACTCCGATTCCGAATGCGAAGCCGCTGTATACTTCAGGGTCTATTCCGCCTGCCCTGAGAACGTCAGGGTGCACCATGCCGGCTCCGAACAGCTCTATCCAGCCGCTGCCCTTGCAGAGCTTGCAGCCTTTTCCGCCGCACACGAAGCAGGATGCGTCCATCTCGCAGGAAGGCTCCGTGAACGGGAAGTGGTGAGGCCTGAATTTGGTCTTCACGTCATCTCCGAACATCTTCTTTGCCCACTGGTCCAGGGTTCCCTTGAGGTCGGCGAAGGTTATGTCCTTGTCTATGACCATTCCTTCCATCTGGTAGAAGATAGGCGAATGGCTTGCGTCAGCGACGTCTGATCTGTATACTTTTCCGGGGCAGACCATTTTTATTGGCGGCTCCTGCTTTTCCATAGTTCTAACCTGTACCGGGGAAGTCTGCGTCCTCAAGACTATGGTGTCGTTGATATAGAACGTGTCCTGTTCGCCTCTTGCAGGATGGTGCTTAGGTATATTCAGCGCTTCGAAGTTGTAGTAGTCAAGTTCAACCTCCGGGCCTTCTTCTACTGTGAAGCCCATGTTGAGGAATATCTCTGTCATCTTAGCCAGTGTCTGCTCCAGAGGATGTCTTTTTCCCAAAGTCTGCTTTATGCCTGGCATGGATATGTCGATGACTTCATTCCTGAGCTGCTCTTCTATTTCAGCATTTTTCACTGCATCTGCAGCAGCATCAAGCCTGTTCTGAAGGTTCTCCCTTATTTCGTTGGCGATTCCGCCTATAACCGGCCTTTCCTCGGGACTGAGTTTCCCCATCCCCTTGAGGATAGCTGTTAGCTCGCCTTTTTTTCCCAGGTATTTTACCCTGATGTTCTCGATATCAGTTCCGTTGGCCGCCGCTTCCAGTTCTGCAAGCGCATTCTGTCTGATCAACTCTAAATTTTCCTTCATTTTCCTTGCTCCTTTCGAATTTACGATTTAACAATAAAAAAAGCCCGTCCCCTGAAAGGGACGGACTGAATCCGCGTTACCACCCAAATTGGCACAAATGATTATGCCCACTCGTAATTATATCGGCAATCTGCCGCCTGCCGCTACTGCTAATTCACACCAGGAGCTCCGAAGCGAACTTCAACTTAAAATCAGTAAAAAGGCTTACAGTCGGTGACCTTTTCTCCCTGGAAAGACTCTTTAAGTCTACTCTCTTCATCAACGCATTCTATATGTTTTTATGTATAGTTCACATTTTACATTTATTTTCCGGCATTGTCAACCTTCAAAATTTTCTGCCTCACTACCTCGAACATCATGATTGAAGCCGCTGCGGAAACGTTGAGCGATTCGGCGCCGCCGGGCATAGGTATCTTCACCTTTACATCGGCCATGTCCATGAGCTCTGCGCTTATGCCCGCGCCTTCATTGCCCACCGCGATTATTACCTTGCCGGTTAGGTCCACCTGGAAGAAATCGTTCGACGTATCAAGGGAGCTCACCACCAGCTCAAACCCGTCTTCCCTGAGGGCTTTCAGGTATGCCAGTTCCCTGTCCTCAATCACTGGCACATGGAATATGGAACCCATGGTTGATCTCAGCACCTTGTCGTTGTACACGTCAACAGTACCCTTTGTGATTATGACACCCAGGGCATCCGAAGCATGCGCCGACCTTATGATTGTGCCCAGGTTTCCGGGATCCTGAACCCTGTCGGCCAGGATAAAGAAACCTTCATCCGCCTTAGTCTCCCTGCCCTTCCAGTTTACAACCGCCGCTATTCCCTGCGGATGCTCGGTGAAGGAAATCTCCCTGAAAAGCCTGCTTGGGAGCTTGAAAACCTTCGTATCCTCTTTTATCTTGTCCTCTATCCCCAGGGCTCCCCACTTCTCCGCCATATCCTCGGACAAGAACAGGCTGGATACCTCAAAATCGGATCCGAGAGCTTCGGAAACGAACCTCAGCCCTTCGACGAGGAACTGCTTTTTCTCGTCCCTGTGCTTCCTCTCCTTCAGTTTCCTTGCCTCTTTTACGACAGAATTGTCCCTGCTGCTTATGGACTCCACTTACTTTTTCGTCCTAATCTCTATTTTCTCAAGTGATTTGACGTCGCCTATGGCAACTATTACATCCCCGTCAGACAGCCTGTAGTCGGGAGCAGGAGATATCTCGATTTTTTCTCCGCTCTTTATGGCCATGACGTTCAGCCCGTAATCCGCCCTGAAGTTCATCTGCATTATGGATCTTCCGACCCATTCGTCTGGACACACAATCTCAGCTATGTTGTATTCGTTGGACAGCTCTATGAAGTCAAGGATGTTTGACGCAACAAGGCTGTGCGCAACCCTAATTCCCATGTCCCTTTCAGGAAGGATAACCTTGTCGGCGCCTATCTTGTACAGGAGCTTGGCATGGATCTCGCTGTTCGCCTTTGCAATGATATAAGGTATCCCCATCTCCTTGACGATCAGCGTTGCCATGATGCTGGCCTGTATATCGGCTCCTATTGTTATGACAGCAACATCCATGTTCCTCAGACCCAGTGATTTCAGGCTGTTTTCGTCAGTGGCGTCAACCTGTACCGCATGCGTGACATGCTCCGATATGTTCTGGACGTTGTCCTCGTCCGCGTCAAGCGCAAGAACGTCGTTGTCCAGCGAGAATAATGTTTTTGCAACCGTTGAACCGAACCTTCCTATACCTATAACCACATACTGTTTTCTCTTCATAATCATCCCTACCCCACTATAATTTTATCTTCCGGATATCTGATTCCTTTTAAGCGGCTTCTCTTTGCCAGAGCTATAACCAGCGTAAGCGGGCCGAGCCTGCCTATATACATAGTCAATGCCAAGATAAGCTTTCCCGGAACCGAAAGGTTCGGCGTCAGTCCGAGCGTAAGCCCCACTGTGCCGAAAGCTGACACTGTCTCATATATTAGATACTCCAGAGAAGCACCTGTTTCGGTTATTGAGAGTATCATCACCACTGTAACAACCAGGCTCATTGCTATGAATACTATACAGAGAGACCTGACCACAAGTTCTATGCTTATCCTCTTCATGAATACCTCAGTATCCTCCCTGCCGCGTATTACCGATATAACGGTGAATACGAGGAGTCCCAGAGTCGTTGTTTTGATACCGCCGGCCGTGGAGCCCGGGGAACCTCCTATGAACATCAGGATTATTGTGAGGAACCTTCCTGCCGGGCTCATGTCTGCTGTTGATATTGAGTTGAAGCCCGCAGTTCTAGGGGTTACCGCAGCAAACCATGCGTTCAGGATTTTATCGCCCAATGACATCCCCTGTATGGTTGCCGGGTTGTTCATCTCGAAAATGAACATCAGTACTGTTCCGCCCACTATCAGTATCCCTGTGACGGACAGCACCAGCCTGGTATTAATCGAAAGCTTCTTATGCATTGATTTAAGCCCCTGCCAAAATCCGTTTTCCTTGAAAATCCTGTAAAGTTCCTGCCACACATAGAAGCCCAGCCCGCCTATTATTATCAGAGATCCGAGGGTGATTACAATCACCGGGTTGCTGTAATAGGAGGTAATGCTCGAAAAGTTGCCGAACAGGTCTATGCCTGCATTGCAGAAGCCCGAAACCGAGTGGAACACGCTGTAGTATATCCCTTTAGCCAAACCGAACTGAGGTATGAACTGCGTCGAAAGTATAAGGGCAGCCGCTACCTGGACGGTTAACGTGAACATCAGGAGATACCTTGCAAGCTTCACGAGCCCCTGCAGGCCTGTCGCATTCATTGACTCCTGCATTATCAGCCTTTCCTTCAGGGTTATCTTCCTTCCGAGTATCAGCGCAAACAGCGTCGCAAAGGACATGAAGCCCAGCCCTCCTATCTCGATCAGGAACATGATCACTGTCTTGCCGAAATAGCTCCAGTGGGTACCTGTATCCACTGTCACAAGGCCCGTGACGCAGGTGGCCGAGGTTGAGACAAAGAGGCAGTCGACGAAAGGGGTGCTTATGCCGTTAGCGGCACTGACCGGGAGCATCAGCAGGCCGGTTCCTATCATGATTACCGCAGCAAAGCCTGCGGACAATATCCTTACAGGTGTGAAGTGCGTCCTTTTTTTAGTCTTTTCCTGCATAAAATCTCCTCCAAAGCAGTGAATGATTACTTCTTGATATTATGATTATAATCCTTTTATAGTTTTTGTCAAATTAAAGAAAAAAACGCAGAATTCTCTGCGTTTTTCACTTGAAATATTAAGCTTTGATGTTCTTTTTTGCGATCTCAACGAGCTCAGCAAATGCTTTTGGATCGTTGATAGCTATCTCTGAAAGCATTTTTCTGTTGATGTCGATTCCTGCAAGCTTCATTCCGTTCATGAACTTTGAGTATGTAAGTCCATTCTGTCTTGTTGCCGCATTTATTCTAGCGATCCAGAGTCTTCTGAAATCTCTCTTCTTTAATCTTCTTCCTACGTAAG
Organism: Bacillota bacterium; assembly: GCA_017861315.1. Taxonomy (GTDB): domain Bacteria; phylum Bacillota; class Clostridia; order Clostridiales; family Clostridiaceae; genus UBA699. The sequence goes on along the minus strand of JAGFXP010000028.1, from coordinate 20,922 downwards.
CATTTCTAAGTGCTCTTATAACTGATTCATTAGCTGTTTTGAAAAGCTTGCTTTTTCCGCCGTAGTAGCCCTTTGCAAGTTTCAATACTTTTTTATGATATTTACGAGCATTTACCGCTCTTTTAACTCTTGCCATTTAATAAACCTCCTCATTTACCTTCCGAATTATAGGTAAGGTAATATTTTCTTCATTACTTTTTCCTGTGAAGTTGAAACATAATCTGTCTTTCTAAGATTTCTCTTAGTTTTAGCGCTCTTCTTAGTCAATATATGACTTTTGAAAGCCTTAGCTCTCTTAAGTTTTCCAGTTCCTGTTAATTTGAACCTTTTTGCTGCTGCTCTTTTTGTTTTCATCTTTGGCATTTTAAATTTCCTCCTCTCAATTAAGCCTTTTTGGGAGCAAGAATCATTATCATGTTTCTGCCCTCTAGTTTTGCCGGCTTTTCTACAACACATACATCCTGAACTAAAGCCAGGAATTTATCTAAAACTTTTGTGCCTGCTCCAGAATTTTCAGCCTCTCTGCCTCTGAACCTGACTGTAACCTTGACCTTGTCCTCTGCAAGCAAAAACTTCCTTGCATTGGCAGCCTTGATTTCAACGTCATGCTCATCGATCTTAGGGCTCAATCTTACTTCTTTAATGTTGATGACCTTCTGGTTCTTTTTTGCCTCTTTTTCCTTCTTGGACTGCTCATAGACGAACTTGCCGTAATCCATGATTTTGCAGACTGGAGGCTTTGCATTAGGTGATATCATAACCAGATCCAATTCTTTTTCTTCAGCAATTTTCAGCGCTTCCTTGGATGACATTATGCCTAACTGCTCGCCGTCATTTGAAACAACTCTTAATTCTTTTTCTCTGATCTCTTCATTCAAAAGAACATCTTTACTAATAATCGACACCTCCCAGGTATTTTAAACTAAATAAAAAGAGACGGACTATGCCGTCTCAAATAAACAATACATAAATGTACACTTATCCATAACCATACTAGCTGTGCCGTATGGTGAGAAACGGCTGTTTCTTCTTAACGTATATATTGTACAATCATTTCAACCCTGTGTCAACGTTTTTTAGTTATTTATTTTTTTGTCGTTCTCTTCCTTTACTTTAGCAAGGAATTCGTCCAGCTGCATAGTGCCAATGTCGCCGTCTTTTCTGCTTCTCACAGCAACAAGGCCTTCGTTCATTTCCTTGTCGCCTATTACGAGCATGTAAGGGATCTTCTGCATCTGGGCCTCTCTGATCTTGTAGCCTATCTTTTCATTTCTGAGGTCTTCTTCAGCTCTTATGCCTGCTGCCCTGAGCTTGCTTCTGATCTCTTTTACATATCCGCTCTGGTTGTCAGTGATGTTCATTATTTTAACCTGAACAGGTGCCAGCCAAGTTGGGAACGCTCCTGCGTAGTGCTCGATGAGTATTCCGATGAACCTCTCAACGCTTCCGAATGCAGTCCTGTGTATCATTACCGGTCTGTGCTTTTCTCCGTCCGCTCCTATATAGCTTAGGTCGAATCTTTCAGGCATCTGGAAGTCAAGCTGTATAGTTCCGCACTGCCAAGTTCTGCCCAGGCTGTCCCTGAGATGGAAGTCGATTTTAGGGCCGTAGAACGCTCCGTCGCCTTCGTTGACTCTGTATTTCATCCCAACTGCATCAAGTGCGTCTATAAGTCCGTTTGTAGCAGTTTCCCACTGTTCCGCTGTTCCCATCGAATCCTCAGGTCTTGTTGAAAGCTCTACGAAGTATTCAAATTCGAACACTGCATATATGTCCTGTATCAGCTTTATTACCTTTATAAGCTCTTCTTTGATGCTCTCATGGTCTTCCGCTACGAACAGGTGGGCATCGTCCTGAGTGAAGCATCTCACCCTCATGAGTCCGTGCAGCGCTCCTGAAAGCTCGTGCCTGTGAACTATTCCCAGCTCTGCGTATCTCAGAGGAAGATCCTTGTAGGAATGCATTGCATTCTTGTACACGATTATCGACCCAGGGCAGTTCATAGGTTTTATTGCGTAAGCGCCCTCATCTATTGTAGTGAAGTACATGTTTTCCTTGTAGTGGTCCCAGTGACCCGACTGGTGCCACAGATCTTCGTTCAGGATGAGCGGAGTTCTTATCTCATCGTAGTCTGCTTCAGTGTGTTTCTTCTTCCAGAAATTCTCCAGAGTGTTTCTGAGCACCATTCCCTTTGGATGGAAGAACGGGAAGCCAGGTCCCTCTTCGTGCATTGTGAACAGGTCGAGCTCTTTTCCAAGCTTTCTGTGGTCTCTTCTCTTTGCTTCTTCAAGCATGTGCAGGTATTCGTCAAGCTCGCTCTTCTTAGTGAAAGCTGTTCCGTAGATTCTCTGGAGCATCTTGTTCTTTTCGTCGCCTCTCCAGTAAGCTCCCGCCAGTGACTGAAGCTTGAACGCCTTTACCTTTCCAGTGGAAGGAATGTGAGGGCCTGCGCAGAGGTCTACAAATTCTCCCTGCTTGTAGAAGGATATGATTGCATCTTCGGGAAGGTCCTCTATAAGCTCCACCTTGTAAGGCTCTCCCTCTTTTTTCATGTATTCTATTGCCTCAGCCCTTGGAAGCTCGAATCTTTCAACAGGGAGATCTTCCTTGACTATTTTAGCCATTTCCTTTTCAATGTCTTCAAGCATGGCAGGCGTGAATGTAACGTCGGAATCTATATCGTAATAGAAGCCGTTTTCTATAGCAGGCCCTATAGCAAGCTTGGCATCAGGGTACAGCCTCTTGACTGCCTGTGCCAGTATGTGCGCGCCTGTGTGCCTTAATGCCCATTTTCCTTCTGCATCATCGAAAGTCTTTATCTCCAGGCTGCAGTCTTTGTTGACTTCCGCCATCAGGTCCGCTTCCTCACCGTCTACAACAGCGCACATTGCTTTTTTTGCAAGCTGGGAGCTGATCTTTGCAGCAACATCAGATATCTTCGTTCCTTTTTCGACCTCAAACTCTTTGCCGTCTTTCAATACTACTTTTACCATAAAATTTACCCTCCTTCTTTTTTTCCAAAAAAATAAATCCCTCCCCAGAGTTGGGGCGAGATAAAACGCGGTTCCACCCAAATTAGCGATCCTTGCAGATTGCCATCTTCAGCCCCATTAACGCCGGGACACGATATTGCCTACTATTTGCTTCAGCATACAACTCCAAGGTGGTTTTCAATAACGCTTGAACAAAAAACCTTACAGCCTGCGGGTTTTTCTTTCTTAGAACAGTCCGTTACCTACTCTTCCTTATCACTGTCATTCAGGTATTCATTTTCCTTTATTATAAAACTGGTTTCAATTAATGTCAATATCAATATTCCCAATAAAATGTTATAATAGTGTTAATGAATTTATAGTTTGGAAGGATCAGTTATGAAAAACTTTTTTGTCGATTACAGGATTTCGGAAGAAGAGCTGTTCAATCTCAACAAGCTTGGATGCAACATAATCAAATGCCCTAGGTGCGGCCTGCTTTACGAGGCGGTGGACGGCCATCCCGACATGCTTCTTAACCTAACTGGTGAAAAAAGCCTGGTGGCTCACAGGGATATGGACCGGGATTTCATTGACTACCTTGGCCTGCTCGGCTTCGATGTCACTCTTACAAAGGAAAGCATCAAGGGCAGTTATCCCGGGGACGTTATTCTAAACGCAGTGAATCTTCCCGGCCTGTTCATCCACAACCTGGGGTGCACAGACGGCAACCTCATGTCAGCCGCTGAGGGAAAAAAGCTGGTGAACGTTAACCAGGGCTATACTAAATGCTCCTGCGCAGTCGTTTCCGGCCACGCATTGATTACCAGCGACAAATCCATACAGAAGGCTCTCGAGGGCACGGATGTGGATGTTCTCCTACTCCCTCCCGGGGATATCGTGCTGACAGGCCTTGATTACGGATTCATAGGCGGAACCTGCGGACTGATCGACGAAAAGCATATGGCTTTCTACGGGGACCTTTCATTCTACTCTTACGGGAAAGAGGTTCAGGATTTCCTGAAAAAACATGATGTCGAGCCTGTATACCTGCGCCGCGGAAAGCTGGCGGACAGGGGTAGCATCCTGGGTTTAATAATTTAAGGAGGAGATAAGATGGGTATTTTTAAAGATTTGTTTTCCAAGAAACCGGACACAATATACCAGTCAATTCAAAACGGAAATCTCGAGGAGATTAAGAGTTACCTCGCAAACACACAGAATATCAGCGCCGACTTTGAGAACGAAGGGATACTTCAATATGCCATAGACAACTGCTCGGAGAACTATGAAGAGGTAATAAGGTACCTTATCAGCAACCTTGATGACCTTAACAGCAACCTGAGCATGATGCACGACACGCCTCTCCACAGGCTCTGCGCAAGGGTCAGTCCGCACATGGGACTCATCACGCTGCTGCTCGAAAGGGGAGCGGACGTGAACGCCAGGAACATCTCGGGCAAGACACCTCTGTTCTACTGCACTTTCAGTTTTTCAAAGGAGCTGCTCATGCTGCTGGCGAGCTACGGTGCTGATGTGAATGCAGTGGACAAGCACGGCAATACGCTCCTGCACGAAGACTTCATCGGCCTGGATCACCAGAACTTCGAGGAGTTCCTTAAAGCGCTGCTGGAGCTCGGCTACAACATAAACGCAAAGAATCCTTCCGGGTACACACCTCTGGGCTACTGCAAAAACGGAAAATTCGCCGAGATAATGAAAAAACACGGCGCGGTGATATAGAAGATAATCTAAAGAGGTCCGCTCAAGCGGACCTCTTTCTGCTTTTTGATTATTCCCTGCTTATTCTTATCCTTTCATATATCTCCATATCCGGCTCAATAACATATGGAACGGATATGACTGCAATATTCCTGTGTTTGAGCAATGCCGACCTTATCAGCATTGCAGTCTGATTGTGCAATGCATTTTCCCACCATTTCTCAACTACAAACTGGGACATGACTACGGTAACCAGATCTCCTTCCTTTGAAGCATGCTCATCTGATTCGACAAAGTCTGCAAGCAATCCGAGCACATTTCTGTAAGGGGACTTCTTCACCACCAGCGGGATCCCCACATTGTTCTCTTCCCACCTCTTGACGAGCTTTTCTGTCGCCTCGTCGTCTACCGAGACATGGAAGCCTACGATGTCGTCCGACAGGCATTTTGCATAGTTGAGCGTCTTGATTATAGCCTTGTTGTAGCTCTCAACAAGGACAATAATGTGCCTCACATTATCCGGATCAGGTATGACGTCCGGGACACTGCCTGGACCTACCCTGAGCTGCTCGGCTACATGCTCATAATGTCCCTTAACCCTTCTCATGAAAATCACTATTACAGGAACGAGTATGAGCACAACCCATGCACCGGAAGTAAATTTCGTAAATCCGATTACACAAGCAGTAATAAAGGTGACGATTGCTCCAAGGCCGTTGACGGAAGCTTTTACAGCCCATCCTCTGCTCTTTTCCCTTGTCCATTTTCTGAACATGCCGAACTGTGAAAGCGTGAAGGAAGTGAACACTCCTATGGCGTAGAGCGGTATCAAATAATGGGTCTCGCCTCTGAAAATAATGATCAAGATACATGCAGCTACAGAAAGCGATATTATTCCGTTGTTGAAGCTGAGCCTGTGGCCCCTTCTCTTAAGCTGTCTCGGCAAATATCCGTCATTTGCGATGGTTGATGCCAGAAGCGGGAATCCTGAATAAGCTGTATTTGCAGCAAGGATCAGTATCATGGCTGTCGAGAACTGCAATACGTAGTACATGAATCCATCGCCGAAGACCTGGAATGCAATCTGCGAAACAACTGTATTCTCAAAGCTTGGCACTGCATGGTAAAGGGTTGCCAGGTAGGATGTCCCTCCGAAAACAAATATGATGATAACCGCAAGTATGAGGAGCACAATATTTGCATTCTTCGCGGCAGGCTCCTTGAAGTTCGGCGTGCCGTTGCTTACAGCCTCAACACCGGTAAGGGCAGCACATCCTGCAGAAAAAGCTCTCAGAAAGAGGAACAGGGTTATGTCGCCGACGGGCATAGGTACAGCGTGTGCCGGCTGTGGAACATATCCCATCACTTTAACCTTGAAGATTCCGTAAACGATCATTGTTATCATAGCTGCAATGAAGAGATACGGAGGCATTCCGAAAATCTTTGCAGACTCGCTTACTCCCCTGAGGTTTCCGATGGTTATTAGCACTATGAAGAATATGGCTATGCTGATCCTGTGAGGGTACAGCGCAGGGAAAGCCGAGGTTATAGCCGCGGTTCCCGCACAGGTGCTGACAGCTACGGTCAGCAGGTAATCTACGGAAAGCGAGGCGCCTGCAACCAGGCTGGGGACGGTTCCCAGGTTTTCCCTGGACACTGTATAAGCTCCGCCTCCGCCAGGATAGGTTTTAATAGTCTGCCTGTAGGAAAAAACGACTATCAGCAGCAATGCGATAATTGCAAGGGAAGCTTCGAACATGTACCTGTATGACAGGATACCTATGACAGGAATCAGTACCCATAATATCTCTTCACTTGCGTAGGCTACTGATGATATTGCATCGCTGGACATGATTGCCAGCCCAAAAGGAACATTGAGTTTTTCGTGCGACATTTCTTCAGTAGCCAATGGTTTACCAAATATAACATTTTTCAATTCCTTAACCATAATATTTCCTCCTAACTAATGATCATTTTTTATTGATAAGAATTTCAACACCTAAGTCCATTGCCATATGCGGCAAAATGCAGAAGGTGCAAATCCTTTCTAAATTCTTATTTGCTGGTTTGAAAGTTGGATCCAACGCATATGCCGCCCTGTAATGCTTTCTTGCCATGTCTTCGTTTCCTCTTATCTCATGCAGCGCGCCCAGCAGATTATGCGGCTCTGGCGCGGCCGGATTTTGACTCAGGGCATTAAGTATCAGTTCATAAGCACCTTCAATTTCACGATTTTGAAGTTTGACAACAGCTTCTTTAATAAAAGATTTGTATTCGTTTGAATCATTGATATCTTTCATTTTTATTACCTCTTTTCTAAATTAAGAATAGTCCTTTCTGTATAAGTTTTGTGTAAGGGTTCCGCAGGTTTCTGTAATTTTTCCGCAAATAAAAAAGCCACCAGGTGATAGCTTAATCCATCACTGGTGGTTTCCCTGTTATTCATCTACAAACCTGTATCCTACCCCTATTTCGGTTACAATGTACTTTGGCACAGAAGGATCCTCCTTCAGTTTTCTCCTCAGGTTGCCCATGCATACCCTCAGCGATCTTACGTCGTCGGATATCATGCCTCCCCATATCTTCTCGGTTATATAATTGTGCGTAAGCACCTTCCCTCTGTTTTTCGCCAGCAGAACCAGCACCTTGTATTCCTGAGGTGTCAGCTTGATCTCCTGGCCTGCAATCCATACCCTGTGCTTGCCGGTGTCAATAACCAGATCCTTCACCCTGAATATCGGATCTGCACTTTCATCAGAGACCGGACCCAAGGATTTATGGCGCAGCATTACGCGTATTCTCGCCAGCAATTCCGGCACTCCGAAGGGCTTTGTCAGGTAGTCGTCCGCCCCGGAATCAAGCGCCTCGACCTTTTCGCGTTCATGCCCCCTGGCTGAAATGACTATGATCGGGACCTGCGAAACCGTCCTCAGCTTCCTTATAACCTCAATACCGTCAATATCGGGAAGTCCGAGATCGAGTATCAGGATGTCCGGATTCTGTGAAACGGCGAGCATCAGAGCGCTGGTCCCGTTGTCTGTTTCGATGCACTTGTATCCCTGCGTTTCTATTGACATCCTTATGAAATTCCTTATTGGCTTTTCGTCGTCTACAATCAGAATTAGCGGCCCCATCATATCATCTCCTCATCTGCTGAAACATAAAAGCTGACAACAGTGCCCTTCGGCAAATTTTTGCGGATAGTTATTTCCCCATTATGGGCCTCCACAATGGATTTGCAGAGGGAGAGCCCCAGCCCGAGCCCCTTCCTGTTCATCCTTCCGCCTGATGAGCTCCTCTGATACCTTTCGAAAATGCGCGGAAGGTCTTCCTCAGGGATTCCCTCGCCGTTATCGCTGACTTCAAATACTGCGCGGTTCCCTTCCCTTCTGAGCGAGACAGCTATTTCGCTTCCTTCGGCTGAATAGTTGACGGCATTGTTCAGAAGGTTGACAATAACCTGCCTTATGAGCACTCCGTCAACCTTTATCAGTATAATCTCCTCAGGTATATTAACTGTGATTTCGCGCCTGCCGGCATGCTTCTTAACATGTGTCACCGCTTCGGTGATTATTTCCTCGGCGGCCTCCTCCTCCAGGTTGAGCTTGACGCTGCCCTCTTCAAAACGCGTTGCCTGCAGAATATTCTCAACTATCTCGTTAAGCCATCTTGCTTCATCCTGGATGCTGCGGAGGTAGTTTTTCCTGTCCTCGTCACCCATTTTTTCATAATTATCTACTGCGGTGCTGGCAAGCCCCATAACAACCGTCAGCGGAGTCCTGAAGTCGTGGGATATCGACCTGAGCATATCTGCACGGAGACGCTCCTTCTGGATCTCTATATTTGTTTTCTGCTGTTTTTCGTAATTTTTTTCGCGCTGGAGCACAACCTCTATCTGCGGTATTATCACATCCAGCAAGCGCAGCTGGGAATCAGACAGCTCCGTCCCCTTCTTCATGGAAATCCCTATCACACCCAGGATGTCCCCCAGCCCCTTGACAGGCCTGTAGTATGCACTGGCTCCCGGGAATATGCTCGTACCACGCCCGCAGGTTCTTCCGAACTTGTAAGTTTCCTCAATAGCGTATATGTCCGCCTTACCCGAGAACACATCGCTCCCGGCGACATATCTGCAGATGGTCTCTCCCTTCGAATCCAACAGTTTTACGAGAACATTCGCGCCAAACCTCCATGCAATCTCGTCAGATGCTGTCCGGGCCAGATCTTCCCTGCTTTTCGCGCTTAGAAACCTTTTCTCCATCTGGTACAGTGCGGTTATATTCTCTTCCCTTTCCGATACCTGCTGCCTCTCGAGCTTTACCCTTATTGTCAGTGTGCTTGTAATGAAAGCTGCGACGAACATGACAAAAAAGGTGATTAGATAGTTCGGATTGTCGACTTTGAGCGTATAAAAGGGTTCGACAAAGAAAAAATTGTACAGGAAAACAGCCAAAAGCGATGCGCAGAAACTTAAGGCATAATTTTCAACCGCATAAGATATGAACAGTATACCCAGCAGGTATATCATCACTATATTCGACTCAATCAAGTTGCTGTAATGCGAGCCCATCGACATAAGCGTGCAGCCAAAAAGTATCAGCGCCATTATGCCAGTCTTTTTTAATATATCGTTCGCTTTAAACATGACTAAAAATTTTCTCCTTCTGCAGCAGCGGTCTGCCGACAAGTCAATTCTAATATGTATGCATAGCAATTGCAACCCCTGCGCAAGTTTTACTCTTCTTCAGTCATACCACCTTTATGCCTTTCAACTTTCCCTATCAGTCCCCTTGTGTCAAAAATATCTTGCAGTCCGAAATGCTCTATCACATTTTCAAAACTAGTAACCTTGTATCCCTTTTCCCTCAGGCTGTTTACGCATGAAGCTGTTCTGTTCGTATAGCTGAAAATTATTGCAAACTTAGCTGATTTGGCTGCATTTTTGTAATACTTGCCGCCATGCTCCTTGCAAATTTCAGCTAGTCTTTCCTCCGTTTTCGTAAAATCATAAGAGTTGCCTATATCAGATTCAATATAACTTGATTTATAGGCAATGAAGCAATTGTAAATGTCGTCGTCTATGGTGTCATATTCAAATGGCTTAAGATACTCTTCCCTAATGCTTTGATTCTGAATTTTCTCTTGCTCAAGGTATTCGCTGTGCCTGTTCTCCAATATGCCTTTCAGGCTCTTATACGTTTTCTCCCGGCTTACCCAAAAATTAAAGTCATAGGTGGAAATTTTATAAACCGAATCTTTCTCGTCATATCCGTCATAGTCGATCCTCTTTACATTCAAAAAAAAGGGTTCTCCATTGATAATTATCTTGTCGCTGTTCGGCGGGAATGATACTTTTACGTTTTTCATCAACTCATCGCCATAAGTTCCACCCTGACTAATCAGGGTATCAATAACAAGCTCCTCGTCCCCGGCCTTGCCATCTTTGCCTTCAATATCCGCTTTGAATACCATTTTTAATCATCCCCTTCAACAATTATAAACCATGATCCTACAATAATTATACGCAATATTCTGTTAATTTACAAATGTATTCGATGCTTAGCTAAGCGCGATAAATTCAAAAAAAAAGACACGCCCTGCAGGGCATGCCTTCTCGAATATTATTTTGCCTATTTTTTCACTACCTTCATAATACCCTTTTCCATAAGATATTCTACCTGTTTTTGATCACCCAGCCAGGTTATGTAGGCACCTACAGTAATATTGACATGTCCAAACTGGATATAGGATTCATATAATCCCATTTCCTGCGATAGCGCTCCGGTCAATTCCTCCCGTCCCATGGGTTTCGTACACAAGCCAAGAATTTTTTCACCAATTTCTTGAATCAGCGAAAGGTTCCTCTCAAGTAATGGTCTGTATTTGTCCGAAAAAGGGACATGTGAAAAAACACAACTGTCGTATTTTTCCTGCATTAGCAAATGAATGTCTGCAATGGCCTGTTCGACATCAACAATCACAGGCAGCTTGTATTTTTCAATTTGTTCTCTTGCCATAATAACATCACCAGCAAATAAGACACCATCCGGTGTTAAAACACCATGCTGATGCCATGCATGTCCCTGGAATGGAATGAAGATAAATTCATCCCCATGTAAGGCAACACCTTCTTCATTAATGATTTCATCGACAACGCATGATGGAATAGCCCGAACGCTGTAGTCTGACTCAAAACTCGGCGCCTTGGCACAATAAGTGACCAATTCCAACACGCGTTGCTCTTCCATGAATGGCAACTGTTTTTTCGTTGCTAAAATTCTTGCACCTGTTTTTTTTGCAACATATGCATTTCCGCCGAAGTGGTCTGGATGTGCGTGAGTATTTAATATTGAGTCAATGGCGATACTGCCCTCTTGCAAATCACCCAGCATTGCTTTTACATGGAGCGGATCGATGTCAGTATCAATCATAACGCCGTTGCAAATTCCGATGTTAGTACTTCCCTCACTGCAATATGTATTGCCTTTGATATGCTTCAAAGTCATAGTAACCTCCAATCCCTTAATAAACATTGAAAAACAGGAGATCCCGTGCCTTTAACACAGGATACTCCCTATTTTTCTTCGTTAATTAAATTTACAAGATTTCATAAACACCAGCCGCACCCATACCGCCACCGATGCACATGCTTACCAACCCAAACTGACTTGTTTTTCTTCGATGCATTTCGGATATAAGCTTGGTGGTGAGAAATGCGCCGGTGCATCCAAGTGGATGTCCCAAAGCGATGGCCCCGCCATTGACATTGACGATCTCTTCATTCAATCCAAGCTCTCTTACACAAGCCAAGGATTGGGAAGCAAAAGCTTCATTGAGTTCAATAAGGCCCAAATCATCTTTGGTAATCCCGGCAAACTTCAGTGCCTTTGGAATAGCTATAATGGGTCCTAGACCCATTACGTCCGGTTCAACGCCGCCAACGGCGAAACTTCTGAATACCGCCAATGGTTTTAATCCCAGGTTCCTGGCTTTTTCTTCACTCATCATCAAAACGAAAGAAGCTCCGTCACTGGTTTGAGAGGAATTTCCAGCAGTTACGATTCCTCCAATTTTAAAAGGAGACTTCAGCTTTGCCAGTCCTTCCAGTGTAGAGTTTGAACGGACACCTTCATCTATGCTGAAGGGAACATGTTTGATACAGGGTTTGCCTTTTTTATCAACACTCGGTCGAGCAGCCTGTAACGGAATGATTTCATCTTCAAAGAGGCCATTTTTAATGGCCGCAGCTGCCCGCTGATGGCTCTGAAGTGCAAAGTTATCCATATCTTCACGGGTAATGCCATACCGTTTTGCAACATTTTCCGCTGTTAAACCCATTGAAATATATGTTTCGGGCAAAGTCATCACTAAACCGGGGTCAGGTGCAGGAAAATTTCCTCCCATGGGTACCGTACTCATTGACTCAACACCTCCGGCAAGGATACAATCCGCCTGACCGGACATAATATGATAAGAGGCAGCCGCAATGGCCTGGAGACCGGAAGAACAGAACCTGTTAACGGTCTGTCCCGGCACTTTTTCTGAAAGTCCCGCTTTCAAAGCAAGGATCCTGCCCAGGTTAATGCCCTGCTGTGCTTCCGGGAAAGCACAGCCTACAATAACATCTTCAATTTCCTGGGGATCGAAATTCGGAATTTTATCTAATATACCTTTTATAACCTTTGCTCCCAGCTCCTCTGGCCTTGTATAGCACAAGGTCCCACGGGGAGCCTTCCCAATAGCTGATCTTCCGATTGCTACAATTACTGCTTTATTCATATCGTGCCTCCTTAATTGCGTAACGGTTTGCCGTTTTTCAGCATGTAACCTATACGTTCTTGCGTCTTAGCTTCCCCGCAGAGACTGAGGAAAGCTTCCTTTTCCAATTCCAGTATCCATTCTTCAGATACCTTGGTGCCGGTAATTACATCGCCTCCGGAAAGGATATGCACAACCTTGTTTGCAAGGAATGCATCATAGGTACTGATAAAACGCCCCTTTTCCATTCCGTATAGCCCAGTCTGCAGAGCTGCTTTCGTGGTTGTACCACCAACAACAACTTCTTCTTTATAATTGGGGCGGAAACCCTGGTCATAGAGGTTTATGACGGTTTGTTTCGCTTCATCAATCAAATAATCCAGACTCATGCATACCCTGTCTTTTTTTCCGAGAAACCCTATTTCGGCTGCATTATGGCCACTGGTGGAAACCTTGGCCATGGCAATAGCTTCCATGGCATGCTGAGTCGCCAATGTCAAATTCAAAGCTGTTTTATCACCACTTTTCTCCATCATACGGACTAACAGTTCCTTACATCCACCGCCGCCAGGCACCAGTCCGACACCCAGTTCAACCAGGCCCATATACGTTTCTGCATGGGCTATCTGTGCTGCAGTATGCAATGACATTTCGGCGCCGCCCCCCAATGTCATTCCGTGGGGTGCTGAAACAATGGGCTTACTGCAACGCTTCATGGACATATTAGTGTGCTGGAAGGTGTGGATTGCATACTCTATATTATCCCATTGACCAGACCTGATCATTTCCATAATATAAGCCAGGTTAGCGCCTGCCGAGAAATTTTTCCCTTGATTGGCCAGCACCAATCCTTTGTAATCGCCTTCTTCGACAATCTTAATGCTATCCATAAGCATGTTAGCTATATCTCCTGTAACCGTATTTCCCTTTGTACGGAATTCCAGGCAGGCAACGCCATCACCAAGATTCTTCAATACGGCATCAGAATTTTCTCTAATGATTGGATACACATCGGAAGTCAGGATGATATACGGCGCTTCGGCCGATTTTTCATCATAGAAAGTATTTCGGCCTTCCGCCAGTCTCTCTTTTATCCAAACCGGTACTACGTGGCCTTCCTTCACCATACGATCTACAGATTCCGGCACACCGATTGCATCCCAGATTTCAAATGGTCCCAATTCCCAGTTGTAACCCCACCTCATAGCATTGTCGATTTCTTTATAGTCATCAGCTATTTCTGGTGCTTTGGCGGCCGTATAAAGGAGATTTGCTTTAACCGCCTCCCAGGCAAAATTATTTTCTTCGCAGTCACCCCAGACCATTGTTTTGAGGCGTTTCTGTGTTGTTTTTTCTTTCATTGCTTCATTGACAGCATCAGATTTCAAGATTTCCAAGGGCACATATTCTTCTTTGAAGTAATCCCAATAAAAACGCTGGTCGCCTTCCGCTGTGCGTACTTTTTTATAATAGCCGCTCCCCGTCTTATTGCCAAGGTAGCCCCTTTCAATTATACGGGTTGCATATGCAGGCAATGTATATGCGTTGCGCTCCGCTTCATCCACAGAGTGTTCAATAACGTTGCGGGCCACATGTCCCCCGATATCAAGCCCAACCAGATCCGCTGTTTTAAAGGTAGCCGTCTTAGGCCGTGCCACTATATTGCCTAGAATTGCATCTGATTTCTGGATGCTGAAACCGTATTTTTCTGTGAGCTGCATCGCCGAAATTGCCGCATGGGCACCGATACGATTGGCAATAAAATTCGGTGTATCCTTGGCTTCTACGACACCCTTTCCCAGTCTTCGGCTTGCAAACGCCTTCATGATTTCAATATTTTCCGGTAGCGTTTCTTTACCAGGGATGATTTCAAAGAGCTTCATGTAACGTGTAGGATTGAAGAAATGTGTTCCCATGAATCGTCCCCGAAGCCTCTCGGGAATGCTTTTTGAAATTTCATCGATGGAAATACCTGATGTATTGGTGGATAGTATGGCCTTGTCGTGTATATAGGATTCGATGTCGTTAAACATTTTTTCCTTGATATCCAAACGTTCAACAACTACTTCAATAATCCAGTCACATGTCCTTAATTTTTCAAGATCGTCTGACAGATTGCCTGTTTCAATGAGATCTGCCGTTTCACCACTAAAAGCCAAACGTGCTTTCGGATCGCAAACCTTCAATTTTCCGGTTTCGGCAAACTTGTTCCTAAACTTTATGTTTTCCTCCGTCAACCCTTGTCTTTTATCATCATCCGTCAAATGCGGCGGAACAATGTCCAACAGGACTACTGGAATGCCAGCACCTGCTATATGTGCAGCTATTCCGGCTCCCATCACCCCAGCGCCGATTACCGCAACTTTTTTTATATATACGCTCATATTCATGGACCTCCTATTAATCAATGCCTACGACGGTACCTTTTGACATGTATTCGCCGTCCAGAACCTGGACATATTCCTTGAAGAATTTATAATCTCTCTTTTTATCGATTGTTGGTGCAACCTTAACAATTTCCCACAAGCAATCTTTTTGGACATCTGTATTTTCCTGGCTGTTGATCTGTGCCAGTGCATATTTGCTCATATCTTTAATGAATAAAGCGAATATCTGATCCACCAGTTCATCTTCCACCTCATGGAGTTTGGCTGATTCCATAATTAGCTGTGCATAAACGATGATGGAGAACATTTCTCCGATATTGAGCATGTAGTCGATATTCTTGGACATCTTTTCATCAGGAGCACCCTTCATCATCAGATTGCGGAACTTAAGAACCTGATCAAAGAAAATCCTGGCATTTGGTATTTCAACATCTTTGTAAGCTTTGCCGAAATCCGAGAACTCGACCTTACCCAGGCCGCCCATGGTCTGTGCAAAAACATTCTTGTCATCTTTCGCTTCCGTGACTATGCCGATTTCCGGATACTCTTTATTGCTGAAGAAGTAATTTTTTATGAACCTGAGGATTAGGCCCATGTTTACATGTGCGGTTCCTTCAAGGCGTGCATACATATCTGCATTGATCATGGCATCGCTGATATAGGTGTCGGTTTCATAACCTTTGGCACATACCACATCCATGATCAGGCGCATCACTTCTCCACCTTCGCGGCACACCTTATTCTTGACAATCGGATTGAATAACAGATAACGACGGTCATCCTCGGACATCACCCTGAAATAATCCAGAGCACGGAGGGTATATAGCTTCATGGCGTTGGCACGGCAGAATGATTCTGACAGGAATGAACGGATGTGCGGGAAGTTATCCGTTACTGTATGCCCATAAATTTTTCTGCGGTCAGCATGTGTGACCGCTTCAAATAATGCATGGGAAACCATGCCAACTTCAGACCAGCCACAATTGAATTTTCCGATATTGACTGTGGATAGTCCATCTGCAAAGGCTTCATCACCGACTTTTAAAATTTCGTTATCCGTAATCGGGTATTCAATCATTTCATATTCGCCCAATTGGCAAAGTCCGGAAGACTTCGTTTCGATATCTTTTACATAATTGTAGTGACGATCATTACTGTCTACAACCCAAAATGTCCATTCACCGGTTTCGGTGTTCTTGCCCAGGGTGGCAACCTTAGGCGAAATATGTGCATTTCCGATGTAATATTTATTTCCGTTGGCCATATATTTGCCACTGCCTTCAGGGCGGATAGTGCATTCATTGGAATATAGATCCGCGCCATGGGTTTTTTCAGACATGCCGAAAGCGAACAGTTCACCTTCTTTGAGCTGACGGGCCAGGTCCTGTTTCTGAGCTTCATTGTCGCCCATCCAAACAGGTCCGACACCAAGAATTGAAACTTGGAATGGATATTGATAACCTCCTGAATAAAATCCCAGCAATTCGCTCATCGTGCAGATTCGGGAAAGATCAAAACGGGCAGTAGGATCATCTCCATACCCCTCTGCTGTCAGCATAGTTGCAAAAATACCGTGTTCCCCCTGGTATTCAATCCAATCATGACACCATACTTTTGCTTCTGCATCTTTGCGGATTTCTGAAATCCCTTTATGTTCGAAGAACTCAATGGCATCTTTAAATGCTTCATTGGTCCTTTTATCAAAACGTTCACCTTTAAAAGTTTTGGGATTAAACAATACAGATTTTTTCTTTTCCATAATACACTTCTCCTCCAAAATTATTTATTATACTTCGCTTTAATACGTTCCATATCCCGTTTACCGACCTGGTTTTTTGGAATCTCATCGATAAATTCAAAATACTTGGGAATCTTGATGCTGGGCAGCCGGCCTCGAACAAATTCCAGAATATCCCTTCTGTTCAGGTTGCTACAGTCTTTCGGGACCAGCAATGCTTTGCCTACTTCTCCCCAATCAACGTCCGAAACCCCGATAACACAGGCCTCTTCAACAGCGGGATGCTTACACAACACTTCTTCGATTTCTCCCGGGAAAATATTTTCACCGCCTGAAATGAAAATGTCTTTATTTCTTCCGACAATGTAATAGTAGCCATCCGGTCCCATTCTTCCGATATCACCGGAGTATATCCAGCCATCCCTTACCATTTCACGAGTCTGACTCTCGTTGTTCCAATAGCCGCTGAAGACAAGCTCACCCTGCCAAATCAACTCCCCGGGCTCCCCTGGTTCGACATCGTTTCCTTTAGAATCAACGATTCGCACGCTATTGTACAATAACGGCTTGCCCACCGAATCCCATTTTTCTTTGATTTGTTCTAGTTTCATATCATTGACTGGTGGAAGCAAATTACACGTTCCCAGTTCAGTCATGCCGTAACCGGATACCAGCTTAACCCCTTTTTTCCAATAGTGCTCCATGGTTTCCCTGGCTATGGGGGCTGCCCCGCTGATCATGATGCGATAGCTTGAAAAATCGGTTTCTTTAAATTTTTTTGCCTCCGCCAGTCGTTTCAGGGCCGTTTCTACTCCGATGGTGAGTGTAGGATGTTCTTCTGCAATGATCTTCAAAGACAAATCCGCATCAAACCTCTTCGTTATAATGACCTTACCGCCAATCAGGAGCAGCGGCAGGGTGAATATGGTCCATGCCGCGGTATGGAAGAAGGGCAGAAAAACATAGGCGATATCATTTTGGTTCAGCCCTACCGTTAGTATCTGGCTAAGCACGTTGCTAATCAGTGATCGGTATGAGATTTTAGCTGCCTTAGGTGTGCCTGTTGTTCCACCGGTGTGGATTAACATCTGTATATCGTCCAGCGTCAGGGTTTTGCAGTCAATGGGCCCCGTTATTTCTTCGGCTTGAACCTGTGCGTAGGAATAGCTGCCATGCTTTTGGGATTCTTCGCCAACGCTTATAAAAATGATATCGGGGCAGCTTCTCTTTGCCGCATCAATCACATCCGCAAAATTCTCATCATATAAAAGCGCTTTGGGTGCCTCATTCCGAATGAGCTCCAGTAGTTTTTCTTCTTTTAAGTGGCAGTTGTAGGAAGTGATGATTATGCCTGTCTTGCAGCTTGCAAAAAAAGCATCAATGAATTCAACGCAGTTATAGCTGCAAAATCCTACACGATCTCCTTTTCTCATCCCCTGCCTGATCAGGAAATGAGCAAGCCGGTTCGCCCGGTCTTCAAGCATTCCATATGTGTAGTGTTTTTTACTATCATAATCATACAAGACCTCCCTGTCCGGAGAGATATTTTTTTTGTACATGCTTAGCAGGGAGATAAAATAGCCGTCATTCATTCTTTCCATTCCGCCACCCTCTCAATCTTTCAATTCCATATTCAAACCGTTTTTACGGATGCTGTATTACCGACTTAGCTGCGATTAGCTTTTCTGCTTCCTCTTCGCTGTATCCTGCCTCCATTAGGATTGCCTTGGAGTGTTCCCCTAAATTCGGAGCCAGTGTGTAAGCCGGTTCATCCATGCTTGCAAAATGGATGGCTTCTTTTGGCATAACCATCTTCTTGCCGTTCTGGAATTCCACCTCGCGGAGATAACCGTTGGCCCAGGCCTGTTCGTCCTCACACAATTCACTTGGATTAACCAATCTTTCATGAACAATGTCATTCTTGATCAAAAATTCTTTAACTTCCTCTGTGGTCTTTTTCTTAAACGCTTCCGCAAAAATCGGGATTAATTCTGCAACATGTATCGCGGCACCTTTGAACGATGTGAAGCGGGGATCTTCAATGTATTCTTCAAGGTCAAGGAACTCGAGATATTTTTTGTATTTCCAATCCCATAAAGGTTCGACGATGAGCATCCAGTCTCCGTCACTTGTCTCGTAATGCACCTGCATAGGACCTCCCAGCGGCTGTTCATGTTTCCTAGGGAATTTATGCCCGAACTGGGGCTGTCCCATAATGACGCCATGGAAGTTGTACCACAGTGAGGTTGCGAGAAGCGAGGATTCTATATAGTCTCCTTTGCCGGTTTTTTGCTTTGAAATGACAGCACCTAAAATCCCGTTTAAGAGCATTGACGATGATACAGCGTCACCGAAGCCCAAAAACGGTCTGACCGGATAAACGCCTTCGTTACTCCACTCGATCATTTCACCGCCGCGAGCCCAGAATGCAGCTGAGTCGAAACCCGGTCTTTCATTTTCAGAGCCCTTATTTCCGAAGCCTGAAAAATGTGCGTATACCAGTCCCGGATATTGTTCCTTGATGGACTCGTAATCAAGTCCCATCTTCTTCAGTGCAGAAAGGCGGATGCTTGTGGTAAAGATGTCTGCGGTTTCAAGCAATTTGAACAAAACTTTTAATCCTTCCGGATCCTTCAGATTAATGCAAATGTCTTTTTTACCTGCATTTGTTGGCTGCAAAAGGACGTTGAAGTCTTCTTTGAATGGCAGCGCCATCAAAAGTCCCATCGAACGATAAGCATCCCCCTCAGGAGCTTCAACCTTAATAACTTCGGCACCCCATTCTGCCATCATCCTTGATCCCAGGGGAACGGCGATATGTGTTCCCAGTTCTACAACTCGTAAACCTTCCAATGGTCTTGTCATTTTTTTACCTCCCAAATAATTAATATTAGTTTTTTCGTTGATGTCAGTTCCCGATGTCTTTGGTCAAAGGATACAACGAACTGATCACCAAGTATAATATTTTGTTTTGGATGCAAATATTACTTGACTTCCCATAAGTAGATAACAGGATGGATTATGAATTCATAACTAAACGCAAAAAAGCTTCGAAAATCACCAATAACTGTGATTTCCGAAGCTTAAGCTTACGGTTAAACTAGATAACATATCAAGGATTCTGCAAGTCATAAAAAAAATCAATGACAAACATTCTGAAATCAGCCTTTCTTTTTGTTTTAACTAGTATCTCATTATAACTCAATCCAAAGTCGCCAAAAAACTCTGCATCCTGAATCTCTACACTGTTTTTTTTAAGCTCAGGCTCCTTATCAAGGATAGTTTTAGCCATTATGCTGCAACCTACACCCTTTTTTACGGCTGATATGATTGAATGTACATCGCTAGTCTCTATTACTATATTATCAAGAGAATAACCGAATTTTTTATATAGTTCTTCCATCTTTTCCCTCATAACCGCTCCCCTAGGCGAAAGGATCAAGGGTTCTTTAGTGATATCTCTAACCGTGCATACTCCCTTTTCCAAAAGCGGATGCCCAGGTGGAGTAATCAGGCATCCATATTCTCGAAATACATTTTCTGTTTTGATGCATAGCTCCATATCCTCATCGAGCGCCGGGTAACACAAGGCAAAGTCGACTTTGCCGGTTTTCAACGCCAGAGCTATCTCTTCCCTTGGGGTAAGCGATAATTTCAGCAATGTCTTAGGATTGGCTTTTTGAAATTCGTGGACCATTTCTGCAAAATATACACTGGTATTGCTCATAACGGTTATCGTGCTGTCTTCTCTGTCCAGCATCTCTTCCATAGACTGCTGCAGATTCTCTATCTCCATGATCACCTTTTTTGCATGTGTGTAATACTTCTTTCCGTAAGCATTCAGCTTAATCGATCGACCTTTATCATCAAAGAGCTTGACACCTACTTCTTCCTCTATCTGACCAATGATTTTTGTCAAAAACGGCTGCGACACGCCCAACTGATTCGCTGCCTTTGTAACATGCTCCAATTCAGCTGTCAAACAAAAATAACGCAAATTCCTAATCTCCATATTCTCCTCCACATCTCCGCTTAGCCATTACACTTTTCAGTAGAATATATCACTATGCGTAAACGTTGTCAATGCAGCCGTTTGCTAAACGAATTATATGCGGCATTATTCACTAGGATTGTAGCTAAAAGTCTCAGTCGTGCAAAAACTTCAGCTGCAACGTTTATAAATTTATCGATTTTTCAAAAAACAAAAGAAAAACCCTGCAACCGTTGAAGTTGTAGGGTTTTCTTATGGAGGCGCCACCCAGATTTGAACTGGGGGTAAAGGTTTTGCAGACCTCTGCCTTACCACTTGGCTATGGCGCCAAATTGGAGCGGAAGACGAGATTCG
>JAGFXP010000027.1 GCA_017861315.1 Bacillota bacterium | reverse complement strand
ATGCTTAAGAAAGAGACACCTGAGCAGGGGATGATATGGTCCCAGCACTGCGCAGAAGAGGTTGGAAACTGGGGGACATTCCTTCCGCAGATGTATAACCTTTTCAGCGTTGTAACAAACACAAAATACAACCCTTATGCGGATCTCACAGTGGTCGGAAAAGGCAAAGATTTGAAATACAAGTACATCAAATAATATATAAGGACGGTACCCAGTGTGAATTCACTGGGTACCGTCCCCATTTAAATCCGATAATTATCTGCCTGTCAAAAAAATATCGGATTTGAGTTTTTCTGCTACCAGCCTGTAAAGCGGCGCCGCAACGCCAAGCCTGTCAGCAAGCCTTACGACGCTGAATATAAGGCTGTCGATCTCGCTCTGCTTGCCGGCCTTCAAATCCTTCTGCAGAGAAGAGGTGGTGTCCGGTGCAAGCTTGTCCAGTATGCCAAGGTTCATAGACTTAAGATCCTGATAAAAACCGAAGCCGAGCTTGTCCGCAATCTGCCTCATCTCTTCGCAGAGATTCAGGAATGTGTCCCTGTATATGCCTTCGTGCTGAATATCCCCAAGGGTTATGCCGTAATACGCTCCGCATGCGGCAGCGGTGGAGACGAAGGAGAATTTCCTGAATATATCCGCCTCGATCCTGTCGGATACAGCCACGTCTATGCCGCAGCCCTTCAGGTCCGCCTTGATTCCTTCCAGTGGCGAAGAGTCCAGGCCGGAGCCCTCCTTGAAGCCAAAGATCATCCTGAACAGGCTGCCAATCTGGGTTATGGAGCCGGGGGAATCTATGAAGGCGGATATGTAGATGCACCCGTCGGCTACCCGGCTACCCTCAAGCGCACTCCTGATTCTGTCTCCGGCGCCGAAGCCGTTCAGGAGAGGGATTATTATGCAGTCCCTGCCGCATGCCTTTTTAAGGAATGGGATTACGCTGTCCAGGGAGTAATCCTTCACGCAGACAAATATCACATCAGCCTGCTGGTCGTACTCTTCCGGGGAGTATGCCTTAATATTCTCTATATGGAGCCTGCCTTTAAGGTCGGAATTCAACTTCAGGCCGTCTTCCTTCAGGGCTTCAAGCGTCTTGCCGTGCGCTATGAATGAAACGTCGTGATTGGCCGACGCCAAAAATCCGCCGATGGAACCTCCGATCCCGCCGGGCCCGACAATCAAATATTTCATATTTATCGCCTCCTGACGGATTTATTTCCAGGTAATGTCAGCGGATTTCCTTGGCACAGTCCTTTCGTATGCCACATCAGGGTAGCCGATGACCATGCAGGCTACAATATGCTGTCCTTCCCTTACTCCGAGAAAATCAAGTATCCCTTTGTTGTCTTTTGAAGCCCTTACAAAGAAACCGCTGAAAACGCAGCCCAATCCGAGAGCGTTCGTCATAAGCTCCATGCGGGAGGAAGCCAGTGCCCCGTCAATGTCAGAATTGGCTGTCACGACGATTACAGCAGGGGCGTTGAAGAAAATCCTGTCCCCTTTTTTGGGGTCTGACTGGAACTGCTCATGCATCTTTATCCAGGAAGCGGCATACCTCTTCATGAGCGGATCCTGCTGGTGCTCATCGCCAAGGATGAGTTCGCCTTTTTTCTTCAAACTCTCAAGAGCCATTGCTGTGAGATCCCTGATTCCTTCCTTGACGACTATGTAGGAAACTTTTTGGAGGTTGCTGGCTGTCGGAGAGAACCTGCCCGCTTCTATAATCCTGGAAATCTTTTTTTCGCTTACGTCCTTGCCCTTGAACTTCCTTACGGACCTTCTGAATTTCATGTAATTCAGGAGGTTGTCTCCATCGATTTCGAAATCCTTTTTGCTGTAACCGACAACATCCTTCATGTCGTACTCGTCCGTAGAGACGGCGTTTTCAGGGCATATGGCTATGCAGTGGCCGCACTTGATGCAGGCCTCGTTCTTGATCAAGGCTTTCTTTTCAGACATCACTATGTCATTTGTGAAGCAGTCCTTGATGCATTTTCCGCAGCCAACACATTTTTTCTTGTTTACAGTAAACATTAGTTAATTCCTCCTTAATAATGGATTAATCGCTGTAATTTTTGAAGCCGAGAACTCCCATGGCCAAAGCCAGGAGGCCAAGCATCGCATCGCTTTTGCCGGCATGCCCGGTAATGGCAGCTAAAAATATCAGGTTTCCGCATACTATTAGAAATACAGACATGTACTTCATGAACTTGTTGCCGTCGATTTTCAAGAATAATCCTCCCCGAAACGAATTAATATTTAGATAATTATACCATATTATTCGTTTTGAAGCTTATTTTATGTATTTCAGCTGTCATCTCCCTGATTTCTGCCAGGATCTTCTCCAGTTCCTCCCTTTCCAGACTCGCAGCTTCCTGCTGCTTTTTTATGTAGTCGAGTTCGTTCATCACAGTGTCGTGTGTTTCCCTGAGCAGATTAGCCTGAAGTTCGCCGCTTTTCCTGGAGGTGTAGCCGAGCACGGGAAGAGCTACTCCCTGGAAGAATACTGAGATTATGTACTGTATCCAAGTGACAAGAGAAGTGGGTGTTTGAAAAAACAGCGTGGCCAGAACAAGAAATGAAACTCCGTAAAACATGGCCATAGTGGAAAGGATATAAGATAATTTATCACCCAGCCATTGGTTGAAACGATCCATAAGAATACCTCCCGTAGTTTGTAGTAATTATAAACATTATAGCAAATATTATCTCCTCAAAGAAACAGGAATGCATATAGGAAAATTGAAATAGGCAGAATATTGTGATAAAATTAGCTAAACATATATATGGCGATAAGAGAGGTGGGGGGTATGAAAAATAGATTCAGGAGCATCAGAGTTTTGATGACAATCTCTATGGTTTTAATGTTCGTTGCAGTATTTCTGACACCAGAAGTTTCGGCAAGTTCATCCGCAGTGTATTCAAAAGGCAGCACCTCGTCAAAGATGGTGGCTTTCACCTTTGACGACGGCGATCCGCTGTCGGATATAGCACCGGTGCTGTCCATACTAAAGGCAAACGGCATAAAGGCGACATTCTTTTTTACAGGTGAGATGGCGGCAAAATACCCGGACAGCATAAGGGCAATCTACAACGCAGGACACGAGGTAGGCAACCATTCATACTATCATACTGACTTCACTACACTTTCCTACAGCGGGATCCAGAGCGAGCTGAGCAGGACGGACAATGTTATAAGCGGCATCACAGGAGAAACAACTAAACCGATGTTCAGGCCGGCGTACGGTTCATACAATTCCACTGTTCTTCAGGCCGCAGGAGATGCAGGGTATGCAAAGACGATAATGTGGACGATAGATTCACAGGACTACAATGGATTATCGGCTGGGCAGATATACACAAGAGTCATCAACAATGTCACTCCGGGAGCGATAATACTGATGCACACAGGCGACAACAATTCGGTATATGCTCTCCAGGATATAATCAGTACTCTCAGAAGCTGGGGCTACGGCTTCACAACCGTATCCGGGATACTGGGAGGGGGCTCCGGGGGCACTGCCAGCGGAAGCACACTTCGACTTGGAAGCACAGGCACAGGTGTAATGCAGCTGCAGCAGGCACTGGCAAACAAAGGCTACAGCCTTGCTGTTGACGGTTCGTTCGGACCTATAACCCAGAATGCGGTAATAAGCTTCCAGCGCAGTGTGGGAATCACTGCGGACGGGATAGTCGGACCTGTAACCTGGAGCAAGCTAGGAACAAGCTCGGGTACAATCAGCTCAGGATCGACAGCCTATCCCGGGCTTCTGAAAATTGGCAGTAGCGGAACCTCAGTCAGAACGCTTCAGCAGGCTCTGGCAAACAAGGGCTACAGTCTGTCAATTGATGGCGTGTTCGGGCCGATAACCCAGAATACTGTAATGAGCTTCCAGAGAAGCCAGGGGATAACGGTTGATGGGATAGTGGGGCCTGTGACATGGGGGAAGCTCTTTTAGAATAAAAAAACATGCCGGAGAAATCCGGCATGTTTTTTTGTGGGTTAAATCGGGTAAAAAATTTAGCATATTATCGAGGGGGAACTTAATAATATATTTACATAATAAATCCAAAATTTCACAACTTTGTGTGATATCAAAGAACATTTTATTAACATGTGAAAGTAGCTGCATTGTTTGCATATGTCAGAATATTGTGATAAAATTTCTATATATCAATAAAACGGTTGCTGACAATGACGGCCAGCGAAAAGGGGTGAATGTGATGAATAGAAGGTTCAAGAGGTTCGGGACCGGATTGGCGTTAACTATTGGTTTAATGTTTCTCTCTGCACTCTCTCCGCCTGCAGTTTCTGCAAGCTCTACGGTGATTAATAAAGTTAACACTTCATCAAAGGTGGTGGCGCTAACCTTCGATGACTGTTACTCCTCTGCGAATGTGAATGCCATACTATCTATATTGCAGGCAAACGGCATCAAGGCGACATTCTTCATTGTGGGAGATGCAGCAGCAAACAATCCGAGTATTGTAAGAGCGATAGATAACGCAGGTATGGAGATCGGTAATCACTCCTACACACACGCATCATATACATCTCTTTCATATAGCTCGCTAGTAAATGATCTGGCCAGATGCGATAATGTCATAAGCAGCATCACAGGAGAATCTACAAGGCCACTGTTCAGGCCGCCAGGAGGAGCATACAATTCATCAGTGCTTTCGGCTCTGGGGGATCAGGGCTACAGCAGGACAATAATGTGGAATATCGACACAAATGACTGGAGGGGGTACTCAGCTTCCTACATATACAGTTCAGTTGTCAACAATATCTCGCCAGGATCCATAGTTCTCATGCATGCTTTGTCAACTGCACCAAACACAAAGTACGCACTGCAGGATATAATTGACACTCTGAGCAGCTGGGGCTACAGCTTCACAACTGTATCGGGGCTTTTGGCAGGGTCGTCAGGAAGCTATTCCGGCGGATCAAGCGGATCCTACAGCAGCAGCGGATCTGCCAGCGGAAGCACAATCAGGCTCGGCAGCACAGGGACAGCAGTCAGAGAGCTGCAGCAGGCTCTGGTCAACAAGGGCTACAGCCTTTCTGTTGACGGGGCATTCGGACCTATGACACAGAATGCTGTAATCAGCTTCCAGCGAAGCGTGGGAATAACTGCGGACGGCGTAGTAGGACCTGTGACCTGGAGCAAGCTGGGAACCAGCTCGGGAAGCGTATCCAGCGGAAGTTCATCTTCAACCTCCTACCCTGGACTTCTGAAGATAGGAAGCAGCGGTTCCTCGGTCAGAACACTGCAGCAGGCACTTGCAAACAAGGGCTACAGCCTCTCTGTAGACGGTGTGTTCGGACCTATAACACAGAGCGCGGTCAAGAGTTTCCAGAGCAGCCAGGGCGTTTCAGTGGACGGAATAGTGGGACCGGTAACCTGGGGAAGACTGTTCTAATGATTAAAAATCAAACATGCCGGCTTCCAGCCGGCATGTTTTTTATTGCGGCAAAAAAACATGCGCGGCTTGTAAAAATCAGAATATTATGATAATATTATGGTGATATAGTTTCCTTATATCAAAGAGAGGTGAAAGGGAATGAATAAAAGACTCAGGACACTCAGATCTGCGCTTGCATTTTCCGTTGTGTTTGTGTTTGCTTTCGCATTTTCGTCACCGTTTGTATCGGCAAGTTCCTCGCAGCTTATCACCAAGGGCAGCGCGTCATCAAAGGTAATAGCACTTACATTTGATGACGGAGATGATGGAGCTAACATACAGGCCATACTTGCCATACTTGCAGATAACAATATAAAATCAACTTTCTTTGTAACAGGAAAGGCTGCAGAGGATCACCCGTCACTTATCAGAGCGATTACTGATGCAGGTCATGAGATCGGGAACCATTCCTATTCACATCCTGATTTCACTACCATCTCGTACAGCAGCATGCAGAGCCAGCTTAGCACAACAGAGAGTATACTAAGCGGCATCACGGGCAGGACAACAAAGCCGTATTTCAGGCCTCCTTTCGGAGCATATAACTCGACGGTGCTTCAGGCAGTAGGCGATGCAGGCTACACAAAAACAATATACTGGACAATCGATACTATTGACTGGGACGGAAGGTCATCCTATGAAATATATACAAAGGTTTTCAACAATGCGACTCCTGGAGCGATAGTGCTTATGCATACAGGTTCAGGCGCACCTAATACGAAATACGCCCTTCAGCAGATGATAGACGGACTGAGGAGCATGGGCTACAGCTTCTCTAAAGTATCGGATATACTCGACGGAACATCATCGGGAGGAAGTTCAACTTCATATCCTGTTCTGAGGATAGGTAGCGCAGGAGCTGCAGTATCACAGCTTCAGCAGGCACTGGTAAACAAAGGCTACAGCCTGTCAGTGGACGGAGCTTTCGGACCTATAACAAAGAGTGCTGTTATGAGTTTCCAGAGCAGCGTGGGGATAACTGTGGACGGTATAGTCGGACCTGTAACCTGGGGCAAACTGGGAACCAGCTCGGGAAGCTACACCGGCGGCACGTCAGGTGGAATTTCAACCTCATATCCGGGATTGCTCAGGGTGGGCAGCACAGGTACAGGGGTAAGAAGCCTGCAGCAAGCGTTGGTAAACAAAGGCTACAGCCTGTCAGTGGACGGCGTATTCGGTCCGATAACACAGAATGCGGTAAAGAGCTTCCAGAGCAGCCAGGGAATAACTGTAGACGGAATAGTCGGGCCGGTAACCTGGGGCAAGCTTTTCTGAATCTGAAAAAAATCAAAAAAACGTGCCGGGCAAAACCCGGCATGTTTTTTAATCGCGATTTTTGTTTAATAATCACGATTAATGAATTATAATATAATCATAATTGTCATTTAGAAAGAAGGTTAGGATCATGTGCGATAATCAGATTATGCTGGACAAGAAGATATGGGCAGTGGTGGGAGCGACAGAAAATCCTGAAAAATTTGGGAACAAGATCTACAGGAGGCTCAAAGAAAGGGGCTATGAGGTTTATGCGGTCAACCCCATGTATGAATCTGTCGACGGGGATGCATGCTATAGCTGTCTGTCCGAGCTGCCGAAGGTGCCGGAAGTCATAGATATGGTAGTGTCGCCTAAACGTGCGCTTCCTGCAATTGAGGAAGCAGCAAGGCTGGGCGTTAAATACATATGGTTCCAGCCTCACACCTACGATGATGAGGTTCTCAGGTTTGCAGAAGAACAGGGCATCGAGATTGTTCTGGGCTGCGTGCTTGTGGCACTGCCATAAAGCGGCAAGCCGCAGGAAACGAATTCTATTATTTTAATCAAGGGAGGAAGTTTTGATATGTCAGAAGAAAGAGTACAGGATAAGGTTTACGATAAGCTTAAGGAGCTTGGGATAGAGTATGAGATGATGGAGCACCCTGCTGTGTACACCATAGAGGAGATGGACGAGCTGGGAATAACGGATAAGGGAGGAGTGTGCAAGAACCTGTTCCTGAGGGACGAAAAGGGCAAGAGGCACTTTCTTGTTGTCCTCGAGAAGGACAAGACTGCTGACCTTAAAAAGATCAGGGATCAGATAGGCTCAACAAGGCTCAGCTTCGCTTCGGCCGACAGGCTTGCAAAGCACCTGCAGCTTTCGCAGGGAGAAGTGACGCCTCTTGGAGTAATAAACGACGAAGCCCATGCGGTGGAGGTCGTACTGGACAAAGACATACAGGGAAAGGACAGCCTTGGATTCCATCCTAACACAAACACAGCCACTGTATGGATTTCCTTCGACAACCTGATGAAATACATCAACCATTTCGGCAACAAGGTGAAATTCGTAAAAATATAATACAGATACCGGGTTAGCGGAATTCGCACCCGGTATTTTCTTTGCACAACCTAACACAGTACCTTGACAGGCGAGGTATACGTATACTATAATGCAATTAACAAGAATAAATTTGAAAGAAGTGATGTTTATGTCTATCACGTCGGACATAATCAGGGGCCACACAGAAACCATAATTCTGGCGCAGCTGGCCCATAAGGACAGCTACGGGTATGAAATCAACAAGGAACTGCAGAAGAAATCAGACAACAAGTATGAAATGAAAGAGGCGACAATGTATTCAGCATTCAGGAGGCTCGAACAGAACGGCATGATTGTGTCATACTGGGGTGACGAGAATAGGGGGGCGAGGAGAAGATACTACTCCATCACAAAACTTGGACGGGCTGTGCTCCATCATAGCAGGGAAGAATGGGTGGAGGCCAAAAAGATAATCGATAGCATGATTAACGAGGAGGGTTAAAGATGTACGAAGGGCTAAGAAAACACGTAGACGGGCTTTTCGAAGGCGCTCCGAAGACCGCGAAGGCAACGGAGCTTAAGGAAGAGCTCACAGCGAACCTTATTGAGAAATATGACGACCTTATTGCAGCGGGGAAATCCGAGGATGAAGCTCTGAAGGGCGCGTTGTCGGGAATTGGCGATATGGACAGCTTGGTACAGGAGCTTACGGAAGAAATCAATATAAGCGACGAGGAGATGAGGAGGGAACGCCGCAAGTCGGCGATGTTCATTTCGGTTGCTGTCGGTTTGTATATACTTGGTGTTGCAGTGCTCATCCTTTTCACCGAAGTGTTCAGAGTGAATGACGTTGTGGGGCTTATACTCATGCTTGTCATAGATGCGGTTGCAACGGGCCTGATCATCTACAATGCCCTGTCAAGACCGAAATATCTCAGCGGCAAGGCGAAAGAAGAAGAGGAAGAATGGGTGTCTGCTGACAGGAAGACGAATGACGTGCTTCGCCAGATCAAATCAATACTATGGCTGTGCATAGTGGTAGCTTACTTCCTTATAAGCTTCATATTTACAGCCTGGGCTTTTTCGTGGGTGATATTCATCATAGGGGTGGCGATTGAGAAGATAATTGTTCTTATGTTTCAGGTGAAGGAGAGATAATTATGGATAGCAGGAAGCTGAATCTAGTCCAGATCATTCTTTGGTCCGCGCTTGCAATATTCCTCACAGGTATTCTGATATTCGGAATATCAGGTGGAGGAACGTCCTGGAACCGCGAAATGGCTGTGCAGAAGCAGGAGACTATTTCCCTGGGAGGAATTGAAAAGATCAAGATGGATTTCTCGAGCGAGAATATAGTCATAACGCCTACAGACGATGATGAGATCAGGATAGTAGAAAGTGCAAACAGAAACCTCAGGGACAGGGAGAAATTCTCAACAAGCCGAGACGGCGCCATCCTGGATATTTCACAGGGACAGAACCGCATGGTTATTGGTATCTTCGGGATGAGCATGAACCGGAAAGTTGAACTTTTCATACCCCGGAGCTATGCTGAGAGCCTTGAGCTTGAACTTGACTCAGGAAACGTAATATTCTCTGACGACGTGGCGGTTAAAGACTTTAGCAGCTCCATCGACTCGGGGAATTTTGAAGCAGGGACGCTGAAGGTTGCCGGAGAAGCTTCGATCGAGACCGATTCAGGCAATGTAAGGATCGCAAGCATGGATTCGCTGGCATACAATATCAAGGTAAGCTCCGGAAATATCAGGATCGATTACCTCAAAGGCTCAGGGGAAATCAAAGGAACTTCAGGAAATATTAAAGTAGGCAGGCTGGATATAATCGAATACGCTGATGTGAGGACGACTTCTGGAAACATAGAACTCATAATGCCAAGGGCTCTGAATTTTGAGTTTGAAGGGTACACGGCCTCGGGCAATATCAACACGGATTTTGAGATCATGTATCAAACCGATAAAAAGCACGCCAGCGGCAAAGTGGGAGTCGAGCCGTACGTGAAGCTGAACGCAGAGGTAACCTCAGGAAATATAAATATATCCCTTGAATAGGGAAAAAAATAAGAGACTGTCATTATGACAGTCTCTTGATTTCTATTAACCTATTTTTTTCTTTTCTGCTTCCTTCTTCTGCTGTCCAGTCGCATAGTACATTGCTGTAAGGATCAGAATGAATGGAATACCAACCATTACTGATATTCTTTCGCCTGGGGATATAAGCATTGCTACGAATACTACTGCAAGGAATGCAAGAGCTAAGTAGTCGCTTACAGGATACATGAAGGTTGGGAACTTAAGGCTCTTAACCTGCTCAGGTGAAAGCTTCTTTCTGAAAGCCATATGGCACAATACTATGATGAACCATACGAATATTCCTATGAATGTTGCTATTGAAGTAACTGTGCTGAACGCTTTGCCTGGAGCAACGTAGTTAAGTATAACACCGATAAGCATACATGCTACAGATACGAATATTCCTCTTGCAGGAACGCCGCTCTTGCTAAGAACTGCCAATGACTTAGGTGCTTTTCCCTGAAGCGCAAGGCTGTGAAGCATACGTCCAGTTGTATATATACCTGAGTTACATGATGAAGATGCTGCTGTCAATACAACGAAGTTGATTATGCCAGCTGCTGCAGCTATACCAAGCTTGGAGAAAGTCAGAACGAACGGGCTTCCTGTTGTTCCAATGCTGTTCCAAGGGTATATTGACATGATTACTAAAAGTGAACCAACGTAGAATATCAGTATTCTGTAGAAAACGTTGTTTATAGCTTTTGGTATGTTCTTTTCAGGATCCTTAGCTTCACCAGCTGTAACACCGATAAGCTCCATGCCCAAGAATGCGAATGTAACCATGATTATCGCAGAGAACATTCCGCCAAATCCGTTAGGGAAGAATCCGCCGTGTGACCAAAGGTTACTGAAACCGATTGGAACTCCATTGTTTCCTAAGCCGGTGAATATCATTATTGCACCAACAACTATCATAACTATGATTGTAACAACCTTTATAAGTGCGAACCAGAATTCCAGCTCACCGAAAAGTCTTGCTGCTGTAAGGTTAACCAAAGTAAGTACTGCAAGAGCTACCAGAGCTGAAGCCCAAGTTGGGAATGATGGCCACCAGTACTGGATGTAGATACCTACAGCTGTTGTTTCAGCCATACATACGATAACCCACATGAGCCAGTAAGACCAGCCTGTTAAATATCCAGCAAGAGGTCCCAGGTACTCGTAAGCGTAAGCTGAGAAGGAACCGGATATCGGGTTTTCAACGGCCATTTCGCCGAGTGCTCTCATAACAAGGAATAGTAGGAATCCGCAGACAAGATACATCAATATAAGTGATGGACCTGCCGCTTTGATTGCTGTAGCTGATCCAAGGAACAGACCAACACCGATTGCGCCACCTATGGCCATCAGCTGAATGTGTCTTTCTTCCAAGGAACGTTGCATTTCATGTTCGTGTTGCTCGCTCATAATTTTACCCCCCAAAATTAATTGTCTAGAAAACTATCCTGAAGTCCAGGTGCACCTCTGATAAATTTCAGGAATAGTCTTCATAATGCAGAATAACTTAACAAATATAATAATTGCAAAAGATGAATTATTCCGCAGTTGTAATTCTACCATCGAGTTTAAACGTTTGCAAGAGTTTTTTAATAATTTGTGAATGTGTTAACAGAAATAACTTATGTTATGACGACGAATTTCAGGGCAAAAAAAAGGAGCCCGGAGCCGATTCGGGTTCATCCCGACGTTGCTGTGCAAGGGTTGGGAGACTGTGACCCCGGCTATGGTCGAGCAGCCCGTCATCCCGAAAGCAGAGGATTTGTTTTATTGTTATTTAATTCATTTATCTATTCTGAAAATAGCAATTGATTACCCTGAAATATTCACAAATAAAAAGAGACCGTCTTTCGACGGTCTCGATCTGTAATAATTACTATTTAGCTGCTTTTTCCTTGTCAGCTTTAGCATATTTGAATGTGTATATAGCCCACAGGAATATCAGCCAAGGAATACCTACTATAACTGCTACTCTGTTGCCTGGGTTGATGCACATAACTCCGATTACGAATAAAAGGAATGCTATTGCAACGTAGTTAGCCCAAGGGAATCCGAACATTGGGAATTTCAGATTCTTGATTTCTTCAGGAGTAAGTCTCTTTCTGAAGTTCATCTGGCAAACTGTTATTATGAACCAAACGAATATTCCAACGAATGTAGCTATTGATGTAACATATCCGAATGCTTCAGCTGGCACAACGTAGTTGAGGACAACGCCTATCATCATACATCCAGCTGAGAATATTATTCCTCTTGCAGGAACTTTTGTTTTGCTTACTTCTGCGAAGTATTTTGGAGCTTTTCCTTCAAGTGAAAGGCTGTAAAGCATACGGCCAGTTGTGTATATACCAGAGTTACATGATGATGATGCTGCTGTCAATACAACGAAGTTTATGATACCAGCAGCTGCTGATATACCTAAGCCTGCGAATGTCATAACGAATGGTGAACCCTTAGTTCCGATTTCGTTCCAAGGATAGAGGGACATTATAACAAACAATGCACCAACATAGAATATCATGATTCTCCAGAAAACCTTCTTTATTGCTGAAGGGATAACTTTGTCTGGGTTCTTTGCTTCACCGGCAGTAACACCGATAAGCTCGATTCCTAAGAATGCGAATGTAACCATAACGAGAGCCTGTATTGGTCCCCAAATTCCTTTAGGGAAGAAGCCGCCGTTCTGGTAAAGATTAGCTATACCAACTGGCACTCCGTTGTTTCCGAGACCTGTGAACATCATGATCAAGCCGAGTACGATCATGACTATGATTGTAACAACCTTTATCAGAGCAAACCAGAATTCGAATTCTCCGAACAGTGATGCTGCAGTCAGGTTAATGAGTGTTAAAAGAACTATGCATATGAATGCTGTTGCCCATGCTGGGAAGTTTGGCCACCAGAACTGGATATAAATACCAACTGCTGTTGTTTCCGCCATACATGTAACGACCCACATGAACCAGTATGACCATCCAGTCATGAATCCGGCCAATGGTGATATGAATTCGTAAGCGTAAGCTGCGAATGATCCTGATATAGGATGTTCAACAGCCATTTCACCAAGTGCACGCATAATGATATAAAGAATAAGTCCGCCGCCTGCGTATGCAAGTAACAGTGCAGGTCCTGCCATTTTGATAGCTGTTGCTGAACCAAGGAACAGACCAACACCTATCGCTCCACCTATGGCCATCAGCTGAATATGTCTTTCCTCAAGACCACGTTCTAGCTCTTCGCCACCGAGAGCTCCGCCTTTGTTTTCGCTCATAATTAAACCCCCTAAAAATTTAATTTATTTTGTCAAATAATTTTGATTATTCCTAATGCCTTTTTTTCACCTCCGTTCGAAATTAGGAACATTCTTCGTTAGCAGAATAACACGATATTTAAGATAATTGCAAAAAATGAAGTATTCTGCATTAAAATCATTCTATCACCACTATGAATTTTTTGCAATATATTTTAATAATTTATGAACAAAAAAATATGCACACACTGAATAATGCCTTGGTTACTGGGGCTTCGGGCTGTTTGGCGAATATTTAGAAAACGCTATATTTTCTAGCTAATGGTAATTTGAAGTGCAAATAAATTACATTTGACCAAATATTTTATAAATAGTAGAATTGAAGATAGAAGTGAAATTGTTAAAAGTTTGGAATATTGAGGGGAGGATTATTGATGACGCTAAAATTAAAAAAAGGAAAAGCTTTGGTTGCAAGGGACAACAAGGTCATAGGAACCGGAGCGAGGGTGCCTTACTATCCGCTGGTTATAAAGAGAGGACATGGATCCATTATCGAGGATGTAGACGGAAATGAATTCATAGACTTTCTGGCAAGCGCTGGAGCGACCAATACCGGGCACTGCCATCCTAAAGTGGTCAAAGCTATCCAGGACCAGGCGGCAGAGCTTATACATTATACTCCGGCCTACATGTACAATGAACCTATGATTAAGCTCGCCGAGGAGCTTGTTAAAATAACTCCGGGCAAATTCAAGAAAAAGGTCATGTTCGGCATGTCGGGTTCGGATTCAAATGACGGCATGATAAAAATTGCCAGGGCTTATACAGGAAGAAGCAAGATAATTTCCTTTGTGGGCGCCTACCACGGATCGACTTACGGATCCATCTCGCTGTCTGCTCTGAGCCTCAACATGAGGAGGAAAATCGGTCCTCTTCTTCCAGACATATACCACATCAATTACCCGGACTGCTACAGATGCAGCTGCGGAAAGAAAGTTGCAAGCTGCAACCTGGAGTGCCTTGATGAGCTGAAGCAGAAATTCACTACATACCTGCCGCCTGAAGAAGTTGCGGCAATAATAATGGAGCCGATAGCCGGAGACGGCGGCATAATAATCCCGCCGGAAAAATACACAAAGGCTCTATATGCTTTATGCAAGGAGCACGGAATACTGTTCGCTGTCGATGAAGTTCAGCAGGGCTTCGGAAGGACAGGAAAATGGTTCGCTATTGAAAACTTCGGTGTTGATCCGGACATCATGGTGCTTGGCAAATCGATAGCATCGGGAATGCCGCTGAGCGCCGTAGTGGCAAGGGAGGAGATCATCGAATCTGTCGGGCCTCCTGCGCATCTGTTCACGACTATAGGAAACCCTGTATGCTGCCAGGCTGCTTTGGCGACCATAGACGTAATCAGGGAGGAAGGCCTTGTTGAGGCTTCAAAGGAAAAGGGCGAATACCTCAAGGCCAAATTCATGAAGCTTAAGAAGAAATACCCTCTAATCGGCGATGTAAGGGGGCTGGGATTGAACCTGGGAATCGACCTTGTAAAGGATCCTAAAACGAAGGAAAGATACCAGGTAGCCTGTGCGAAGATATGCTATAGATGCTGGGAGAAAGGCCTTCTTCTCACCTTCTTCGCTAACAACGTGTTGAGGGTACAGCCGCCTCTTGTGATAACAAAAGAAGAGCTGGACAGGGCTATGGTGATAATAGAAGAAGCGATTCAGGAATTCCTGAACGGAGATATCCCTGATGAGGTTTTGGAAACTGCAAAGGGCTGGTAATAAATATAGGGCGGCGTATGCCGCCCTTGTTTTTGGGGAGAAAGCATGGAATACAAACTGATAAGGAAAAAAAGGAAGACTCTGGCCATCAAGATATCGCTGGAAGGCGAGGTTATCGTGTATGCTCCGCACAGAGCGAGTCTAAGGAGCGTAGAATCACTCCTCGCTGAAAAGGAGGAGTGGGTAAGGAGAACCAGGAGCAGAATCCTTGAAGGATTAAACCAGGAACGCGACAAGGTGACCTTCCTGGGCAGGAAATACAACATGAGCGTGATCGAGGGGGGCGCAAAAAAAGCCGCCATAGAATTTGACGGTTCTGAATTCCGCATATACTGCAGAGAGGCCGGCGATGCAAAGGGAGTCCTGTATGGATGGTACAAGGAAAAGCTTTTGAAGATTGTGACGGCTAGAATAGGGGAGCTGTCATCCAGTCTGGGCGTGAAGCCGGGGAAAATTGGCGTAAGGGCCCAGAAGACTATCTGGGGCAGTTGTTCCTATGAAAACAACATCAGCATCAATATGAAGCTCGCGCTGGCGCCGCCTGAGATAATAGACTACATACTCGTACACGAGCTTTGCCATATAAAACACAAAAACCACAGCAGCGATTTCTGGCTGGCTGTGGAATCTGCGATGCCTGATTATAAGGAGAGGAGACGCTGGCTCAAGGAAAACGGCTATTCCCTGCTACTCTTCTAGAGCGGGGGCTTCCGTTTCCTCGGGTGCGTTCTTCAGGCTTATCTTCAGCTTTTCTATTCTTTTTTCATTTACTTTTTCAATTTTAAACTTCATTCCCTCGAATTCAAGCACTGGCTGCTCTTCTTCGTTTGGGATGCTCCCCATGAGGTTGACTACAAAGCCTCCGATGGTGTCGTAGTTGTCTGAAGGAAGATCTATATGCAGCGTTTCGTTGATATCGTTTATTGACATCAGTCCGTTGACCAGATATGTACTCTGGTCTATTTTCTTTATGTCCTCATCGCTTTCATCATATTCGTCGAATATGTTGCCCATTATTTCCTCGATAAGGTCTTCGATGGTTACTATCCCAGCAAATCCGCCATACTCGTCTATGAGCATAGCCATATGGTTCTTTGTGTTCTGAAGTTCCTTGAAAAGTGTATCTATATTTTTGGTCTCAGGCACAAAGTGTGCTGGCCTCAGTAAATCCCTTATGCTGCCCATTTCTGAATTCTTTGACAGCCTGAGGCTGACAAAAAGATCTTTCATATAAAGAACTCCGATAATGTTGTCGATGTCTCCTTCGTAAACAGGGATCCTTGAATACTGCTCTGACAATACCTGGTCCACCACTTGTTCCGTTGGTGTTTCAATATCTATTGCAAACACGTTGGTTCTCGGGGTCATGATTTCCTTTGCGAGGGTGTCGTCGAACTGGAATATACCTTCGATCATATCCTTTTCAGTCTCTTTGATCACGCCGGTCTCTTCGCCTACGTTTATAAGCATTCTGATTTCTTCCTCGGACACTTTTTCTTCAAGGTTCTCTGAAGTTATGCCTACGATCCTAAGGAGTATGTTGGAGGAAAACGTGAGAAATTTTACAAAAGGCTTCGTCACCTTCGAAAAAAACAATACGGGTTTGACGACCGCCATAGCTATCTTCTCCGAGTTGTTAAGCGCAATCCTTTTGGGGAAAAGCTCGCCGAGAACCAGCGTAAGGTAAGACATAAGTATGGTTACAATTATTACGGAGATTGATTCGGCTCCGTATATGTTCATGCTCTCCAGCATACTGGTGATGTATTTTGAAATGCTGGTTGCTGCAAAAGCACTCGCCAGGAATCCGGCAAGAGTCACCCCTACCTGTATGGTTGCCAGGAACCTGCTCGGCTCTGCTATGAGCTTGTTTATAAGGAGCGCCTTTTGGTTGCCTTCCGAGGCTAAAAGGTTAATCTTGTTTTTGTTTATAGAGACGATTGCCATTTCTGAAGCTGAGAAAAATGCATTCACAAATATCAGAATGAAGATGAGCAAAAGCTCTA
This sequence comes from Bacillota bacterium, assembly GCA_017861315.1. GTDB lineage: Bacteria > Bacillota > Clostridia > Clostridiales > Clostridiaceae > UBA699. The sequence continues at coordinate 8,672 of JAGFXP010000027.1, read as the reverse complement.
TGATAAGACTGCCAGGACCACTGTCCATTTATGAATCCTCCTTGTGAATATAATTAGTTTAATAATAATTATAACATATTTCCGTAAAAATACATATGAATTGCCAAGAAACTGAAAATTGTCAGGAAAGCATCGCGGTTGATTGTTCTGAAAATTGTTGAATTCTGAATTCTATAGGAATATAATTGTTATGGAAACATATTAAACGGGGGTGCAATCATGAATCAAACGGTCAAAAAAGGAGAATGGGTCCAAATCCATGACATCATTTTGAAACCAGAAGAAAGGACGGCAAAAATTCCCGAGGATACAAAGAAGGTTCCTTTGGAGATATGGGTAAAGGGTTTCCTTAACGCCGATGCTAAGATGGGTGACGTTGTTGAGGTTACAACAAGGGTCGGAAGAACTGTCACGGGAACTCTGGTTGACGTAAATCCTACATATGACTACGGCTTCGGCGACATCTATATTCCAGAGCTTCTCAAGATAAGCAGACAGGTTAAAGACATAGTGAGAGGGGTGGAGAAATAATGGCTTTAGATAAGAGTTTTGATGCGGTAACCGCAAGAAGCAACGAGATAATAAAGGACGCCATAGGGGTTGACTACTCGAAATTTGAAAGCGGAAACATTGCCTTCGATTACGAAGGTATGATGGACAGCGTGGGATATTCCCTGGAGGAAGTAATTAAGATAAACAGGGAGACAGGCGTAGGAAACACTCCTCTTATAGAGCTTAAAAACATATCGGCCCTTGCAAGGAAGCTTTCTGCTCCCGGGAAAGGTGCAAGGATATTTGTCAAGGACGAGCAGTGCAATCCTTCAGGAAGCTTCAAGGACAGAAGGGCTGCCCTTTCGGTGTATGAGGCTCAGAAGATGGGCTACAAGGGAGTGGTTGCAGCCACAAGCGGAAACTACGGCGCAGCTGTAGCGTCACAGGCTGCCATGAGGAACCTCGACTGCATAATTGTTCAGGAATGCTACGACTCAAAAAAGGTAGGACAGCCGGAAATACTCGAAAAACAAAGGAAATGCGAATGCCTCGGAGCAGAGGTTGTCCAGCTTTCGGTGGGACCTGAGCTGTTCTACACATTCCTCAGCATCCTTGAAGATACAGGTTACTTCAACGCTTCGCTCTACTCCTTCTTCGCAATAGCAGGAACAGAGACATTGGGCTACGAGCTTGCAAACCAGTGCAAGGAAATGACCGGGCGCTTCCCTGACTACGTATTGGCGACACACGCCGGCGGAGGGAACCTGACAGGTACGGCAAGAGGGCTCGTGAAGGCGGGAGCGACAGAAACAAAGGTGTACGGGGCATCCGTTGACCTCAAAGGCCTGCATATGGCTTCCGACAACGATTTCAACAAGAAGTCCTTCACAACAGGACACACAGGCTTCGGTGTTCCTTATGCGACAGACCCTGACCACAGCGACGTTCCGAGATCAGCAGCAAGACCTCTGAGATACATGGATGAATACATGATCGTCAAGCAGGGTGAGGTGTTCTACATGACTGAAGCCCTTTCAAGCCTCGAAGGAATGGAAAGAGGACCTGCAGGGAACACTTCCCTCACGGCAGCCTTCGCTCTGGCAAGGGAGCTTGACGAGGATCAGATCATAATAGTGCAGGAGACTGAATACACAGGAGCAGGAAAACACCCGCTTCCGCAGCTGGCTTTCGCAAAACAGAACGGCGTGGAGCTTTCCTTCGGAGATCCGGACGCAGACATTCCGGGAAAGAACATAATCCTCCCAGAGCACCCGTCCATGATAAAGTCGAGATACTCTGACATGGACAAGCTGAGAAGATCCTACATCAAGAAGCAGGTTCAGCATGTCGGCGCAACATGGGCAGGGGAAAGCGACATCGCATACCTGGCAGCTGAAACGAAATCAAGCAAAGAATTTGTTGTGGAAACATTGAAGGGAATTAACATAGAAATCAAATAAAAGGAATATGTAGGAGGAATAAAATGTTTAGAAATCACAGACCTGTTTGGGAAGAAGTAAATTTGGACAATCTGGCTTATAACATGAAGAACATCAGGGCCAGGGTTAAAAGCAAGGAATTGTTTGCCGTAGTCAAAGCTGACGCCTACGGGCATGGAGCCGTAGAAGCAGCTCCGGTTCTTCTGGAAAACGGCGCAACGAGACTTGCTGTTGCCGTCCTTTCCGAAGGCGTGGAGCTTAGGAAATCCGGCCTGACATGCCCTATATTGATTTTGGGATATACTCCTGAAACCCTTTTCGGAGAAATACTTGAGTATGACCTCGAGCCTACTCTTTTCAGCTATGATTATGCTGAAAAGCTTTCGAAAGCAGCAGCTGCTGCGGGCAAAACTGTTAAAATCCACATCAAGGTGGATACCGGTATGGGTAGGATAGGCTTCCTTCCTAATGAAGAGAGTGTTGCCGAAGCTGTGAAGCTAAGCGGGCTGCCTAACCTTGAGGTTGAAGGGCTTTTCTCGCATTTCAGCACAGCTGACGAGCTGAACAAGGAGTATTCGAACTACCAGTGGAAGAACTACAACTGGTTCCTGGACAAGCTTGTAGAAAACGGAGTAAAAATCAAGATCAGGGATATGGACAACAGCGCTGCAATCATGGATCTGCCTGAAACAAATCTTGACGGAGCAAGGCCCGGCATAATACTGTACGGCTACTACCCTTCGGACGAGGTTGACAAAAGCGTTCTGGACATAAAGCCTGTAATGACTCTGAAGGCCTGCCTGCTCCATGTGAAAACACTGGAGGAAGGGCAGTATATTGGTTATGGAAGGAAGTTCAAGACCGAAAGGAAATCCGTGATCGGAACCATAGGAATAGGCTATGCTGACGGCTACACCAGGATGCTTTCAAAGAAGGCCAAGGTTATAATCAACGGAAAATTTGCACCTGTGGTAGGAAACATATGCATGGACCAGTGCATGATAGACCTTACTGACGCAGGCGAAGTCAAAGTCGGAGATGAGGTCATACTTATGGGAACCGACGGAAACCTGAAATTCGATGCAGACGATATTGCCCCTCTCCTGGGAACGATAAACTATGAGGTTCTCTGCATGGTGGGAAGAAGGGTTCCAAGGGTTTACACCAAGGGCGGGGAAGTAGTCAAAGTGAAGGACATGCTTCTGAAATAACAAAACATTCAGCTGCTGGCACTACGTGCCGGCAGCTTTTTGCTACAGGACCGGATTGACGAAATATATTCATTAATAAGCGGTTAATATTCGTGCTATATTATTGACGATAAACATATCATCTGTTACGATATTGTGGGGGGTAATGTCTATGAAGAACAAGTACGACGTTGCAATTGTGGGCGCTGGACCCGCCGGGATTTTCACGGCGCTGGAATTATCCGCTCTCAGCCCTGAACTCAGCGTGCTGATTGTGGACAAGGGAAAAAACATCGAGAAGAGGACATGCCCCGAACGAACAACGGGGAAATGTGTGAAATGCAGTCCCTGCAATATCACCTTCGGATGGTCGGGAGCCGGCGCGTTCTCGGATGGCAAGCTTTCGCTGAGTCCCGAGGTAGGCGGCAGGATATTGGAGTATTTACCGGAGCGTGAGGCGAAGGAGCTGATTAAGTACTGCGACGATATATACCTGAGATTTGGCGCTAACAAGAAAGTATACGGATTGAACAATGAAAAAATTGACAGCATAAAATACGAGGCGAGCAAGCACAACATCAGACTTATCGAATGTCCCGTAAGGCATCTGGGCACAGAGCTGGCGTATGAGGTCAACAGGAGGATGTACCATCACCTGATAGACAACACGAATACGGACTTCCTTGAGCTTACGGAGGTCACGGATATCCTCGTGGAGGACGGAGCTGTATGCGGTGTAGAGATCTGGCAAAACGGAGAAAAGACAGTCATAAGGGCTGACTTCGTTGTTGCGGCACCAGGGCGAGGCGGAGCTGAGTGGCTGGCAAAAGAAGCCCGTAAGCTTCAGCTGAATACCACAAATAATGCAGTTGATATAGGCGTCAGGGTCGAAGTTCCAAATTCCATAATGGACCATCTTACAAAAGATCTCTATGAAGCCAAATTGGTATACTTCTCCGACACCTTTGAGAACAAGGTGAGGACCTTCTGCATGAACCCCGGAGGAGTCGTTTCGGCGGAACACTATGAAGGCAGCATAGCGGTTGTCAACGGCCACAGCTATTCGGAAAAAGAGCTGAGGACGGAGAACACGAATTTTGCGATGCTTGTATCCACCACCTTCACGGAGCCTTTCAACAAGCCGATAACCTACGGCAAATATATAGCGGAACTGGGCAACATGCTCACGGGAGGCGGCATCATGGTGCAGCGTCTTGGCGACCTGCTTCAGGGCAGGAGGACTGACCGCTCCAGGCTCGGCAAATCAACCACGATACCTACACTTAAATCTGCGGTGCCCGGAGATTTAAGCTTTGTGCTTCCGCAGAGGCACCTTACAGCAATAGTGGAAGCTCTGAAGGCTTTTGACAAAATCGCACCGGGATTGTATAGTAAAAATACACTGCTTTACGGTGTTGAGGTGAAATTCTACTCAAGCAAATTTGATACAAACAACAGTTTTGAAACGGATATAAAGAACCTGTATACCATCGGAGATGGGGCGGGCATCACAAGAGGCCTGATGCAGGCATCGGCCACTGGTATTGTTGTAGCAAGAGACATTGCAGGTAAATTATAATATATAGTATATTTTGAAAGCGAGGAAATTGTTATGTCAGCATTTATAGTTTTAGGTGCACAATGGGGAGACGAAGGAAAAGGCAAGATGACAGATTATCTTGCAGAAAGAGCAGATGTAGTTGTAAGATTTCAGGGAGGAAACAATGCAGGCCATACTGTAGAAGTAGAAGACAAGCAGTATAAGCTTCACCTGATACCATCCGGAATTCTACACAATGAAAAGATGAATGTAATCGGCAACGGAGTTGTTCTCGACCCTAAAGCTTTATTTGAGGAAATGAATTACCTGAAAGACCTTGGAGTAAGCATCACGCCTGAAAATTTCATAATCAGCGACAGGGCTCAGCTTATCATGCCTTACCACAGAATCATGGACGGCATAAAGGAAAGCGCAAGAGGTAAAAATGACATCGGCACAACAAAGAAAGGCATAGGTCCGTGCTACACAGACAAGATGGAGAGAAGCGGACTAAGGGTCTGCGACCTGATGAACAAGGATGTCTTTGCAGAAAAGCTGAAAGAAAACGTAGAAGACAAGAACGAAATCATAACAAAAATCTACGGCGGAGAAGCATTGAGCTACGATGAAATACTTAAGGAATACCTGGAGTATGCTGAAATGATGAGGCCGTTTGTAAGGGATACGTCGGTTGAAGTCTATAACAGGATAAAACAGGGCAAGAACGTGCTGTTTGAAGGAGCGCAGGGAGCGCTTCTGGATATAGACTATGGTACTTATCCGTACGTTACATCTTCAAGCACTATAGCGGGCGGAGTATGCACCGGCGCGGGCATAGGACCTACAATGATAGACAGCGCGGTAGGAATCGCCAAAGCATACACGACAAGAGTGGGCAAGGGACCATTCCCTACCGAGCTCAATGACGCAACAGGCGAATGGATAAGGGAAAAAGGACACGAATACGGGGTAACCACAGGAAGATCAAGAAGATGCGGATGGCTGGACATAGTAATACTGAAATCATCGGCAAGGGTATCCGGACTGACGAGCTTCGTAGTTACTAAAATAGACACTCTGGCCGGACTCGAAAAGGTTAAGATGTGCACAGGCTACAAGCTTGACGGAAAGGTAATAGACTACTTCCCTGCAAGCCTTGAAGACCTCGGAAGATGCGAGCCTATATATGAAGAGTTCGACGGATGGGATGAATCCATAGAGAACGCAAGATCCTACGAAGACATCCCTGAAAATGCAAAGATATACATGAAGAGGATAGAAGAGCTTACAGGAACAAGGATTTCGGTAGTATCGGTTGGTCCGAAGAGAGACCAGACAATGGAAATAAACAAATTATAGAATTGCTTGAAATAGGCTTGATAGTTTTCTATAATGGTTATAGGCGCCAGGCGTCAAAAACCAAAATTTATTTTTAAAGAGGAGTTTTTAAAATGAAAATAACTAAAGACATGCTTATAGGACAGATAATAAGGGAATATCCTGAAACAGCAGGCATACTCCAGTCATTCGGAATGGGCTGCGTATACTGCCCTTCAGCTGCGGGAGAAAGCATAGAACAGGCTGCAATGGTTCACGGATTAAACCTGGACGCTTTGCTGGAAGCGCTTAACAAATAACATAAATAACAACAGAAACAAGATGGGGAGCATATCAAAAGCTCCCCATCTTGTTATTTTTTTGCTGAGCTCATTGCGGCTATATAGCCTGAGGCCCAGGCCCACTGAAGGTTGAAGCCTCCGCAGTCTGCATCAACGTCAAGCACCTCTCCTGCAAAATACAGGTGAGGGACGAGCTTTGACTCCAGTGTGTCTGCGGAAACCTCCCTTGTGTCGATGCCGCCGGCGGTAACCTGAGCGTTTTTGAAGGAGTTGGTATCATATACCTCGAAACTCCAGGCTTTCATTATGCCGTACAGCTTCTTTTTCTCGATAACCGTAAGCTCGCAGCATGGCTTATGGATATCCCTGATGCCTGCCTCCCTGAGGATGATAGGGATCAGCTTCTTGTTGGCAATTCCTATAAGGGAGTTCATCACGCTCCTGTAGCTGAAGGTGGCAAAGTGGTTCTCGAGAAACTCCCCGAGTGCAGGAAGTGTCATCCCCGGCATCATGTCTACCACTATGCTCACTGCCTCCTGCCGGGACAATGCATAGGATGCTTTGCGGCTGAGCTGCAGCACCGGTGGTCCGGATATTCCGTAGTCGGTGAACAGGATTTCGCCGTATTCCTGCCTTGATTCGCCTTCGCCGGATATAACCTTTGCGTAGCCGTCGAACTTGACGCCGGATACGGCTTTGAGGTGGTCGTACCTGAGCTTAAGCTGGACAAGAGAAGGTATCGGCCTGACAATGCTGTGGCCGAGCTGCTTGGCAAGGGTGAAGCCTGAACCGTCCGAACCGCTGGTCGGGAAGGATTTGCCGCCGCAGCATATAATGAGCCGGCTGCATTCAAAAACATCTCCGCCATTTGTCAGAAGCCTGAAGCCTTTCTTTGTGGGTTTTACTTCCTTGACCTTGGAATTCAGGTAGACGGGCAAGCCTCTTTCTTCCAGGGACAGCCTTAAGATGTCAAGCACTGAGGATGCCTGGAGAGACAGCGGGTATGCCTTCCCGCCGTCCAGTGTCGTGAGCGGAAGCCCCAGGAGGCTGAAAAAGTCAACGGTGTCATTATAGCCGAAACGGCCTAATATATTCTCCGGAAAGGAGGGGTTTTCGCTGTGATACCTGTCCGGGTTTATGTCGGTGTTTGTGATATTGCACCGCCCGTTGCCGGTTGAAAGGAGCTTTTTGCCGATCCTGTCCGAGCCTTCGATTATTGCAGCATCGATGCCCATATCTTTTGAGGCTATAGCCGCAGCTATTCCCGCCGCTCCGCCGCCGATCACTAAAATATCATGAAACAAATTCTCATCTCCCTGTAATTTTTTGCGCTGAGTTGTGATAGAATATTGGTATAACTATTTTAACATATAAAGGAGGCGTCAGTATGTATAAAATATACGCTGTTTCCGATTCCATAGGTGAAACCTCGGAACTGGTTGCAAGGGCTACTGCCAGTCAGTTCCGCGGAAGGATAGATGTGGAGAGGGTTCCTTATCTCAGAACCCCAAAAAGTGTGGATGACTTCATCGAAGGAATAGAAGAGCCTCACCAGAGCATGGTCATATCGACCATAATAACCGTTGATGTCAGAAAGCATCTGCTTGAGAGATGCATAGAAAAAAACATACATGTCATTAACATACTGGGACCGTGCATCAACATGGCGTCGCAGCTCATGAATGTGGAGGCCGAGAACAAGCCGGGGCTTATCTGGGGCATAGACTCCGCCTATTACAAGAAAATCGAGGCAATGGAATTTGCTATGCAGTATGACGATAGCAAGGACCACTCGGGAATAAAGCATGCCGACGTCGTTCTCATAGGCCTTTCCAGGACGTCCAAGACTCCAATATGCATGGCGCTGGCGAATAAGGGGATAAAAGCGCTGAACATTCCTCTCATACCTGAGATTCCGATACCTGACGAGCTTTTCCAGATAGACAGGAAAAAGATCATCGGTCTGACAATCGACCCGCTCACACTTATGGACATAAGGAAGAACAGGCTAACCAGGATAGGCAAGTCCTCGGCGCACTTTAAGGAGCTTCAGTACGCCAATGCGGAAAGGATACTGGGCGAGCTCGAGTTTGCTGAGAAACTAATGAGAAGGCTGAAGTGCCAGGTGATAGACGTAACAAACAGGGCTATAGAGGACACCGCGCTGCTCATAATGGAATACACCGGATACATCAAAACAAAATAAATGCAAAAAAATCGAAAAAGATGTTGACACCGATAAGAAAATTATGTATTATAGTCTATGTCGGGTTTGCCGAATACGCAACTTAACTTAATAAGGCCCATTGGTCAAGCGGTCAAGACACCACCCTTTCACGGTGGTAACAGGAGTTCGATTCTCCTATGGGTCACCATTAGTGTGGGCGCATAG
>JAGFXP010000054.1 GCA_017861315.1 Bacillota bacterium | reverse complement strand
TCTATGAAGCCTATGTACTCCCCTGAGGCCGCCTCCAGCCCTGCGTTCCTTGCCGTGGATACGCCTCCGTTCGGCTTGTCTATCACGGTTATGCGGCTGTCCTTGGCCGCATGCTCCCTGCAGATTCTCAGGCTCCCGTCTGTGGAACCGTCGTTGACCAGTATTATCTCTATGTCCTCAAGCGTCTGCCTGCGGACGCTCTCTATGCCCTCGTCCAGGTATTTCTCCACATTGTAGACCGGGATGACGACGCTGACCCTAACCATTCTTGTACCTCTCGAATGCCGTGTAGACCCAGCCCATCGCTTTAGGCGCGAAATAGTAGAGCTCGTAGAACGCCTTGAAGCCAGGCTTCTGCTTTGTCTTCCTTAGGTCCGACCTCAGATCTGCCAGGTTCCTGTCGAGCCTTTCCCGGAAGTCAGGCTTCTCTATCTCGCCGGACCTTTTGTTGAGCACAAGGCTCTTGAGGAACGCCATCTTGCAAGCCCTGCTGCTCAGCTCGTCGAGCCCTGCCTTCTGGTAGAACTCCGCCCTCTCCTTCAGGGCTTCGGTAGCGTCCAGGTTGCCCTTCACGTTGAAGCCGGCGCCCATGATGCTGTCCTCCCTCTGCCAGTAGTAGAGAAGCTGCGCGGAGGTCAGCGCCACCCTGTCCGCCCTGTAGAGCAGCTTGTAGGTGGTGAATTCGTCCTCGTGCAGCTTGCCAACCGGATAGGTGACGCCGTCGAACAGGCTTCTCCTGTAGAGCTTGCCCCAGGCAACCACCAGCTGTATGTAGAGCTGTATGTCCGCGTTGCTCTCCAGGCTGTTCAGCGCCTCTATGTTCGAGAACACCCTTATCTCCTCTGGCGCTGCATCCGGCTCCGCATCCTCCTTTGAGGTCCTTATGAAGCTGCAGACAGATATGTCGGAATCAGTTTCCTTAAGCAGCCTGTAGAGCTTCTCAATATATGCGGCCTCCACCCAGTCGTCGCTGTCCAGGAATGTGATGTATTCGCCTTTGCAGACCTCCATCCCCGCATTCCTTGCGTCTGACAGCCCTCCGTTCTTCTTGTGGATGGATACAACCCTGCTGTCCTTTGCCGCGTACTCGTCGCAGATCTCGCCGCATCTGTCCGGCGAGCCGTCGTCCACCAGTATTATCTCCAGATTCCCGTAGGTCTGCTTGAGGACCGAGTCCACGCAGCGGCGGATGTAGTCCTCAACCTTGTACACGGGTATGATTACGCTTACCAGTTCTCCCATCGAAAACACCTCAAAATCCTTAATCTAATCTCTGCAGCAGGCTGTCGTATATGTCCTCCAGCTTGCTTATCTCGTGCTTTATCTCGTAGCCCGACTCTATAATATCCTGCAGCGTGTCCTGCCTCCCGGTGCCCTTCAGCTCAAGGACCTTCCTTCCCCAGACCTCCGCGCTCTGGTTGAGCGAGAGCCAAACGAGGAGGTCCGTGGCCTCCACGGCGCTCGGCAATGTGTCCGCTACAACGCAGGGCAGTCCCGCCGCCTGCGCTTCTATGACCACCATGCCAAGGCCTTCGAAGACCGAAGGGAATACGAAGACGTCCATGGCCTGCATCAGCTGGTCTATGTCCGAGCGGTTCTCCAGGATCATGTAGTTCCTCTCAAGTCCCAGGCTTTTAAGCTTTTCAACTATCTGCGCCTTGAGTCCTCCAACGCCGACCATCAGCAGGAATGCGCCCGGGTCCTTTTCGTGAACGCTCCTGAAGATATCCACGAGGAATTCGTGGTTCTTCTGCTCGTCGAATCTGCCCACATGCCCCAGGACGAATTTGTCCACAAGGCCGAGCTCTTTCCTGTACCTGTTCCTTGCCTCTTCGCTGTAGGAGAATTTCCCTGCATTTATGGCGTTGTTGACCACCGTGAAATCGCGGTTCCTGAACATGTACCTGCCGGCAATATCCGAGCATGCAAGGTTCATGTCGCTGAAAAGCGGCACCACGCTTCTGAACGCAGAATCCAGTGCGCGCGTTATCTTCCTTGTGCCCCTGTACTCGTTGTGGGAATGCACTATGGTCTTCCTGCCCAGCAGCTTCGCGATGATGACCGGCTCGAAGCAGCTGCAGGACTGCAGATGGAAATGCACTATCTGGTATTCGGGATGGCTCTTGAGCAGATCCCTGAAAGCCTTGTAAAATTTAAAAGGATTATCTTTTCTCGCCGGGAGGGCGTAAACCTTGCTTCCGGCTTCGATAAACTCCTTCTCAAAGCAAATATTCTCCATTGGCGCCGCAAAATCTATCTGAAATTTTTCCCTGTCTATATTCCTGTAAACATTGACTATGAAGGATTCTATCCCTCCAAGGACGTCTGATATGCCGTAATACAATATCTTGGTCATAAATTTTCTCCTCTATAATAAAACACAACAATTTATTCACCACATATCATATTACCATTTCTTTGAGAAACCGTAAAGCTTTCAATTCGCATTAGGCCGGAAAAGGGATTGAAGAGCTACTGACAGCTCCTCAATCCCTCAATTTCTTCCTCCGAAAGGCGTCTCCATTCCCCTTCACCCAGGCCCTCCAGCCTTATGTTCAAGATCCTCACCCTTTCGAGCCTGGTGACGGTATACCCGAAGGCTCTGCACATCCTCCTGATCTGCCTGTTCAGTCCCTGCGTCAGGATAATCCTGAAGGTGTCGCCGCTGATCCCGGACACCCTGCAGTGCCTTGTCCTGACCCCAAGGATGTCCACCCCTGCCGACATTCCCTCCAGGAAGGAGCCGCCGAACTCCCTGTCCACCGTGACCACGTATTCCTTCTCGTGGCAGTTCTCCGATTCCAGTATCCTGCTCGCCAAATCGCCGTCGTTGGTGAGCAGGATGAGCCCCTGTGATTCCTTGTCCAGCCTCCCCACGGGGAAGACGTAGCTGGTGAAACCCAGGAAATCGATTATGTTGCCCTTCACCGTCTTTTCCGCCGTGCAGGTAATGCCAGCCGGCTTGTTCAGCGCAAGGTATATCCTTTCCCTAGGGGCCACAGGTTCGCCGTCCAGCAGGATGCAGTCCTCTTCCTCCACCCACTGCCCGGGTATGCAGATGCTGCCGTTTACCATTATCCTCTTGTCCTCGATGAGCCTGGCCGCTTCTTTCCTGGAGCAGTAGCCGTAGTTGCTCAGAAGTTTGTTTATCCTCATATTCCGCTCCTTACTCTTTCTATCCTGTCCTCTATTATATCCCTGTATGCCGCCGGATTCCGCAGGTACTCCTCCAGCTTAGGCAGCGCAGCAGGGAAATGCCTGCGGTATGCCGCCTTCATGCGGCTTACGACTGTCGGATATGGATTAAGGAAGTCTGTCATGATTTCCTCAATGCCCGTTTCCCTGAGAGCCCTGAACAGCTCCCGCAGCGCCTCTTCAGTGTCAGAGAGCCCCGGCAGTACAGGCGCTATGAACACCCACACGGGTATGCCGGCCTTCATGAGCTGCCTTGCCGCCGTTAGCCTCACCTGGGGCGGGGAAGCTCCAGGCTCGAATACCCTGGCTACCTTCCTGTCCATGGTGGTTATGGTGAATCCGACCTTTGCGCCCTTGATTTTTTTGAGGATGGGAAGGTCCCTCAGGACCAGTGCGGATTTCGTTAGGATGTTAGGTTCCAGCAGCCCGTATTCCGCCAGTATCTCCAGGCTTTCCCTTGTTATCCTGAAGCGGGCTTCGGCTGGCTGGTACGCGTCTGTGACAGTTCCCAGCAGCACCCTCCCTTTGGGTTTAGAGCGGCCGCTGAGCTGCTTTCTGAGAGCCTCGGGGAAATTCACCTTGACGTCCACAAATTCTCCCCAGCGCTCGCTGTGGCCCGCAAAACGGCACATGAACGTTGCGTAGCAGTAAGCGCAGTCATGCGCGCAGCCCACATATGGGTTCATGCAGTATTCGAAGCCCGGTATGCCGGACTTGCTGAGCGCGGTTTTGCAGGTCTTCTCCCTTATGACTATATGCTCAGCCATAGTACTACTCCTTCTCGAAAGGGAACCTGTGAGGCAGCCCCAGGCTGTCCCTGACAGCTATGAACTCCTTCTGGACGGACTCCAGCACAGGCACGCCCTTGTCCTTCAGCGACAGCCAGGCAAGGTACTCCTTTTCCCCTGCGGTGTATATCCTTTCATGTCCGGGAGCTTTACTGGATGCGCGGAGGGCCCTCAGTATGTCCCCCGTCGTCTTCCTGAAGCTGTCCGCCCCCATGAAGGCCTCGGGGTCTATCGCCATGAAGAAATGGCCGAGATGGTACGGTGCCTTTTCCCCGTGCTCCCCTATACCCGTGAGCATCTTCATGTAGCTGCCCGCCTGCAGCGCCGCTGAGAGTATCTCCACCACCGTGGCGTAGCCGTAGCCCTTGTAGCCTGCCAGCTCCTCGTTTGTCCCTCCCAGTGGGGCAAAAAAGGCGTCGCCCTTTGTAAGGTCCGCGAGGATCTGCTTGCTATCCGTCATCGGGCTGCCGTCCTTGGCGACGACCATTCCCTCGGGTGTCGGCCTACCCGTCCTTGCGTAGTATTCAATCCTTCCGCGCTGCGTTATCGTTGTGGCGCCGTCCAGAACAAAGGGGAATTCCTCGTCCGTCGGCATCCCGAAGGTGAAGGGGTTCGTCCCCAGCATGTTCTCCGCTCCGAAGGTAGGAGCCATCGAAGGCCTTGTATTAGTCCCCGTTATCCCGATGAGTCCCTGGTGTGTGGCCATGGTGGCGTAATAGCCCGCAATGCCGTAATGGGTCGAGTTGCGCACTGCGACCATGCCCATGCCGTAGCTTTTAGCCATATCTATCGCCATCTGCATGGCTCTGTAGGAGATGACCATGCCCATGCCGTCATGGCCGTCCACGACGGCCGTTGTTGCAGTCTCCCTGACTATCTCAAACTCAGTAACAGGTTTCTGGATGCCGTCTATGATCCTGTCCACATATATCGGCTTGAAGCGGTTGCAGCCGTGGCTTTCGATGCCCCGCCTGTCGCTCTCCATGAGCACGTCTGCACAGATCATGGCGTCATCGCGGGGCACTCCAAGCTTTTCGAAAGCCGCAACCATGAAGTCCCCCATCAGCTCCCAGGATACGTAAGTCTTGTTCTCCATAACATCTCACCTCGCAAAAAGATTATGATCCGCATGTCTTTAATGCAATTATAACATAATCGCTGCTATGTTATAATACAGGTAGGTGGTGATTGAATATGTGCGGAAGATATACGCTTTTCACAGACAAGGAACTGAAGGAGATAGACGACATAATAAACCAGCTGGCAAATGATTCTAACCGTGGCAGGATGAAGACCGGAGAGATCTTCCCGACGGACGTAGTGCCCGTGCTGACGCCCGGTAAGGACAAGGCGGTCCCCCGTCTCTTCACCTGGGGCTTCCCTTCTTTCCATGGCAGGCGCGTCATAATAAACGCCCGCTCCGAAACGGTGCATGAGAAGCCGATGTTCAGGAGCTCCGTGGATAGGAGGAGATGCGTCATCCCTTCAACTGGTTTCTATGAGTGGAACTGCGAGAAGAAGAAATTCCTGTACAGCATGCCGGACTCCCCGCTGCTTTACATGGCGGGCATATACAATCAGTTTGAGGGGGAGGACCGCTTCGTTATCCTTACAACGGATTCGAACCCTTCCGTCAGCGATGTGCACGAGAGGATGCCGGTGGTTTTGACAAAGGAGCAGGTGGAGGAATGGCTCTTCGACGACAAGGCCGTTGACGGGATACTCCATCATGAGCACCCTGTTCTTGCTAGGATAGCTGTTTAAGGACTAAATTAAGCGCCCCCGAACCAGTTGATCGGGGGCGCTGCAATTTCATGATCTATTTTACCGCTGCTGCTCTTCCTCGTATATGAATTCGTGTATCAGGGCTGAGGTGCCTTCCAGGTCTGTCACCAGGGAGTAGTCGCTCAGCTCCATCCTGTAGTATCCGTCGGTCGGGTACCTTGCCTGCTCTATTGTATTTATGTTTTCAAGGAAAACCGATGTTCCCAGCTGCAAAATCTCGTCTACGGTCAGGCTTGTCTCGACGTATTTCATCATAGCTGAAGCAAGCGCCGGGTACTGTGTGATGCCTGCGGATTTTATCTTTTCAAAAACTTTCGCAAGCACCGTCCTCTGCCTCTCGGATCTCTCGAAATCACCGTCGCCTTTATTCCTTTCGCTGCAGTACATGAATGCCTCGCCGCCGCTCAGGTTATAGGTGCCGCTTTTCATAATTCCAAATTCCTTAACGAAGGCAACCTCATATTCTTTAATATATATTTCAACTCCGCCCAAGGCATCAATAATTTCTCTGAATCCTTCTTCCTGAACCGTGGCATAATCCCTGATGTTCAGGTTGAAATTGCTGTTCAGCGTCTTTATGGCTAGTTCCGGACCGCCTTTAGCATAGGCTGTGTTAATTTTGCTCATCCCGTAGCCTTCAATATTCACACTTGTATCTCTGAGTATCGATATCAGTTTAATCTTATCATGTCTTTTATCGATGCTCATAACGATAATGGAGTCGGAGCTGAAGGGTTCATTGTTTATTTCTGTACTGATTGCAAACAGAGCAATATTTGTAATATCTGAATCCAGATCGGCTGAAGCCTCCGGGACCTCTTCCTCTCCGATAGCTACATTCACTTCATCGTTCGTAATGCCCAGTTCATCGTCTGTCTGAGCTATTTCAACATGATTAATCTTATTCAACTGCGAATATATATATGCGTATCCTCCAGCAGCTGTAAGTGCAATGACTGCCAAGATTATTAAAAATATCTTAAATATGCGTTTTCTAATCATCTCGAACACCTTCCTATACACCTATTTGCTCGTTATCAAATAGTCAGCCATAAAAGAAGACACCCATCCAACCAGAAAAACAAATCATTAAACCCGAAAAATCCTGCCCCAGATAAATAAAGATAAAAAACCATTGAAAACAGACTTTGTTTTCAATGGAAAGGTTTCACTATTGGCTCCATACATCCCAAGTGACCAGTTTAGTGGGATGTATTTCACAGCCTCCATTAAAGTTTAACTATTGTGAATATTTAATTAATTTTAACATTTAGCGGGGTTTTTGTCAAGTTTTGAAGTATACTTGAGGTATATGGAGGTGACTGTTATGGGTGATAAATTTATGAATAGATTCAGACTATCAATTCTTGCAATGGCATCAGTAATGCTTGCTTATAACGTATATGACAATAACAGAATCACCGTAAAAGAACAGGTGGTTTACATAGACAATCTTCCTCAGGAATTCGATGGTTTCAGGATTCTGCAGGTGAGCGACCTTCACGGAAAGCGATTCGGCAAAGACCAGTCGTATTTGGTTTCCAAAGTAAACGGCATAAACTACGATATGATAGCATTCACCGGTGATATGGAAATATATTCTAATAACGATTTGACCGCTTTTGTTGAATTGCTTAAAGGGATAAACAACAAAAAATGTATGTTTTACGTTAACGGAAATGATGACGTTGCGTACAGTTCGATAGCAGGGAATGAAGCGGATTCAGGAGAAGTTCTGCAACAGAACGGATGTATGTTCCTGACTAAACCCCATCCTATAAAAAGAGCTGATAAAACTCTATGGATTACGAACTATTTTAAGAAAAGCGCCATCGATAAGTATAAGAGTAAGAGAGGAATATTTATGGGAAGTCAGGATGAATACGTTGCTTACAGAGAGTACCTGACTGAGCTTGAAGAGGCTTTTCATAAAATTAAGGAAAATGGTGATATAAAAGTCCTTATAACGCATATCCCTTTTACCAGAAACGACTTTGATGTAATGGATAAAGAAGATGTTCTGGACTTCAGCCTTGTATTGGCTGGCCATTACCACGGCGGGCAGATAAGGATCCCTTTCTATGGTGCATTGTTCATACCCGGTTCCCGTGACGAAGAAAGGATACTTTTCCCTAAGCAAAACGAAGTCAGCGGACTGGCTGAATATAACGGGATTCAGCAGTATATAAGCACTGGTCTTGGGGCAAGTATAATACCATTCAGATTGTTCGACACCCCTGAAATCAACTTAATAATTCTTAAGACTAAATAGCGGTGCAGCAGAACAGATGAGGTTAAGACCTAGCCTGTTCTGCTGCACCGCATTAATCATTTCCCGCTTGTCACGAAAATCTTTGATCCCTTCTCTACATGATGACTATCCTTGCTTTCTTCGTCTTTTTGCATCGTATTTTCAGTTTCTTTATAGTGGTATGTAGGAACAACTTCTTTGAGCTTCCAGATTATCGCTGCATTGTCACCGCACTCGCACAGATGGGTCAGATCCTGGATTTTGTTTTTTAATTCATGGATATCGTAACCAGCCGGTTTTGCAACAAATATTTTGTTGTGTGCGGTTTTGCCTATCCCCTCTTCGCTCATAAGAACTTCCTCATACAGCTTTTCACCAGGCCTCAGACCGGTGAACTCAATTTTGATGTCGACATCGGGCACAAATCCGGAGAGCCTTATCAGGTGCTTTGCAAGGTCGTATATCTTCACCGGTTCACCCATATCAAGTATGAATATCTCCCCGCCCTTCGCAAAGGCACCGGCCTGAAGCACAAGCTGTGCCGCTTCAGGTATAGTCATGAAGAATCTGGTAATTTTTTTATCCGTTACTGTAACCGGCCCCCCCTGTGCAATCTGTTTATTGAAAAGCGGTATGACTGAGCCGTTGGAACCCAGCACATTGCCAAATCTCACTGCAACAAATTGCGTTTCGCTTTTCGCATCCATAGCCTGGATGATCATCTCGCAAATCCTCTTGGTTGCGCCCATTACGTTAGTAGGATTCACAGCCTTGTCCGTTGACAGCATCACAAACCTTTTGACCTTGTATTTGTCGGCAGTTTCTGTAAGGTTGAGGGTTCCAAAGACATTGTTAAGGATCGCCTCGCTCGGGCTTTCCTCCATCAGCGGAACATGCTTGTGTGCTGCAGCGTGAAATATCACGTCAGGCCTGTGCTCTTTAAAGACATTTTCAAGCCTTATCCTGTCCCTGATGGAGCCTATAAGCAGTTTAAGCTCTACATCGGGATATTTGCCCTTGATCTCATTCTGAAGGTCATAGGCATTATTCTCGTAGTTGTCGAAAATTATTAGTTTTTTAGGTCCATACTTCAAAACCTGCCTTGAAATTTCGGAACCTATCGATCCCCCGCCTCCGGGTATCATAACAACCTTCCCTTGTATATAGTCCTTGATGCCTTCGTCTTCCAGCACCACTGATTCCCTTCCCAGCAGGTCCTCAATTTCCACGTCCCTTATTTCTTTGACTGTAACTTCCCCTTTAAGAAGTTCGTACATGCCAGGAACTATTTTTAGCTTACAGCCTGTATTCGTACAGATCTTAACAATATCGGTTCTGTCCTCCCTGGAGATCGTAGGGATGGCTATTATAATAGCCTCAATATTATTTTCTTTGACAAGCCTAGGGATGTCGTGCCTTTTTCCCATTACTTTTACCCTTGATATTGTCATGCCCTGTTTTTTCTCATCGTCGTCAACAAAGCATACAGGTGTCAAATTGATTTCTTTGGAATTCATTATTTCCTCTAAGACCATGCAGCCCCCGTAGCCGGCTCCTACAATCATTACCCTTTGCCCAGGTTCATTCCTTGTGTTTTCAAGCAGCTTGATGACTCTCCTGTAGGTCCTGAAGGTTACTCTGCCCATAGAAACGAACAGCATAATGAGAACAATACCCATCATGACTACTGAACGCGGCAGCAAAACGCCGTACACCATATTGTATGCCAGAGTGGCTATGCCGCCGGAGATGCATGCCGCTATGGTGAGAAGAAATTCGTCTGAACCTGCATAGCGCCAAAGCGAGTCGTACATCCTGAAAAAATAGAAGGAAAGGACAAAAATCACGGTAATTATGATTGAATTTTCAGCATAGGTCATAAGGTACTCTCTCGGCACATCAGTTGAAAATCTGAAATAAAAAGAAAGTAAAAACGAAAAATTTATTATTAGAATATCTATTAATAAAATAACTACTTTTTTTCTGAAAATAAGCTTTTTCATGATTTACCCTCCTTAAACGCAATTTAAGTTTTGTTAATATAATGTTAACATTTTTCAGGCAAATCGTAAAGAAAATTCTGATAATTACAATTACCTCATATTTCAACAAAGGGAATTTAAAATAAAAAAGCCGGTCGATATCACAAGGAAAACGACCCGGCCTTTATAAGGTTACTATTCGGATGGGTTTATGTCGTCATATATGAACTCGTTTATCTGCTCTCCTGTAGTCTCCAGGTCCGTTACCAGGTACCATACTCCGTTTATGGTTTTCTCCTCGCTGACGCTGTCCAGAGGGAACCTTACCTGGTCCAGGCTGGCTATGCTGTGGGTGAATACCGAGGTGCCTAGGTTGAGTATCTCATCCGTTTCCAGGCTGGTTTCAGTATACGGTACGAGGCTTGAGACCAAAACCGGGAACTTGATGATGCCTCCGCCTTTTATCTTTTGAAACAATGCTTCCAGAACCCTGCGCTGCCTGTCAGTCCTCTCGTAGTCTCCGTTTCCCTGATGTCTTATCCTCGAATAGGCCAGCGCCTGTTCGCCGCTCAGGTTATATGTTCCGGCTTCGTATATGCCCACAGTTTCCATAGTTGGCAGCTCGTAGCTTTTGATCTCGATTTCTACGCCGCCCAGCACGTCGATGATCTTTTTGAAGCCTTCAAAGTCGACTGCAACGAACTCCTTGATGTTCAGGTCAAAGTTGCTGTTCAGAGTCTTTATTGCAAGAACAGGTCCTTCATAGGCATATGCATGGTTGATCTTCGTATTGCCGTGCCCGGCCACATATACATAAGTGTCTCTCATGATGGAGGAAAGTTTGATCTTGTTATGCTCGTAATCTATGCTGAGGATTATGATTGAATCGGAGCGCCCTCTTTCGCTTGCATCTCGCCTGTCCAGCCCGAATAACGCAATATTTACTGTTTCCGGATCAGGCTCAGCTGCAGCCTCTGCCGACGGTTCTTCCGTTGCAGCCGGCTCCTCGTTATTCTGATTTTCAGTGTTAGCCTCCTGCACTTCTTTCTTATTGCCTATTCCCAGCTCTTCATCGTTCTGAGGCAAGTCCACATGTTTTACCTGGCTCAGCTGGTAGTACATGTAGCCGTATCCGACCGCGGCCATCGCTCCAAATATTGCCAGTCCGGCCAAAAATATCTTTGTACTTCTTTTTTTAATCATTATAAACACCTTCCCCGTGGTGAACCCAGAATGCGAATACTCGAAACAATTATAAACACAAAACTAGAAGAGGAAAATGCAATTGAAATGCAAAATTCGGGTATAAAAAACTCCATTGAAAAAATACATTTCCAATGGAGTGGTTTCACTATTGGCTCCCGGCATCCCAAGTGACCATGTAAGGGATGCGATCATAGCTTCCATTACTATTTAGTACAATTTTAGCACTGCAGATATGGTTTGTCTACTTGTTTTCTTCCCTCGCTTCCAGCCTGCGGAGGATATCTTTTTCTTTGACCCAATTATCCTTAAACTCTTCCTCTTCCACCTCAAGCTGCTTGCAGCCAATCTTCTCGCAGATTATTTTCCGCCGGGCTGCCGCTTGAAAACAATGTCATTATGATAGTGGGTGCAACCATCTAGCCAGATTTCTAATGCTATTTGAAAAACACATGATTTCTCGTGTAGGCAGTCATGTTTGATATCGCGCCTTGAAGGCTTCCTATATCAGTATGATTAATAATTGTTACACTGACGTCATTTGCGTTAGGTCCAGTGCTCAACCTGTCGATACCGTTAATATAAATACCGTAACCTTCGTTGTTCATTGTCTGCACATTTTGAACAACAACATTTGTCATGAATTCGGTATTGAAATTCGGCTCAAAATTGATTCCGCTGTAAGGGTTAGTTCCATTAGTATTGGTTATTATGCTGTTTTTAATCGTTAAATTTTTTGCGCTGATTACAGTTATGCCTTGTCTCCTGTTGTTGTCCAGATATACATTCTCAATAAGA
>JAGFXP010000088.1 GCA_017861315.1 Bacillota bacterium | reverse complement strand
TCGGTGTTCGAAAAGGTGAAGTTCAGGGATCTGCTGCCGGCTTTGAACGATAGCGAGAAGGAGCGGCTGGCCCTTGGGCTGAAGGAGTTCCTTCACGGTGGCCAGAAGCTCGGCTTCGAGCTGATGGCTGGCCTGCTTGAGGAGTACCATCTGGCGAAATGGCCGATCATCACGGTGTGCCCTTACTATTACAGCCCTGACGTGGAGGTGCTTATCAAGCCAACTACGGTCAAGGGAAGCATAGAGTACTTCGAGCTGGAAGGACTCAAATACAGCCCCCGTCCGAATTACGAGTTTTACAAGGGGTACAGGGACCAGATCAATAACATGAAGAAGGCGCTCGGGGTATCCCCGCATTCCGACAACGGAGCATTCTGCGGCTTTCTGATGATGTCGCTGGAAGGCAAGTAACTAAAACAGGCCGGTGCAAATGAAAATTTGCACCGGCCTGTTTTGCTTTTCGGAAAATACTATTCGTATCGTGAAATTGAATAATCTTTTATTTTCCGCATTACTGTAGACTGGCTGACCCCAAGCAGGTCGGCAGCTTTGCGGGTGTTTCCCGTCTCAGCCATGGCGCGCGTCACGATTATTTTCTCCAGTGCTTTGACTGAGGCGTCGAGAGGCGGAATCCCTTTAACCATGATGTCGCATCCGCAGGCATCATAGCCTGATTCCTGATCCTTTTCTATGCAGGTTTTATAAAAATGATCGGGATAGAAAACATCGTCCATGCACAGGATGAACATCCTTTCCACCAGGTTTCTGAGCTCCCTTACATTGCCCGGCCATGAGTATTCCGATAGGATATCTATCAGCTCCTGCGAAAACGCCTTGTTGGTGCCGTATTTTTTGTTGAAAATATAACAGTAATGCAGCAGGAGAGGGGCTATATCCCGGTTTCTCTTCCTCAGGGGAGGCAGGTAAACCGAAATGACATTGAGGCGGTAATAGAGGTCGTTGCGGAAAGTTCCGTCCGCTACCATTTTTTTAAGGTTTTTATTCGTGGCAGCGATGATCCTGGTGTTGACCTTGACAGGCTTCCAGCCTCCGACTCGGTAGATCTCGCCATCCTGAACCACCCGAAGTATTTTAGCCTGTGTGTCAAGGGGCATGTCTCCGATCTCGTCGAGAAGAAGGGTCCCGTTGTCGGCAGTTTCAAAAAGTCCCGCTTTTCCCTTTGGCGATGCGCCTGTGAAAGCGCCTGCTTCATAGCCGAAAAGCTCGGCGTCAAGCAGGGTAGGTGAGATGGCGCTGCAGTTGACCTTTATAAAAGGGCAGAACCTTCGCTTGCTTGAGGCGTGCAGGATAGAAGAAAAAACTTCCTTGCCTGTACCGGATTCCCCCAAGATCAGTATGGGTACATCATAATGTGCGATTTTCAGGATATCCTGGACGACCTGGCGCATCTCATCGCTCTCGGCGATCACGTCGATCAGCTTATCCTGATTAAGCCCCACTCTTGGCTTTGAGGAAGGTTTGAAAAATTCCTTTGAGATTCCGATAAGCTGGTCGTTGGTGAGAGGCGTCACGCAGATCAGAATCATGATTGTGTTCCCAAGCGTGTCATAGATTGGAGAGCCAGATATGACAGCATGGTTTCCGGATTTGAAGGCCTGGAATACCGTATAGTCTCTTTTTGTCTCCAATATCTTGGGAGTGACCAAAGGGGTGAAAAGCCCTTTGGATTCCATCGCGTAAACGCTTTTGCCGATAATGTTGTCGTGGTCTATGCAAGTTATTTCTTCATACCTCGAATTGCTGAAAAGGGCCGTTCCGTCGGCTTTTGTTATAAAAATGCCGTCTGAGTATGTATCAAGGATCTCTTCATACCGCTCCTCCTGGAAGTGGACGTTGTTAAGTTTCTGAATTATCGAAGAGAAGAAGGACTGGTTTTGCAGTATGATTACGTAGCCTTCCTTCAGCTGCCCCAGGATATCATGCTCCTCGTTTCCTGCCAGGGAACTCACCGGAATCAGGCGTAGGCTGTAGCTTGTGTTGCTGATTATAACAGTCGATGCCGTGCTTGCAGCGTTCAAGCGGATGCAATGAAGATGCGTGTAGAAGGAATCGATATCTATGGAACGCAGGAAGTCCTCGCCGTCCTCGTCGCAGGAAAACAGCATCCCGCTCTGATCCATAAAAAACGCATGTTGAAGATACTTCATGTTTTATCTCCTTTCGTTTTTTCTTTACTTAAACATAACAGAGAATGAACCTAAAATCAATCAAGCTATGTGCAAAAACGGTTCAAAAAATAAGCGGCAGGTCATCCTGGAAGATAGCTTGTGACCGGAACCGTTGAAAAACAAGGGCTGCGGGGATGCCGCTGTCTGCGAAGGCTTTTGGCACGGGTTTTGCTTTAATATGACTGCAGTACACAAAACATACAATGGAGGTAAAAGCATGTCGAAAAAAATTGAAGTAATGGACGGAAACCAGGCCGCGGCCTATGCATCTTACGCATTCACGGAGGTGGCTGGCATATTTCCAATCACGCCTTCCTCGGCCATGGCCGAATATGTGGACGACTGGTCGGCAAAAGGCTTGAAAAATATTTTCGGACAGACGGTAGACGTCGTTCAGATGCAGTCCGAAGGAGGAGCGGCCGGGGCGGTTCACGGAGCTCTCCAGGCGGGAGCGCTAACCACGACCTACACGGCGTCCCAGGGGCTTATGCTGATGATACCGAACATGTATAAAATCGCCGGAGAACTTCTTCCGGGGGTATTCCATGTAAGCGCAAGAACATTATCGGCGCACGCTCTGTCAATTTTCGGCGACCATTCGGATGTAATGGCCTGCAGGCAGACGGGGTTTGCTTTGCTCGCGTCATCGAATCCCCAGGAGGTAATGGATCTGGCAGCGGTGGCGCATCTCTCAGCTATAAAAGGGAGGATACCGTTCCTTCACTTCTTTGACGGATTCAGGACTTCGCACGAGATTCAGAAAATCGAAGCGCTGGACTATGATGATTTAAGGGGGTTGGTCGACCTGGAAGCCATCAACCGCTTCCGAAGGAACTCGCTCAACCCTGAGCATCCTGTGACAAGGGGGACAACCGTAAATCCGGACGTGTTTTTCCAGGGAAGGGAAGCCTGCAACAATTACTACGCAGCTCTGCCGTCCATAGTGTCAGGGTACATGGATGAGATAAACAGGCTGACCGGCAGAAACTACAGGCTGTTTGAATACTACGGGGCTGACGACGCTACTGATCTCCTTGTAGCAATGGGCTCCGTGGCAGACACCGTCAAGGAAACAGTGGATTACCTGGTTTCCACGGGTAAAAAGGTCGGGATGATAAACGTCCATCTCTACAGGCCCTTCTCAATGGAACACTTCATTGATTCGGTCCCGGGAACAGTAGACAGGATAGCCGTTTTGGACAGGACGAAGGAGCCGGGTTCCATGGGTGAGCCTCTTTACCAGGACGTTGTGAACGTATATTTTAAAAAGAAAATACCGATGACTGTGATTG
Organism: Bacillota bacterium; assembly: GCA_017861315.1. Taxonomy (GTDB): domain Bacteria; phylum Bacillota; class Clostridia; order Clostridiales; family Clostridiaceae; genus UBA699. The sequence goes on along the minus strand of JAGFXP010000088.1, from coordinate 1,303 downwards.
GAGGACGCTACGGACTGGCATCGAAGGATACAACTCCCGCGCATATCATGGCAGTGTATGAGAACCTGGCATCAGCCGAACCTAAGAACAACTTCACTGTCGGTATAGAGGATGACGTCACTTTCCTGTCCCTGCCCGTTAATGACGGGATAATCATCCCTGCGGAAGGCTGTACCAGCTGCAAGCTCTGGGGGCTCGGCTCCGACGGAACAGTGGGGGCGAACAAGAATACAATAAAGATCATTGGAAAAAATACTGACCTCTATGCCCAGGCTTACTTCGTTTACGACTCAAAGAAGTCAGGCGGGCTTACGCAGTCACATCTGCGTTTCGGAAAGAACCCGATACGCTCGGTCTATCTTGTAAACAAGGCCGATTTTGTCGCTTGCCATAACCCTTCCTACGTCGACAGGTACGATCTTGTCAGGGATCTCAAGGAAGGAGGCGTGTTTCTCCTCAACTGCCCGTGGGGCAAAGAAGAACTGGAAAGCAGGCTGCCAGGCTCCATGAAGAAAGCCCTGGCGGAGAAGAAGGCACAGCTATATATAATCGACGCAATCAGAATAGCAAGGGAACTGGGGCTGGGCGGAAGAACCAACACAGTCCTCCAGTCTGCATTCTTCAAGCTGGTGGACATCATACCGGTCGGTGAAGCAGTTGATCATATGAAGGGGGCGGTCAGGAAAACCTATGAAAAGAAAGGGCAGGCCATTGTCGATATGAACTGTGCGGCTATCGATGCAGGCATGGAAAACCTGGTCAGGGTCGATATACCTGAGTCATGGGCGCACGCCAGCATAGAGGAAAAGGATGTTTCGGCCCTGCCTGAGTTCATAAGGGATGTTGTTATCCCGATTAACAGGCAGGAAGGAGATTCCCTGCCCGTGTCCATGTACAAAAACATACCTGACGGAACGTGGCCTTCTGGAACAACAGCATACGAGAAGCGCGGCACTGCGGTCGACGTCCCGGAATGGAAGATGGAGAACTGCATTCAGTGCAACCAGTGCTCATACGTCTGCCCTCATGCGGCTGTACGGCCGTTCCTTCTTGACGAACAGGAAGCGGGCAGCGCTCCTTCCGGCTTAACTTCCCTTAAAGCCGCCGGAAAAGGTCTTGAGAAATACAGGTTCAGGATCCAGATATCCCCCTACGACTGCACCGGCTGCGGAAGCTGCGTGAACGTATGCCCTGCGAAGGAAAAAGCTTTGGAGATGAAGCCGCTTGAAACGCAGCTGCCTGAGCATGAAAACTGGAAATATGCTACAGGCAATGTCGAAATCAAGAAGGACGCCGTCAGCGA
>JAGFXP010000026.1 GCA_017861315.1 Bacillota bacterium | reverse complement strand
TGTTGTTCACGACAAAGTACATGTCGTAAGGCTCCTCTTTGAAATATCTGTTGTACATTCCGAGTACTACAGCGCCCTGGTCATCCCCTCCGATATCCACGACTACCTCGTAGCTTTTGTCGTTGAATATAGCCTTGACCTCTGCAGGCACCACCATCAGCTCCGCGTTGGAGAGGTTGGGGTCTGCACATATCAGCCTTATCCCATGGCTGTCCAGCACTCCCTTGACGTCCCTTGTGCAGAAATAAGGGTTCACAATGTCTATATCGACTATGGCTACCTTGTGTCCCTGCTTCGCAAGGTATATCGCGTAATTGATCGCAATCTCGGTCTTGCCGCTGCCGAAATGCCCTGTGAAAACTCTGATTCTACTCAAATATATCACCTCTATCAGGATTATGAAATCGTATTCATGAACCTTCTAATATATGGGCTGAAACATCAGCCCATATATATTTTATCATATTTAACTTCCAAAATCCTCTAAAACAAATTTTTCCTTCTAGTAAATTTTTGCGCTTTCTTCACCCTTCAGGACTCTCAGGCCGCCCTGTGCCAAGGCAAGCAGTTCATCCTCTCCAGGGTATACAACTATAGGAGCTATGAACGAAACCATTTCGCTTATCCCCTGAACAACAGGCTTGCTGTATGCTATTCCGCCTGTAAGGATCACTGCGTCAATCTGTCCTGCAAGAACTGCCGCATTTTTACCTATCTCCTTGGCAACCTGGTATACGAAAGCGTCGAATATCAGCTTATATTCCTTATCGCCGCCCAGGGCTTTCTTCTCTATTTCAATGAAGTCGTTGGTGTTCAGGTAAGCGACCATTCCGCCTCTTCCTGTGATCTTCTTCTTAATTTCTGCAAGAGTGAACTTGCCGCTGAAGCAAAGCTCAACCAGGCTTCCTACAGGTACTCCGCCTGATCTCTCAGGTGAGAAAGGGCCTTCTCCGTCAAGCGCGTTGTTTACATCTATAACTCTGCCGTTCTTGTGCGCTCCTACAGATACTCCTCCGCCCAGATGCACTACTATGAGGTTCACGTCATCGTAATCCTTGCCGTGTTCCATAGCATATCTTCTTGCCACAGCCTTCTGGTTCAGAGCGTGGAATATGCTCATTCTCTCTATTTCAGGCATTCCGGATATCCTTGCAACATCCTGCAGCTCGTCGACAACAACAGGGTCAACTATGAATGCAGGTATGTTGAGTGACTTGGCGATTTCGTCTGCGATTATTCCGCCCAGGTTTGAAGCGTGCTGTCCCATTACTCCGACTTTAAGGTCTTCAAGCATTTTTTCATCTACAGCGTATGTGCCGCCTTCAACGGGTTTGAGCAGTCCGCCTCTTCCTACTACTGCGCCGAGCTCCTTCACGTCGAAGTTTTTATCTGCGAGCACCTTAAGTATGACATCCTTCCTGAACTCGTACTGGTCGAATATTGTTGCGTATTTGCCTATTTCCTCCGCAGAATGTCTCAGCGTCTCAACCAGAACCGGTGTCTCATCTTCATAAACACCTATCTTTGTTGAAGTTGAACCAGGATTTATTACTAATACTTTGTATGACATATTTTACCCCTCCCAAATATGGTTATTTCTTTAATAATTCAGCAACGAGCGCTGCAAGTGCAATTGCATTCATTTTAGTTTCGTGGCTGTCGTTTCTTGAAGTCAGGACAACCGGCGCTGAAGTTCCCACAAGTAGTGCTCCGCTCTTGCTGCTGGTTGTGTATGAAAGTGTCTTGTACATTATGTTTCCTGCCTCTATGTTAGGCATGAGGAGTATGTCGGCTTGACCAGCAACCTCTCCTGTTATGCCCTTGTGATGTGCAGCTTCTACAGACAGTGCATTGTCGAGGGCGAGCGGTCCGTCTATCTTGCATCCCTTTATCTGGCCTCTCTCACACATCTTTGAAAGCATTGCCGCATCTAGAGTTGCCGGCATGTCAGGGTTCACAACCTCGACTGCGCAAACAGGCGCAACCTTCGGAGTATCAATTCCAACAGCCTTTGCAACTGTAACTGCGTTGTTGACTATGTCGATCTTCTCTTTGAGCTGCGGATACATGTTGAATGCCGCGTCGGTTATGAAGAGCAGCCTGTCTATACCAGGCACTTCAAATACTGCAACGTGTGACATCAGCTTTCCTGTCCTGAGACCTTTTTCCTTGTTCAGCACTGCCCTGAGGAAGTTTGCTGTATCAACGAGTCCCTTCATCACCATGTCAGCCTTGCCTGTCGAAACAAGCTCAACAGCTATAAGCGCTGCTTTCGCAGCATCTGCCTCGTGTATTATCTCGAATTTGCTCAGGTCCAGGTTTATTTCTTTTGCTACTTCCTCTATCTTATCCTTGTTGCCTACCAGAACAGCTTCAACAAGTCCGATTTCGCAGGCGTCCTTTATTGCCTCCAAAACCGGTTTGTCCTGAGCAACCGCTACAGCAACCTTTTTAGTGCTCTGGCTCTGAGCCATGCTTAATACTTCGTCAAAATTTTTAATCATACCAACACCTCATTATCATATAATTTTGGTTCTTCTTCACCTCTGAGAGCTCTCAGCGCTCCCTGCATCAAGGCCAGCATTTCGTTTTCTCCCGGCACAAGGATTACAGGCGCGACAAAACTTACCCTCTCAGTAATCAAATCCGTGAGCTTCTGGTTATAGGCCAGGCCTCCGGTTAGAATGATTCCATTTAGCCTGCCCTTTTGAACTACGGACATGGCGAGGATATCTTTGCTTAGTTGATATGCCATTGCTTCAAGAATGAATTCAGCTCTTTTGTCGCCGGCATCTATTCTCCTGTTAACTTCTCTTCCGTCATTTGTTCCCAGGTATGCTGCGAATCCGCCCTGGCCGCCAATGGTCTTCCTTATCAGCTCTGCATAAGTATATTTTCCGCTGTAAGCAATCTCTACCAGGCTTCCGACAGGCAATCCGCCGGTTCTTTCCGGTGAGAAGGATGACTCGTCGTTTGCGCTGACCGAGTCGATTATTCTTCCGTTTTTCACGGATGCAACGGTTATTCCGCCGCCCAGATGTGCAACAACGAATCCGCTGTTGTCGTATGCCAGATTCTTGTCCTCGCATACCTTTCTGGTCACGGCTTTGATGTTCAGTGCATGCACCAGTGATTTTCTAGGGATTTCAGGAATCCCTGATATTCTGGCAACGTTTTCGTACTCATCAACAGAAACAGGATCGACAATGTAAGCAGGTATGTTTGCCTGCTTTGCAATGCTGTTCGCAATTATCCCGCCGAGATTAGAAGCATGCTGTCCCTGGTATCCGATTTTCAGATCTTCAAGCATCATGTCGGTAACCTTATAGGTTCCTCCCGGAATCGGCCTTAGAAGACCGCCTCTGCCGACAACTGCAGACAAATCATTGATCTTGTAATTGTGCTTTTCAAGCCACTTCAGGATCACTTCTGTCCTCATGTCTTTCTGATCGAAAATCGTAGGGAACTGCTTTATCTCCTCGACACTGTGAGATAAATTTTCCGTTGCCAAGCATTCCTCATTCAAAAAAAGAGAAATCTTAGTAGACGTTGACCCCGGGTTTAGAACCAGGATCAAATATTCATCAGCCATGTAATTACCCCTCCATAATTATATTTAGCCTATATCACCATCATATCAGAAAAAATGCTGTACTATGCGATTTTCAGAATATTTTTTCTTATGCCGAGAATTCTCTCATTATCCATTCCGCGCTCTTTATACCGTCGACTGCCGAAGATATGATGCCGCCCGCAAAACCTGCGCCTTCGCCGCTCGGGAACAATCCTGCCACATTTGAACTTTGGAAATTCTGATTCCTGAGTATCCTCAGGGGTGCAGAAGTCCTCGTTTCTATGCCTGTAAGCACTGAGTTTTCATCAGAAAAATTTTTAATTTTTTTATCAAAATGAATAAGCCCCTCTTTCAAAGATTCAATTATGTATGGGGGAAGGCATCCCCTCATGTCTGCGAATCTGTATCCAGGGGTGTAAGTCGGGGATACATTTCCCAGCTTTGTGGAAATCCTGTCATTGAGGAAATCCTCTGCAAGCTGGACTGGAGCCAGATAATCACCTCCGCCTGCAGCAAATGCCAGCCTTTCGTAATTTCTCTGGAACTCCATGCCTGCGAGAGGAGAACTGCTCTTGAAATCTCCTCCTCCCACAGATACGACTATGGCCGAATTTGCATTATCCTTATCCCTGCTGTAGTCGCTCATGCCGTTTGTAACCAGGAGCCCCTCTTCCGAGGCAGCTGCGACGACCTCTCCGCCCGGACACATGCAGAAGCTGTATACAGCCCTCTTCGAATCCGCGCAGGTATGCGTAAGCCTGTAATCAGCAGCCTTGAGTTTTGGATGGCCTGCATTCCTGCCATACTGGCTTTCATTTATCAGCTTTTGTGAATGTTCGATCCTTACGCCTATAGCGAATGGCTTCTGCTCAAGCATGATACCCTTGCCAAAGAGCATCTCGTATGTGTCCCTCGAACTGTGGCCGATGGCAAGCAGCAGCGCCTGGCAGGTTATCTCTTCGCCGTTTACAACTATAGATTTTATTTTGTTGTTCTCTATGTTTATATCTTCAAGCCTATGGCTGAACAGTATTGTGCCCCCAAGCCTCTCTATCTCTTTGCGGATGTTCCTGACCACGACCTTAAGCACGTCAGTGCCTATGTGAGGCTTACCCGAATAGACTATCTCGGCGGGCGCACCTGCCTCGACGAATTCCTTCAGCACATGGTCGCACCTGCAGTCCTTGATCCTCGTTGTAAGCTTTCCGTCCGAAAACGTTCCTGCACCGCCTTCACCGAACTGTACATTTGATTCCGGATTAAGGACGCCCCTTTCCCAGAAGGTTTTTACAGATTCATCCCTCTGTTCAACCGCCTCCCCTCTTTCAATAACGAGGGGTCTGTAACCGTTTCTCGCCAGTTCAAGCGCGGCAAACATTCCTGCCGGGCCCATGCCTACGACAACAGGCCTTGATGTGAGTTTCTTGTCGCCGAAGACGATCTCTTCTTTTTCATCAGCCTTGTATAGAAGCACGTCCTTGTCCCTCAGCCTTCCCACAAGCTGTTCCTCATCCTCAACTATAACCTCAAGGGAGTAATTGAATCTGATATTGTCCTTTTTCCTGGCGTCCACCGACTCCTTAAGGATGTTCATCCTCCGGATTTTGTCTTCCGAAAGGCGCAGTTTCTTCGCGGCTTTCGCTTTCAGCTCCTGTTCCTCCTCTTCAAGTCCCAGGCTTATATTGTTAATCTTGATTGACATGTATTTACTGTCCTCCGCTTTCATTTTTCTTGAGTGTCACGTTTATGCTCTCGGGATTCACGGATATTTTTGAAATCCCTTCCGGAAGTATGAGAGTCACCTTCACCTGCTGCACACCCTCCTGCAGCAGTCCGTTAAGGTCCACATAGCATCCGATTTTATCGGCAGTGATGCTGCCTACCGCTTCAGCCGAGCCTGATATTGTTACGCTTGCGTTTGTCTGCTCAAGCGATGCGTTCATATCGGCCGCCAGATTCTTTATGGTCACAGGGAGGTCGAGCGTCTTCTCAGACTTCTCAATATAGGTTATGTTGAGCTTGACTGCTCCGGTATTTCCTATCAAAGTAACTCCCTGAGGCACTACCAGCTTTGCATCAATGGTTTTTGCCCCGTTAAGGCTTATTATATCCACAATCTCTGTATCTATTCCCGAAATACTCTGCAGCTGGATTTCATCTCCGGCTATGGTTATCTTATCAGCAGCAGGAAGAATCGTTTTTATTCCGCTGGCTGCAAGATCACCGCTTGCCTTTACATTGACCGCCACCGTTTTTGTCTTTTTTACCTGCAGCGTGAGATCCAGCTCCTCAGGGTCTACCTGAAGATAGCTGTATACGGATCCGCCCGCCGATTCGGCCTTAAGTTTTGACTGCACGCTCATGTTTTTGTAGTAATCGCTGATGTCGCACCTGGCAACTGCGAAATCCACTGAGCTGACCTGCTTCGAGGGCCCCTTGATGGTTGCCTCCTTGTACTCGGCCTCAGGCTTCAGCACGTAATAGCCGCTGCGGGCTTCCCCTTCCAAGACCACCTTTACCGGAACGGTCTTCTCCACCATATCATCTACACTTACCGTAATGAAAAGGCTGTCGGCATTAGTAATCTTGATTTCAGACGGCTTTTTTTCGACCGTCACGGGAATCTCATTCAAACCTTTCTTGACGCCGACGGTCGCCAGGTCTGCCTGCAGGTCAAAGTCCCCCGTGCTAAGGCCATTTATTTCCGAAACACTGCCTCTCACCGTGATTTTAATTTCCACTTCATTTTCTATGACCGGTGAGAGCTTGGACTGCGCAAGCACATCCTGGTTGACGATGCTCACCGGAACGGTGATCACCTTATCCATCACGGGATTTTCAAAATTATATATGTATAACCACAACATAAAAGCAGCTATGACGCAGCATGCTTTTACGATTAACTGTCCTTTCTTGTTTTTCCCATCCATCGTTTTATTTGCTCCCTTATTGGCGATTTTTTCTGAATCCTCTTTATTATTATCCTCTTGAGGATGTTCTTCAGCTTGGCGCCGTCATAATTTCTTGTGAGGTTTCCGTTTACAGCCAGCGATATGGTGCCTGTCTCTTCGGAAACGATTATCACTATGGCATCCGAGCTTTCGGACATGCCGATGGCGGCTCTGTGCCTTGTTCCCAGTTTTTTGTTAAAATCTCTGCTGCTGGTAAGCGGAAGTATGCACCCGGCAGACAGTATCCTGTCATTCCTTATTATTGTCGCCCCGTCGTGGAGCGGTGTGTTCTCTACAAAAATGTTTTCAAGAAGAGCTGCCGAGATCTCGGCGTCCAGCCTTATTCCTGTATTAGCTATGTCCTGCAGCCCCGTCTGCTGCTCTATAATCATCAAAGCGCCTGTTTTGCTCTTTGACAGGTTTTCGGTCGCAGCTGCTATTTCCGCGACTGTCTTTTCAAGCTTCACGTCGTCCTCCATGAACGCTTTATCCAGAAAGCTTGTCCTTCCCAGCTGCTCCAGCACCCTTCTGATTTCCGGCTGGAATATGATAACAATAGAAAGGACTCCGATAGTCAGTGTTTTTGTAAGGATCCAGTTGAGCATGGTCAGGTTGAGTACGCTGCTGATAGGTATGAGTATGACCAACAGGATTATACCTTTAAGCAGCTGTTCAGCCCTCGTCTCTTTGATGAGCATGTATATCTTATAGAATATATAGGTTACAACAAGTATGTCTATAACCGATATTAAAGTCATATTTTTAATTGAATCCAGTATTATGTTTATCAGGTCCACTGCTTCCACCCCTTGCGTTTACAATATACATTTTCATTATACACTATTTATTATTTTTAGTATCGAGGGCTTAATATTATTAATAATTTTTTCATAGACGCAAAAAGGTGCTGCAAAAATAATTTGCTGCACCTTTTTCTTAACCTTGTTTTTTTGAATCCAGGTACGATACAGCGCTGAGTGCTGCAACCTGGCCTTCGCCTGCGGATTTCAGATACTGATATGGCTTTCCTGCGCAGTCTCCTGCGGCGAAGCAGCCTTCTATGTTTGTCTTCATGCTTCTGTCAACCTTAATGTGCCCTTCCTCGATTAGCAGCCCCGGAACAAGCTGATCTGGAGCCACGCTGTCCTTAAGAAGGAATATGCCGTCGGTTGCAAGCTCTGTGTTGTTGAGCTTGAGTGTCTCGACCTTGTCCCCGCCCAGGATTTCAAGAGGTATCTCCTTGATGACATGGATGTTTGAGTTCAGTTTGTATTCCCCCTTGTACATCGGGATATAGTACACCCTGCTAGCCAGCTCGCTTACAAAGTTTGCTTCCTCTTCGCCTTCCTTGCTGTAGGCTACTATGGATACCACTTTGCTTTTGTAGAGCGGCGCGTCGCAGGTTGCGCAGTAGCCTACTCCCTTCCCAAGGAACTCGGCTTCACCCTTAAGCGGTCTCGTGAACTCTATGCCTGTTGCTATTATCACCGCTCTGGCTTCGTACATCTTTTCGTTCACCTGCAGCACAAAATAATCGCCCATGGCGTACACAGTATTGACTTTCTCGCTCGTCAGCTTAATACCCATCGCTTCTATGTGCTGCTGGAACTTTTCCTTGAGCTCCGTCCCTGTAACGTCGTGGAACCCCAGATAGTTGTTTATCTTGGGCGCTTTCACCAGCTTGTGGCTCAGCTCAGAGTTGCCGAATATGATTATGCTTTTGTTTCTTATGTTTGCATTAACTGCAGCCGAAAGCCCTGCAGGCCCGCTTCCAATTATTGCAATGTCATATCTGTTGTCCATTTCAGACCTCCGTTCACGGCTTATAGGTACTTGTCGATGGCAGTTTTGAACGCCTGCTTAGGCCTGAATCCGACAAGTGTTTCTGCAACAACGCCGTTTTTGAATATGATCACGGTAGGTATGCTGCTCACGTTGAACTTCATTGAGGTCACAGGATTTTCATCTACGTTCAATTTGTAGAAAGCAGCCTTGTCTCCATATTCACCTGCAAGCTCATCGATAACAGGGGACAACATTTTGCAAGGTCCGCACCATGCAGCCCAGAAATCAACTATAACCGGCTTGCCACCCTTGCTTATTTCCTGTCCGAAGTTTGAATCATTAATCACGTTTACCATATTCTTTTCCTCCTTGCAGCCTTTACGGCTGCCTATATTTTATTTATGCAGCTACATTTCAAGGATAAGCTTCTTCACTTTCAGGATAGACGAGTAGTTCATCGAAAATTCGTCGAGCCCGTATTCGATGAGGATCCTTATGGCCTCTTCGTCAGCAGCCATCTCTCCGCACATCCCGCACCATTTGCCTTCCTTGTGGGCGGCATCTATGGTCATCTTGATGAGCCTGAGTATTGCAGGATGCATCGGATTGTAAAGATAGGAGACATTCTCGTTACCCCTGTCCGCCGCGAAAGTGTACTGTATGAGGTCATTCGTCCCTATGCTGAGGAAATCCGCATGCTTCGCCAGCTCGTCTGCACAAACCGCAGCAGCAGGGACTTCAACCATTATTCCGACTTCTATGTCGTGGTCGTAATCCAGGTACTCGTTATCAAGCTGTCGCTTGCATTCCTCGATGATCGCCTTTACTTCAAGGAACTCTTCAACGATGGATATCATAGGGATCATTATCTTCAGGTTTCCATAGGCGGAAGCCCTGAGAAGAGCCCTCAGCTGCACCTTGAAGATATCCTTCCTGTCAAGGCAAAGCCTGACCGCTCTGTACCCGAGGAACGGATTCGTTTCCTCCGGAATATGAAGATATGAGAGGTGTTTGTCTCCTCCGATATCAAGGGTCCTGATTATGACAGCCTTGCCCTGCATTTTCTGCACCACTGATCTGTATTCTTCGAACTGTTCTTTTTCTGTCGGAAGCTTGTCCCTGTCGAGATAGAGAATCTCTGTTCTGAAAAGCCCGATTTCATCGCCGCCGTTTTCGAGCACAAAGTCGACCTCCTGGGATTTGCCTATGTTGCCTCCGACCCTTATCTTCTTTCCCGATTTGGTCGAGACCGTTATGTTTTTAAGGCTTTTAAGCTCTTCCTTCTCTTTTTCATATGCCTCTTTTTTCTGGCGATACTCATTCAGTGTCACGATATCAGGATTGATAAGCACCTGCCCAAGAACGCCGTCTACGATGAGAACATCACCATTTTTCACGATTTTCGTTATATCGTTCAGCCCAGTCACTGAAGGAATCCCCATGCTCCTTGCCATTATGGAGCTGTGAGACGTCTTTGCTCCCATGTCCGTTACAAATGCGATGACGTTCCCCTGGTTCAGCTGGGCTGTTTCGGATGGAGTCATGTCATGTGCTACTACAATGGTATCCTTCTTTGAGGTTTCAAGGCCGCCCATCGCCATTCCCAGCAGGTTCGACAGGATCCTGGTCCCTACATCCTTTATGTCTGCGGACCTGGCCTTCATGTAATCATCCTGCATTGAATCAAAAATCGATATGTACATATCCATGACTTCCTGCATGGCCTTTTCCGCGTTCACGATATTCGACTCGATGTTGCTCTCAACTGCACCGATGAATTCGGGGTCTTCCAGCAGGACCAGATGGCCCTCGAAAACTGCTGCGTTCCCTTCGCCCAGATCCTCGGTGACCCTGTCCCTTATTTCTGTCAGCTGCTGCCTCGTTTTCTTTATGGCTTTGTATAACCTCTCTTTTTCAGAGATTACGTTGCTTATTTTTTTCTGTATGATTTTACTTTGGTAGCTCCCTCTTATGAGTGCGCGGCCAATAGCATACCCCGGCGAAGCTGGAATGCCTACTTTCATAAAATCCCTCCCAACGATACGTGAATGAAATTGTCTATTACTTCATTATACTTTATTTTAAGGAATTAAGATACTCTCTCTGTCCGATTTCGTAAAGGTCATTGCCCTGGCAGTCTATGACGACCATGGCGGGGAGATTTTCGACCTCGAGCCTTCTGATAGCTTCCGATCCAAGCTCCTCGTATGCCACAAGCTCGGACTTTTTGACAGCCCTTCCCATGAGGGCAGCTGCACCGCCTATGGCGGCAAAGTAAACTGCGCAGTTCTTCTTGATGGATTCCTTAACCTCCTGCGACCTGCTCCCCTTGCCTATCATCCCTCTGAGCCCTATGTCCATCAATCTTGGGGCATACGGATCCATCCTGTAGCTTGTTGTAGGCCCTGCTGATCCTATCGGCTTGCCTGGCTTTGCAGGGCTTGGCCCCACGTAATATATAATTGAATCCTTGACATCGATCGGGAGCTCCTTGTTCTCATCAAGAAGGGCAACCAGTTTCTTATGGGCAGCATCCCTTGCCGTATATATGACTCCGGAAATAAGCACCCTGTCACCGGCCTTGAGGCTTCTGACCTTATCTTCAGTGAGCGGGGTATGTATTTTTATATCCATGTGAATCTATCCTCCATTACAATGTTATTTCTTTGTGTCTTGTCACGTGGCAGTTTATGTTTACTGCCACCGGCAGCCCCGCGATATGGGTTGGGAATGTCTCGATGTTCACTGCAAGTGCGGTGGTTTTTCCGCCGAACCCCTGGGGTCCTATTCCCAAAGCGTTTATCTGCTGGAGCAGCTCCTCCTCGAGTTCCCTGTAGAAAGGATCCTCATTCCTTACCGAAAGGGATCTTGTCAGGGCTTTTTTAGCAAGAAGAGCTGCCCTGTCAAAGGTTCCGCCTATGCCGACTCCCACGACCACAGGCGGACACGGGTTCGGCCCCGCTTCCTTAACGGTTTTCAATATGAATTCCTTGACGCCTTCAATGCCGTCCGCCGGCTTGAGCATCATTATTCGGCTCATGTTTTCCGAGCCGAAGCCCTTGGGTGCCACCATGATTTTAAGCTTGTCTCCGGGCATCATATCGTAGTATATCACCGCGGGAGTGTTGTCACCTGTATTTACCCTGTTTATCGGGTCTTTGACGACGGATTTCCTGAGGTATCCTTCCGCATATCCGAGCCTGACACCTTCATTGACGGCGTCTTCTATGCTTCCTCCTGTAACATGTACATCCTGGCCGATCTCTATGAATACGCATGCCATCCCCGTATCCTGGCACATCGGTACGTTTTCGTCCCTTGAAATCTCAACATTCTCAATTATTTTTTCAAGGATGTCCTTTGCCACCGGCCAAGTTTCTTCTGCCTGAGCTTTCTTGATCGCGTCTTTAACATCCGCCGGCAGAAAATAATTTGCATCTATGCAAAGCTTTTTTACGGAATCCCTTATAACATCTGCGTGTATTTCTTTCATGAATCTTTTCCCCTTTCAATCTCGTCTCTCTCCTGAAGTTTTCTCTTGTTGAACCTTTTAAGTTCGTCGCTCAAAGGTATTCTGCCAGCGTTAAGGTACCTCACAGCACCGAGCCTGTCCCTTCCCGTTGTCAGTTCACCAAGGCAGTACCCTGCCGGTGCTGACGGCAGATCGAGCACACCCGTTTCAAAGGATTTGATGATGCCGGAAGCCAGATCCCCTGGCGCTGCTTCCAGCACCCTGCTTATTATGCATTTGGTTTCAGCCTTTATTATGGCAATCTCGGTTTCCAGCTCCTTTGACAGCGGAAGCCTCTGGCCGTATAGCATGTTGAGAAGATTTTTTGCTTCAGATGCGCCTGACCATTCGAGCACAACCTTGTCTGCCCCAGCCATCGCGGCTGTCATTGAGCCGTAAGCGGCGCCGGCACCGTCCAGAGACTCATCCTCTTTGAACTCGCTTTTCAGCTGATGCATTGAAGCAGTAAACACCAGGTCCTTGAACCCGAAAAACAGTCTGTACTCTTCGGCCTGTTCCCTGAGAGCCATCATTGCAGCCACATCCTGGTTCATGTTCCCGTACTGCCTTTGCGCAAGCGTGATATCCTTCACACCCTGTCCGGCAGCCATAAGCATTTCGATAATTGAGACTGCGTTTGAAATGCTTGGCGGCACGAGGATTTCTGAAGGGGGCACGCTGGTTTCCCTGTTGATCGGGATGCCGCACTCATCGTAGAAGCTGACAAGTCGGTCGCAATACTGCCAGTCCTTCAGTGACTGTTCAAGCGTGAAGTCCCCTTCATATGGCACATTGTACGAAATCCCTCCTCCAGCGATTGAAGTCCAGCCCGAGGCGCACAGCAATTCGCACTGCACTTTCAAATCAGGTCCGGTAATCTTCCCCTGAACGGGCATATCAAGCTCATCGAACAGCCGCCTCAGTTCACTGGTGGTTTTCCCGCCAGGGGCAGCACTCATGATATCGCCGGACATTCCTGACTGCAGCAGTGTGAGCCCCTTGTCCCGAGCCGCCTTCAGCTTGTAGCTGCAGCTCCTGTGTATCGGCATATCGTGAAGGTATTCTGTTGATTCTATAAGGTTTATTTCCTCGCCTTGAGGAAAATCAACTGAGACTTTCACCCTCTCCTGGGCGAACTTTTCATCTGACCATCTGAACTTTTCCATACCGGGCCTCCTCCTTAAGGGATTATCTGTTCCCTTTCAATTCCACGATCTTTGATTTGAGAGCTTTGACGGAGCCGTCATCCAGCCCGTACAGGAACTGGATTATATCCTTACCTTCCCCCGCAAGCTCCCTGATCTCCCTGTACCTTCCCGGAGAAACTATCATTACGTCGGAATTAGAAATAATCCTTTTCAGTTCGTTCTTGTCGTTCGAATTGGAATACTCGATATCAATGTTGCCAAGGCCCGCCTTTTCCAACGCGCCTCTGGCCTTGAACATGAACTCCTTCGACATGCATATGAATCCGAAGGAGGTTTCCAGAGGAAACCTGGCTATCTTGACAATCGTCTCCAGATCAGGGTTTATGGCCACCCCGATGATGTCCTTGTCATATCTCTTTGTAAGTTCAACTATCTCGTTCACATGGTTGAAGGTAGCAATAATCACTTGTGATTTTTCCAGGATCGACTCTGTCTCTCTTGACATTTCCTTAATGTCCTTTATGGTGAGCGGCACCACATTCATGTTGGTCCTTGTGCTCAGCTGCTTGCTGAACATCCTGGACTGCTCCTCGTTGCATTCAACATACACGGCAGTCATCTTGCTCATCATGTCCTTTTTCTCTTTTATCCTGTGGAGGACTATCTCAACGAATTCATCTGCGTCCATCCCTGATTCGAGAGCTTCTTCAAAGCCCAGGTCCACAAATTTAATTATTTTTTCCTTTATATTCTGGGCCTTCCAAGGGTTTGCTTCCTCAGCAACGAATGTCCCCCTGCCCTGATAGGACTTGAGAACTCCGTCCTGTTCAAGCTCCTTGTAGGCTGTGCTGATAGTATTCCTGCTGACCTCAAGCTTCTCTGAAAGAACCCTCTCCGTAGGTATCTTTGTGCCTACCTTGAGATCGCCGTTTTTTATCATGTCCATGATCTGCTTTTTGACCTGCATATATAACGGAACTCCACTGTCTTTCACTATCTTAATATCTATCTCGACCGCCCCCTTTTTTGAAATGGCACATTGGCTTATTGGCCTAATCCTTTTTGTATCAATATACTATATTAACTGCAAATCTTCAAGGGGTACGGCTACGCTTCTTTAATGTTTTGAAGCGGGAAATCATCGCTGCGGATTGACAAGAACCATTATCAGTATTACAATATCGATATAATAATATTTAATTGTTCCGGGAGGGCTTAATAATGAAGGAAAAGGATCAAGCTTCCATATCAATATCCACTCAGGCGCTGCACCGCATGCCTTATTACCTGCAGTATCTTAAGAAACTTCACAGCGAGGGCGTAGAGATCATCGCAGCGCCTGCTATAGCTGAAAGCTTGGATCTCAATGAGGTTCAGGTCAGAAAAGATTTTGCAGCCGTAAGCAAGACCAAGGGCAAACCAAGGTCTGGTTTTTCAGTCAGCGAGCTGATAGAAAATATGGAGGAATTTCTGGGCTACCGCAACATCGACGATGCCGTGCTTATCGGAGCCGGTTCCCTGGGAAAAGCGCTTCTTTCCTATAAGGGATTCGGCAATTACGGGCTCAATATAGTTGCTGCTTTTGATACGGACGACAGCATAGTCGGAAGCGACATATGCGGCAAGTCAGTGCTGCCTGCTTCCAAGCTTTGCGATATCTGCAGGCGGATGAATATACATATCGCAATAATAGCTGTACCCGCCGATCAGGCGCAGGCTGTCTGCGACCAGCTTGTATCCTGCGGCATCCTCGGGATATGGAATTTTGCCCCTGTGCACCTCTCCACGCCGGAAAACATACTTGTTCAGAATGTAAACATGGCCGCCTCCCTGGCCCTGCTTTCAAAGCACCTTAGGGATAGCTTCAGCAAGCAGCGCGACTAAAGGAGGCGGAAAAGATGAACACATTGCACTACAAATATGCGGTCGAAGTGGACCGCACCCGTTCAATTACACAGGCGGCAGAGAATCTTTTCATGGCGCAGCCGAACCTCAGCAAGGCAATTAAGGAACTTGAGGATACCTTGGGGATTATAATTTTTAAGAGGACATCAAGGGGCGTCGTCCCTACAGCAAAGGGGTCTGAATTCCTGGTTCACGCCAGAAATATTCTTTCGGAGCTTGACAAGATGGAGTCCCTCAGCACACCAAAAGCCCACGATAGGCAGTGCTTCAGCGTTTCCATCCCCAGGGTCAGCTATATAGCTAGCGGTTTCACCGATTTCGTCGCCGCTCTTGATCCAGCCAAGGAAATAGATGTTGACATACAGGAGACCAGTTCCCTGGACACCATCACAAGCATAGCAGAAAACAGCTTCAACTTCGGTGTCATCCGCTTCCAGATCAAACATGAAAACTACTACCTTGATTACCTGGACTACAAGAATCTGAGCAGCGACCTCATATGGGAATCTGAATACCTGGCTTTGATGTCAGAGAATCATCCTCTGGCTAAAGCTGAAACTTTTGAATACTCCGATCTCTTCGATTCCATCGAAATCGTTCACGGAGATACTGTTGTCCCCTACCTTCAGACAAAGGAAAGCCGCAGGGAAGAGGACGGCCGCCCCGCAAGAAAGAAGATATATGTATATGAGCGATGCAGCCAGTTCGATATGCTTGCGAATGTCCCCACAGCTTTCATGTGGGTGTCCCCGGTCCCGGAAGCTATGCTCAGGCGCTACGGGCTTATCCAGCGCGCATGCTGCATGCCTGGCAACAGGTTCAAGGATCTGCTTGTCTATCCGAAGGGATACTGTTTCTCTGAGCTCGACAAGAAGTTCATAGACAAAATATATGCCGCGAAAAACGAAGTCGCATTCAAAAAATACTTCTAGATAAGAGTAAATATCTCCACCCATATATCGATATCGGAATATCGATATGCATTTTTTATATTACCGCCCTCTTCAGCCGTCTGATATTATTAAATCACAGCAGATTTGAAAATCTCTGCCGTGAAGACAGCGTTAGTACTCAAACCATCAATTTCTTTTAATTTAATCCACGTAAAACAGCTGCTGGAGTGTCGGTTCCTGCAGCTGTTTTATTTTTGTCTTACCCGCCTTATATCGATATCAGAATATCGATATAAGGCTTTTATATTAGTATCCAACCCTGTTCTCTGCTAATATGAAATCAGACAGAACGTTGATTTTTTTAGGAGGATGAGATTATGGCTAGATTCACATTACCAAGGGATTTATATCACGGCAGGGGATCTCTTGACGCACTAAAGACCCTTAAGGGCAACAAAGCAATCGTCGTTGTGGGAGGAGGCAGCATGAAGCGCTTCGGCTTCCTGGATAATGTCGTCTCCAACCTGCAGGAAGCAGGCATGGAGGTCGAATTGTTTGAAGGTGTCGAACCGGACCCGTCGGTCGATACCGTTATGAAGGGTGCAGCAGCTATGCGCGAGTTCCAGCCGGACTGGATTGTTTCGATCGGGGGCGGTTCACCTATAGATGCAGCAAAGGCCATGTGGGCATTCTACGAATACCCTGACACAACATTCGCAGACCTATGCATACCTTTCAATTTTCCTAGCCTGAGAACAAAGGCAAAATTCTGTGCGATACCTTCAACATCAGGTACAGCGACAGAGGTCACAGCCTTCTCCGTAATAACAGACTACAACAAAGGAATCAAATACCCGCTGGCCGACTTCAACATAACACCGGATGTCGCAATCGTCGATCCGGAACTTGCAGAAACAATGCCAAAGAAGCTCACTGCCCACACGGGAATGGATGCCATGACCCATGCCATCGAGGCTTATGTGTCAACCCTCAACTGCGACTACACAGATCCGCTCGCCCTTCATGCCATAAAGATGGTTAGCGAGTACCTTCCGGATTCATACAACGGCTCCACGGAGGCACGGGCAAGGATGCACAATGCGCAGTGTCTGGCAGGAATGGCTTTTTCAAATGCGCTGCTCGGCATCGTACACTCAATGGCACACAAGACAGGCGCCGCTTATTCCGGCGGACATATTGTTCACGGGTGCGCCAACGCCATGTATCTTCCGAAAGTCATAAAATACAACGCCGCGGATGACAACGCTGAGGCCAGATATGCAGAGATAGGCAGGTTCCTGGGCCTTGAAGGCACCTCGAACTCCGAGCTGGTGAGCTCACTGATCTCCCACATTGAAAACATGAACAGGGCCCTGGATATACCTTCCTGCATAATGGATTATGAAGGAGGCATCATCGAAGAGGCTGAATTCCTGAGGAAGCTTCCGGACGTAGCTGAACTGGCAGTAGGCGATGCCTGCACCGGTTCGAATCCGAGAGCCATAAATCCCGAAGCGATGGAGAAGCTCCTGAAATGCTGCTATTACGGCACCGAGGTTGATTTCTAAATGCATTCCAAAGCAGTTTCAAAGCGCAAATCCCTTCCTAAGGACGGCGCTTCAAATATATCTGCGACCGCAGTTGCTGATGCGCTTGGCCTGAATAATGTTCATAATAAAGAATGAGAGTATGGCATGTACCCTCCCGTGCTTTTTAAGCACTTTAAAATAGATACCCCTCAAAGTGGGGACGGTTCTTCCGCGGCTTCAGTGAAACCGCGGAAGAACCGTCCCCATCATTCAATTCCAAGTTCTTTGGCATGCTTGATCTGCCTCAGCTCTTCCGGTTTCAGACCCGACAGAGAGTTTCCCTCATAACTTTGTATGATATTGACTTCCTCGATATCGATTGCCACACGGTTTTCTGAAGCCAAAATCAGACCCGGCTCGCGCATTTCCCCCTTAGCCGGCCCGCCGCTAATGAAGCATTTTCTGGCATCCATGATGACCAAATCAGGTTTATAGATTGTGTTCATCTCTGCAACCTTCTCCTGCACCTTGTTCCCTATGTGCAGCTTAATCCGCTCCTTTGGTTTCATGAAGCCGACGATAAGCTTAAGTGCGCCTGTGTATTCAGCAATATGGTGGGTCTTGCAGCACGGTAGAAGGATTATCTTGTCGACTTCGTCCATAATGGCAGGCACCGATACCTTCTTCAGATACTTGGCACCCTTTATGTTCTTAGTAACCCACCCATAATCGTCAAAAATGTATATTTCAGGCGGCTCAGGCAGTTTTTCAAGCTCGTCTACGCAAGCCTCACACAATGTCTTTCTAGTGAAACTAGAATGATTGTATGCGGAAACTGTCGAGCTCTCACCAACGATCACCCTTGCTGCTCCTGTTTCGAAGCAGAGCTCTACCACAGCCTGCAGGAAGTCAAGTGAAGTTGAAGCTGGTGATGCATCCGAAGTATTGTAATTAGGCTTTATCAATACTGTATCGCCCGGCTCGACAAAATTCTCAAATCCTCCAAGTTCTTTGACCAGTTCCTTAACTGACAGTTTGATATCCGCGCCCGCCTTCTTAATTGCAACCTTTTTCATAATTGACTGCCTCCTTTAACTGTTCCTGAAATGACGGGGACGGTTCTTCCGCATGTTCAGTGTATGCGCTGAAGAACCGCCCCCGACACAGCCGGTTCAGCTTTTCTTGAATATCAATGAATTCTCGACTTTTTTGTGCTTCCTGTAATATAGGCTGTTGTCGCCGTTCAGCGGCACAACCAGCGTTTCACCTGGAAAATCCACATTTTGAGCAATCTCATTTACGGTATTCATAATATATTTTTCGCTTGGGGTTCCCCTGAAGCGCACTCCCAGGACGTACAGCGGAACTTCTGAATAATGAGCCACTTCCTTTCTGACGAGGTATAACTCCTTGATTTTCTCCATGCCGGCCAACTGTTCAATAATCCTCCCCACCTGATCAGACTCCAATCCATGGGGTGCCAGTGAATCCTTGTACTTCAGCACATCACGTTCTTCCATAGCCTCGTCAATCCTCGCGGCTTCGGTCATGCCTTTTTCGTAGTAAGCCTTTGACTCCTCTTTTCTACCCTGCTGAAGGAGATATCCGTACACAAGCCGTGTCCCGTAGTAGCTGTACTCATTATCCGTCGCCATGACTTTGTCAATGATTTCTTTGCCTTCAGCGCCGCTTCCCTCATTTGCGATCAGTATTCTGCCTTTGGAGAAAAGCGCTTCAAGGTTCTCAGGATTGATTTCGAGCACCTTCTCATATTTGCCGAGAGCTTCCTGTTCCCTGTCGAGCTCCTCCAGTATTTCCGCAGCTCTCATGAAATCTCCTTCACTGTCTTCCCCTGCTGCTTCCAGCTCACGCAGCTCGGCCTGCAGGGCCTGAAACTCATCATATTTATGCTCCCAGAAAGGCGTGATCCCTTCTTTCCACTTTATGCTCAGTTCCTGTACTATTTCATTCTTTTTTTCTCCAAGCAACAGATCGGCTGCGTCGCTTTCTCTCATCTCAAAAGATGCCGGGTCATATCCGGCTGCCTTGAGTCTCTCTTTGATGGAAGGATGCGTGTCGCGGTCGTCTGTGGCTGCTCTAAGCTCCCTTTCAATAACCTTTTGCTGGTATCCCACATCAACAGTTTCTTTAAGAAAACAGGCCATTTTCTCGAATATTCCTTCTGCCGGTTCATTACAGGTCTGCATCTTCATGAAGGTCTCTTTCCAGAAGCAGTTGGATATCCTGTCTGCATATATCTCAAACTTCAGCAGCGCTCCCCCGAAGGCATCCTTTCCGGCTACCCTTATGGCATCTCCGTCCGCCTCAAACTCATGCTCCCTTCGCAGCGAATAGGAATATTCATCAAGCTTTGGCAGGTACCATTTAAAGAACCTCTTGAACAGGAAGGCTCCCCAGTGATCCTTCGCTTCCAGGTTTTCAACAATCTGAATCCATACTTCCCTGTTCCTGTGTATCTTGACCGCCCAGATGCCATGCGTCTCCTTCAGGTGTCCGAACTCATGGGCCAGTATGCCCTTGATTTCCTCGACGGACGCTACCATCAGCAGCGGTACACCTACGATGACATAGTTCTGATACCATCCGAAAATCCCCAATCTCGGGTACTGGACTATGGATGCATTCAGATCATCTGTCAGCAGTATCCTGTAATTTTTAGGACCGCCGACTTCAGCCCCCAGTTGGGCAATAAATTCCGCTAACTCCGGGACATTGCCTTCATTCACCTCCATGCCCTCCGGCTTTTCAAATTTCACCCACAATGCTCTGAAAATGATAAACAGGAAAACCCCGAGAGCCGTTATCACCTTGAAGGCAACATACAGGGCTCCATGAGCCTTCGCCGCCGAAAAGACTATCAGCGCTGCCGTTGCCGAAACTGCAAGCACAATTGCAGCTATGTACACATATCCCAGAATTGAAAACTGCCAGGCCTTCTTTTTATACTTTTTGTCTACCCTTTCAGTCAATGTCTTCACCTCACTTTAATCTGCTCGCTATCCCTGACTATATTCTACAGGAAACTTCTAATTCCTTCAAAGCGGGGACGGTTCTTCCGCACCTACACTAAATGCACGGAAGAACCGTCCCCGACATTATTGTTATTCAAAAACAAGTAGAGTAAAATAATCATATGGGTACATATCATTATTGAAAGGCTGTGATTCATTACGGAAAATAATAAGCAAAATGCGAAGATAAAAATATTAAAGAACGGACCATATATTGTAGCAGGCAATGTCCCTTTGTCAGAGAAAATAATTACCCCAAAAGGAAAAGGATATGAATTCAAAGATGGACGTAAGCTGCCGCAGTCTGAAGTATATGCTCTATGCCGCTGCGGAAAGTCAAAAAACAAACCCTTTTGTGATGGTTCCCATGAACAAGCAGGATTTATCGGCACTGAAACTGCGTCGAAGGACAAATATTATGACCGTGCTGAATTGATTGAGGGCCAAAACCTTAACCTAATGGATGACCACAGATGTGCCCTTGCCCGTTTTTGCCACAGGGAAGAAGGCGACGCCTGGGAACTGACAAAAATCTCAGGCAATCCAAAATGCAGAGAAGAGGCTATTCATGCTGCCAAAGACTGCCCATCGGGAAGGTTACTAGCTGTTGAAAAATCCGGAAACGCACTTGAACCTGAATACGAGCCAGCAATCGAAATAATCCAGGATCCTGAAAAAGGAGTAAGCAGTGGAATCTTCGTCAAAGGATACATTCCGATTGAATCTGCGGATGGAAGTAATTACGAGACCAGAAACAGGCTGATGCTGTGCCGCTGCGGAAAATCACACAACAAACCCTTTTGTGATTCCCAACATGTGGACACAAAATTCAAAGACTAGATAGCGGGGACGGTTCTTCCGCACTTGCACTAAATGTGCGGAAGAACCGTCCCGATATCCCGGAAGTGAGGTTATGTCATGAATTTCGCATCATCATACTCGGAAGGAATTGATCTTTTATTTGAATACGAACAATTTGCATAAAAATAAAATTGAAATCACAAGTGCTATAGGCAACGTTATTCCAACTACAGCCAAAAGCAAACTCCCTCTTTCTTCAAGTGTCACCTTAAAAGCGTTTTTAAAATTGCCCAATTGAAAACTTGTTGTAAGCAAATCTAATCCCCTACCATAACTTATTACAAATCCTACAATGCCAGCGATAAGTGAAGTTGAAATTATATGAGTTTCTTGCGAAATTATAATACTCTTAATAATCAAGACGATAGCAACTTCAATTGCATAAGAAAGAGCTAAAACTATCCTTGCTAATAGCAAATTATACCCTTTGCTTACTAATTTTCGACTAAACAACAAAACATTGATATATAAACATGTGAAGACAATAAAAAAGTTAATAAATCCCCCGAAATTTCCCATTGTTTTTTCCTCTCCAGCATTACATTGATTCGCAATTTTCTACAATTCTTCAATAACCCTAAGTTAGGCAGGGAACCATTTATGAAAAATGCGAAGTAAAAAACTTCCAATTTTGCTTATTTTATGTTTTTATGAAGAATTATTTGTTAAATTTTAAGAGTAATATTTTTGGTATTTGGGAATTATCATTAGAAAATTGTGGTTCATATAATAATCTCAAGATAAATCCAACATTTAACATAGGATTGATTGTTTTGCTTAATGTTTTATGCCAAAAAGTAATTGGTTTCCCAAAATGTTCACTTAATATCTCTCGATATGGCCCTTCATTAAAATAATCTTTAAATCCAAAACATGGATGCAAAATAGAAATTAAGAATTCACCACCTGGTTTTAATACACGATAAGCTTCATTTATCGCAGATTCAATATTTTCTATTGCCATTAAACACATAGTTGATACAACGAAATCAAATTTTTCATCTTCAATTCCTTCTAAAAAACAAGCATCTCTTACAAAATATTCAATTTCATTAGTCTGACTATGTTTTAATGCTTCATTGATTAAATTTTCAGAATAATCCACTCCTGTTACTATAGCGCCTTTACTTGCAAATAATCTCGAATATTCACCTTCCCCGCACCCTAAGTCAAGTATTCTTTTCCCTTTTATTTCACCAAGAATTTTTAATGTCTCTGGTATTAATATATTTGTTCTAACTTGATTAATTTTTAGAGATTCTATCCATTCTTTTGAAGCGTTGTCCCATTCATTTAAAATATCATACATCTGTTTTACCTCCGCTACTAATACAAATAATTTCTAATCGCACTTTCCTACTAATGCGCAACATCATTTCATGATCCATTGATATGTTGAAAAGCTTTTCTAAACTATCCTATTCCTATTTTACAGTAAGTGGCATTGTCCTTCAATCGTTAGGTAGATTTAAACTTTGACCCAATTTATATTTGTTAGTTACCTGTTAGTTACCGGCAGAATTCCGCAAGGTCCCAGAGGGTCTCAAAAAGCAACAAACCCCCGAAACCGTTGGGTTCCGAGGGTTGTACACTTCGCAAATGTTATCTCTTTGAGAACTGTGAAGCTTTTCTTGCCTTCTTGAGACCGTATTTTTTTCTTTCCTTCATTCTTGGGTCTCTTGTAAGGAATCCAGCCTTCTTCAATTCAGGCTTTAAGCTTGGCTCTGCTTTCAATAAAGCTCTTGAGATACCGTGTCTGATAGCTCCAGCCTGGCCAGTGTAGCCACCGCCGCATACGCTAACTAAAACATCGAATCTGTCTTTAGTTCCAGTTAAAACTAAAGGCTGGTTAACTATAACCCTGAGAGTCTCTAATCCGAAATACTGCTCTATGTCTCTGTTATTTATTGTAACTTTTCCTTCACCAGGAACAAGTCTTACTCTTGCGATTGATTTCTTTCTTCTTCCTGTTCCAAAATACTGAACTTTTGCCATTTGTAATTTCCTCCTTCCAGAATCCTATTAATATTTTAACTCTAAAACTTCAGGTTTCTGAGCCTGCTGATTGTGCTCAGATCCTCTGTATACTTTTAATTTTGAAAGCATCTGTCTTCCGAGTACTCCTGTTGGAAGCATTCTTCTAACTGCTTCAGTGAAAACAAATTCCGGTTTCTTTTCCAGAGCTACTCTGTACGGAGTCTCTTTCAATCCACCTGGATAGAATGAGTGATGTCTAAGCATTTTCTGGTCTAACTTCTTACCAGTCAGAACAACCTTCTCTGCATTGATTATTATTACATAATCACCTGTGTCAACGTGCGGTGTAAATGTTGGCTTGTTTTTTCCTCTTAATATTGAAGCAACCTGGCTTGCTACTCTACCGAGCGGTTTGCCGGCAGCATCAACAACATACCATTTTCTTTCAACTTCATTTGGTTTTGCGATGTATGATTTCATAATATATACCTCCCTGAATTCTTTAACATAAAATTGTACGTTCTATATAAAGACCCGGGGCTAGTGGATCTTTTATACTTTTACAAACAAAAATAATTATATAACATTCAGCCACGTGTGTCAATAAAAAACTTCTTCAAGACAAAGACCAGATGCAGGTGCAGTTCTTCCAGCCTTGCTCCTGTCCTTTGATTCAAGGATTGTTTTTATTTCCTCGGGGCTTATGTCGCCCAAACCTGCCTCAATCAGCGTGCCGGCTATTATCCGGACCATGTTGTAAAGGAAACCGTCACCTGTGACTGAGATTGTTATCGTGTCGCCTGTCCTCGAAACGGAAAGGCTGAATATGGTCCTCACATTGGAGTGAACCACGGAATTTGAGTTCTTGAACGAAGAGAAATCGTGTTTCCCAACGAGATGAACCGCTGCCGATGCCATCAGATCCGCATCAAGCGGCCTCTTGAAAAAGCAGACATAGCTGCGGCCTATTGCTGGCGGCATCTCCCTGTTGCAGATGGAATATGTGTACCTTTTCCCCTTTGCGCTGAAGCGTGCATGGAAATCCTGCTCCGCCTCTTCAGACTCAAGGACCACTATGTCATCCTTCAGTATGTTGTTGAGGGCATACTTCATCCTGTCCGCTGGGATCGCGCTGCCAGTCTTGAAGCTGCAGACGTATCTCCTTGCATGCACCCCGGCGTCAGTCCTGCTGCAGCCTATCAGGTTCGATTCTTCCCCTGTAAGTTTCTTTATGGCTTCCCTCACCCGCTGCTCGACAGCAATGCCGTTTATCTGCCTCTGCCACCCGGCATAGCAAGTGCCGTCAAACTCCAGCGTCAGCTTTATGTTTCTCATGAGAAAACAAACCTGCTCATCACTGATACTGCAACCAGAACTGCGGTGGCAGCAGTCGCTGTATAATCGCGGCCGGTCAGTTTAAGGATTTTCATCCTTGTCCTTCCTTCTCCGCCCCTGTAGCATCTGGACTCCATTGCCATGGCCAGCTCGTCTGCCCTCCTGAAGGAGCTTATGAACAGCGGAACCAGTATTGGGATGAGATTCTTAGCCCTCTTCACCAGGTTGCCGCTCTCGAAATCCGCTCCCCTTGCAGTCTGTGCTTTCATTATCTTGTCGGTCTCATCCATCAGCGTAGGAATGAACCTGAGCGCTATGGTCATCATCATTGCCAGCTCATGCGCAGGGACTCCGATCCTCTTGAAAGGGTTCAGAAGCTTCTCTATGCCGTCTGTGAGCTCTATGGGCGAAGTCGTCAGCGTCAGCAGGGAAGTACCTATGATTAGGAATACAAGCCTTAAAACCATGAATGCGGCCAGTACGATGCCTTCCCTGTATACGGTAAGGAACTGCCACTTGAATACCACTGTGGTTCCGCCTGTCATGAATATATTCAGCAGAGCGGTTATCAGTATAAGGACGAATATCGGTTTAAGTCCCTTGTATATGTATCTCAAATGGATTTTCGATATATATATTGAGATGAATGTAAAGAGCACAATAAATATATATCCCTTGAAATTGTTCACTATGAAGAGGTCCACTATATAAGCCAAAGATATTAAGATTTTGACTCTCGGGTCAAGCTTGTGAACAAATGAATCGCCGGGTATATACTGCCCTATTGTAATATCCTTAATCATCTTGCTGCACTCCTAATGTTTTTTAGTATTTCCTGCTTTGCCTGCTCTATGGTGAATACATCCTCAGGGATCGTGAATCCCTCTGCATTGAGCCTTTTGACAAGATATGTCACCTGCGGAACGGCAAGTCCCACCCTTTCCAGGGTTTCTACTTCCCTGAACACTTCACTAGGTCTTCCGTCGATAATGTTCTTCCCGCTGTCCATCACAATTATCCTGTCAGCCACCTTAGCGACATCCTCCATGCTGTGGGACACGAGGATGACTGTTATCTTAAGCCTCCTGTGTAGCTCCTTTATCTGATGAAGTATATCGTCTCTTCCCTTCGGATCGAGGCCTGCAGTCGGTTCATCCAGTATTAGCACCTTGGGCTCCATCGCCACAACTCCAGCGATGGCGACTCTTCTTTTCTGGCCGCCGCTAAGCTCGAAAGGCGACTTGTCCTTGAATGTCTCGTAGTCAAGGCCGACTATTTCCATGGTTTTTCTGACCCTGTCATTTATCTCATCATCGCTCAATCCAAGGTTCCTTGGACCGAAAGCTATGTCCTTTTCAATAGTTTCCTCAAACA
>JAGFXP010000010.1 GCA_017861315.1 Bacillota bacterium | reverse complement strand
TGGTGGAGATAAGGGGATTCGAACCCCTGGCCTCTTGAATGCCATTCAAGCGCGATCCCAACTTCGCCATACCCCCATGAAATTCATCACTATTACATTATAATGAATTTATGGGGGTTTTGTCTACTGTAAATCAAAAGGTTTTAAAGGATTTTCTTCCAGAATCTGCTCAACCTCTTCAAATCCGGCAGGAAATGCATAATTATATCGTGCAGGGAGCGCAAAAACGCAGGTTGAATTTCTCCCTAGTTCGCTCGGAGGCATGGGGGCTGCACCCACACTCATCTTCTCCTGCTGAACCAAGTCCCACTGGGCTATGGTGAACACCATTATCGGTATATCCTGTCTCGGATTTGCCGGCACCCATTGCGGATGTCTAATGAGAAGCTTTGGTCCAGTTTCAGTAATCTGGCCGTTTGTGCTGCCTTCCAGGGATTGACCCTGCCAATTTTCGGTTATTATTGTGTAGCCAGACCAACTCTTAGGCAATAAAAATGCGAATCCGTAGTCGCTGTTCCTATAAAGAATTTTGACGCCCGTCTGGTAGTCGCCCATGAGTACCGATGAAATCAGCCACTTTCCTACCGCCTTTTTCACTTCCAGCGTTACCGGCCTCTTTGCAGCAGCCTCTCCGCTTCCTTGCTCAGTGCTGGTTATCTCTATAATCGTCCCCTCAACCTTATATACTCCTTCGGATGTTTTCTCTACTGATGCTATCTCTATCCTGTCAGGCCACGGGCTTGAAGCAAGTCGCCCAGGAGCATTAACCGGGTCGCTGAGGAATTTTTCCAGCAGCTCAGGAGTTACAATATCGCCATAGATCTCATTCATGCTTTTTTCGAGGTCAGCAGAAGAGGCCAGCAGCGAGACCTGCTTAAGCTTCTGCCCAAAGCCCTCTACTACAGAAACGACAGCCTTTTGATTCAACTCATCAGAATTTTTCACCTCTATCCCTTGATTGGAACATCCAAATAGAACAAGGAAAATCATCATGACCAGCAGCATCATAAATTCTTTTTTCATTTTCTGACCTCCAATCACATCAACTTTTTCTGATTTGTTTAAGAGACTTGCCTCTAACAAAATTATTCAGGAATTTTCCTGCCTCAACAACGACCAGAAGTGCTATTGCTATACCGAATACTATACAATAATCAATCAGGCTGAGCGGCACCAGCCCCATCGCTTCCCTCAGAGGGGTAACGAGGAAAGCTATAAATGCCATGAGGAGCCCCGCTGCTGCGGAAGCCAGCAGCGGTTTGTTTTTCAGAGGACTGCCTTCCTTGAATATGCTCCTCCGCATGCTGCGGTAGGCGAAAATGTACACCATGGAGTTGACGGCAAACAGGGCGAACACATAGCTCCTTCCCAGATCCACATTGCCTTCATTCCACAATGCGCTGCTGAAAAGGAACAGACCTGCAGCCGCACTGACTGTGCTGATTATTGCTATCAGGAATAGTCCCAGGGGAGTCAGTATCTGCTCCTGCAGTGATTTCGGCTTTTCCTCCATTATTCCCTCTTCCTTAGGCTCGAATCCGAGCATTATGTCAGCAGGGCCATCACAGATCAGATGTATCCATAGAATCTGCGCAACCAGCAATGGAGCCGGCCATCCAAGCATCATTGCAGCGAAGATTATCATTATTTCAGCGAAGGAATTCGACAGCACGTAGGAGACCACCTTCTGGATATTGTCGAATATGACACGCCCCTCTTCTATTGCCGCGACGATTGTCCTGAAATTGTTGTCGAGCAGTATGATGTCCGCTATTTCCTTTGCTACATCTGTGGCGCTTCCCACAACGACGCCTATGTTGGCCTTTTTCAGCGCCGGCGCATCATTGACCCCGTCGCCTATCATTGCAGTTACCTCGCCTTTTTCCTGAAGGATGCGGATTATTCTCAGCTTATCATATGGCCTGATTCTTGCAAAAACGGCTATATCATCTATTTGTTCTCTCAGCTGAATATCGTCCAGCCCCGACAACTCCTGCCCCTCCATAACCCTGGAACCTTCCATGAAAATCCCAAGATCCCTTGCTATGTGTTCTGCAGTAATCCTGTAATCGCCTGTAATCATTTTAACCTTGATCCCGGCCCTTTGGGCCACCTGTACGGCTTCCAGAACCCCTTCGCGTATAGGATCCTCCATTCCCACAACACCGTTCCAGGTAAAGCCTTGTTTGTCCTCAACCGCACCTTTTGAACTGTACGCGAATCCCAGCAGCCTCAATCCTTCTCCCGCCCATTCATCAATCTGCGCCAGGATACGGAGGCGTTCCGCCTGGTCCACCTCGCACATTTCAAGAACAATCTCAGGCGCACCTTTCATATTGAGAAAAACTTGCCCGTCGTAGCGGTTTTCTGTGACCATATATTTTGTTTCGCTGGTGAAAAGCACCTCTGCCAGACGCTCAGACTTATTGACTATTTCCTGCGGGTCATGCTTGAGCCCATTCATCGCATGTTCCCACAATGCAACATCAACAGGTCCCTCGATATTGTTGCAGAGCACCATTGTTTCCAGTGCACGCTGCTGGTCGGAAAAATTGCTCCGGACAACCCGCATGCGGCCTTCGGTGAGTGTGCCGGTCTTATCTGTGCAGATTACTGTTACAGATCCGAGCGTTTCGACAGCCAGCAGCTTCTGCACAAGTCCATTCCTCTTCAGTATCTTCCTCATGCCTATTACCTGTATGACTGTGACCGCTATAGGCAGGCCCTCGGGAACTGCCGCGATTGCCAGCACTATCGAAATCCTAAGCATATCCATGAACGGGCGGCCTGTCAGCAACCCTGTTGCAAGGATGATCAGTGTAATCCCTGCTACAATATAGGTCAGCGTGCGGCTGAAACGCTTAAGCCTGATCTGCAGAGGGGTTTCCTCCCTGACCGTCTCCTGCTGGCTTGCCGCAATTTTCCCCAGTTCCGTTGCAGCTCCTGTATTTGTCACTTTGAGATATCCGCGGCCGGTCACTACTGT
Source organism: Bacillota bacterium (assembly GCA_017861315.1). Taxonomy (GTDB): domain Bacteria; phylum Bacillota; class Clostridia; order Clostridiales; family Clostridiaceae; genus UBA699. Next base: position 76,470 of record JAGFXP010000010.1, on the reverse strand, counting down.
GGTTCCCATGTAGATCTCATTCTGGCCTGCCTGGCTGCTTTTGTTAACAGGCTCACTTTCACCCGTGAGGACAGCCTCGTCCACGGTCAGCTTTGTGCTGCTGATAATTTCACCGTCCCCGGGAATATGCTTCCCGGCATTCAGCACCACCAGGTCTCCTGGAACAAGCTCGCTGACATCAATTTCGCTGCGGACTCCCCCTCGGATAACCGAGGCGGTTATTTTCATCATGTTCCTAAGTGCTTTGTATGTGCGGTGAGCCTGATATTCCTGCGCGAATCCGAGAAGAACATCGATTGCTACAACAACCGTTATTATAAGGAAATCGCTTAACTCTCCCATAATGAGGGAGATTGCCGCAGCAACCAGTATGATATATATAAGTGGATTTTTAAACTGATCTATCAGAATCGAAAATGTTGATCTGCCCTTAGCAGCTGGCAGAACATTCGGACCGAAACGCTGCCTTTGCGAAACAACCTCGGCTTCAGACAGCCCCTGCGTGGAATATGAAGTTTTATCAGATTCAGCCATCCCTCTCCGCCTCCTTACGCGCCAATTTCACTGAACATTCTAACAATATTGTACCACATGCTAACTTTCAATAAAAGAAGCCCCTTTTTCAAGGAGCTTCTTCCATTCCTATTTACTGCCAGCCTTTGCAGACATCGATCCATTCCTTAGCGCCCGAGTATTCGAAAAGCTCGTCGCAGGTTAGTTCTATTGCGCTGTTGCCGCTTCCGCAGGCCGGAAAAACCGTTCCGAAACGTCTCATTGATATATCAAGGTATACGGGAACCCCCTCCTTGATTCCGAAAGGACATACTCCGCCTACCGGATGTCCCACTAGCTCCACCACTTCTTCAGGGCTGAGCATTTTGGCCTTCATGGAGAAGATCTGCTTGAATTTGGGGTTGTCTATCTTGGCATCCCCCGCGGTAACAATGAGAACGCAGCCGTCATCCTTTTTGAAGGATAGAGTTTTTGCTATCCTTGCAGGCTCGACGCCAACGGCCTGTGCCGCAAGCTCAACGGTGGCGCTGGATTCTTCGAACTCCATCACTTTTCCGTCTGCACCGAATTTTTTGAGATATTCTTTGACTGATTCAACTGACATTTCATACACTCCTCTTATTATTAACAATTACACCCATTATAACATATTGAAGCGGAAAAGCAGGCCTTTCGACCTGCCAAATTTTATATTACTTGATTTCACGCGGCATCCCCCGGATAAGCTCCCCGACTTCCCTCTTCTTGAGCTCTATAGCCTTATCGATTTCACTTGCAGCCTCAGGGCTGCCGTACTTATCCTTCAGCTTTTCGAGCACAGGGATGTCCATCTGTATGTCGCAAATGAGCCCCAGCCTGTCCTGCAGCTCCTTCAGCCCCGGAATCAGAGCGGCCTGCTTTCCTTCAAGCACTGGTTCCATAAGTGTCGCCATGTATCTTAGCTTTTTCCCCTGTATCCTGAGCGCATGGATTTCCTTTGCATCCTTGGAGTCCATACTTTGAAGCCCCTCCCTGAAACTGCCCAGCCATCTCTCTGCCCTGTCGCCGGCAAAATCGCCCAGCGGTTTTTTCCCGTTCTTTGACTTTTTGAAAGGATCCCTTTCAATCCACTGAAGCAGATCAAAAAATAGCGGTGCGGCTGTCCCTGATGCAATTTTGCTGTAAACTGTCTTTTTCTCATTCTCCCTCTCAGACCTCAGTATGCTCAGGAGGGCAGGATAACCCTCTTTAATTTTGCCCGCCATGACGTCTACCTGGCGCAGATACGTGAATTCCCCCGCAAGCTCCCTGGTACGGTTCTGTATGTTTTCGTAATCCTTCTTTCCTACCTCTGGTTTCGCAAAGGATAGGACAGAACGGAACTGCCTTATTTTGACCCTTAATCTATGCACAGATTCGGGATCATCCGGAGCTATCATGAACTCGTTATGGGCTTCGACTATCTCCTTAAGGCAGGACAGGAACAGCCTGTCCATTTCCTTCTCTAATGAGCCCTTCCCGTTCACCTTTGGTTTGTCCCCGTCCTCTGCCTGGAAAGTCAGCAGCGGCATGACCACGCCGTCAATGTAGTACTCGGGATTCAGCTGCCACTTAATTTCACCCTTAAGAGGCTTCACTGAATCCAGCTTTATGCTGACCGCCGCTCCTTTTCTGAAATCAAGCCTTACACCTGTTATCTTTTCGGTCCATTCGCTGAGGTACGGCTCATGCCCAACAACAACAAGCAGCCTTGATCCTCCTTCCCGGGATATCTGCTTTGTGAGGCTTTCAAAATCTCCATCTGCAACCGATTCGCGGAATATCACCTTTGCCCTGCCCATTTCCCTGGACAGCATCGCCGCCGTCTGAAATGCCCTTTCGAGGCTGCTGGACCATATCTTGACCTTTTTTCTCCCGGCAAGGTATGGACCCAGGACCGAGAACATGGCCTTCAGCTCACGTTCCCCCTTTTTTGTAAGTTTCCTTTCTTCATCAGGCAGATTCGCGTTTCTTTCCTCAGCTTTGCCATGCCTTACGAGTATGAGTTCCTGCACCATTCCACTCACTTCCTTTTATCACTTATCGGTGCTGTTGCCGTTTTTGTTCACCTGTCCGTCGGTCGCCAAGAAAGCTTTCAATCCTTTGTTGAACTCCAGCAGCTTGTCCTCGACACGCCTGAACACAGTCCCTTCCGGATAGTTCCCATCCTTGTCAGGTTTGCCTGCGGTTACCCCGCTGAGAAGCTCTATGCCTTCCTCGATTGTATTTACAGCGTAGATGCTGAATTTGTTCTCCTTTACCGCATCAAGGATCTCTTCCTTGAGCATAAGGTTTGATAAATTTTGAACCGGTATCATGACTCCATGTTTTCCGGTAAGCCCCTTAGCCTTGCATACATCGAAGAAGCCTTCTATTTTCTGTGTGACTCCCCCTATAGGCTGGATTACTCCCAGCTGATCCACTGAGCCCGTGACCGCTATGCTCTGTGTAAGCGGCAGGTCAGCCAGGCTTGAAATTATTGAGTAGAGCTCGGTGCTTGATGCGCTGTCGCCTTCCACCCCGCCGTAGTTCTGCTCAAAGGTTATCTGTGCAGTCAAGCCGAGCGGCTTGTCCTGGCCGAACTTTCCTCCGAGGTAGCCAGCCAGCGTAAGAACGCCCTTCGAATGGATGTTCCCGCTCATTTCCGCTTCTCTCTCTACGTTTATCACCCCTTTGTTTCCCGCGTAGGTCCTGGCCGTTATCCTTGAAGGCAGCCCGAACGCGTAGCCTGCCGAGCCTACTACGGACAATCCGTTGATCTGCCCGATCTCCTCGCCTTCTGTGCGGATCATGATGTTGTTTCTCAGTATCTCTTCCTGCATCCTTTTCTCAATCCTGTTTGCACGGTATACCTGGTTCTTTATGGCTTCGTCGACATGCTTCGCTTCGACATATTCAGTGCTTTCAACTTCAGCCAAAGCGGCAGCCTCGTTTACTATCTCCGAAATTTCGTTGAAAAGCGTGGAAAGCTTGTCCTGATCGCCGGAAAGCATGGATCCGTACTCAATCATTTTTCCAAGCGCCGCGCGGTTGAAATGCTTCTTGCCTCCCGAGGTACAGACTGTTCCTATGAAGGATACATACTTGCAGATGTTTTCATGGGACCTAGGCATCTCGATGTCAAAATCAACCTTGACCTTGAAAAGCTTTTTGAAATCCTCGTCCAGTGTGAACAGAAGCTCATACAGCAAAGGGCTGCCCAGAATTATGATCTTGACATTCAGCGGCACCGGCTCCGGCTTCAGCGTGACTGTAGGCACGAGCCTGTACTGCTCCCCGATGTTCTCCACTACAGCCTGCTTGTATTTCAGCGCCTTTTTCAAGGTGTCATAAGCAAACGGGTCCATGAGAACATCCTTCGCCTGAAGTATAAGGTATCCTCCATTTGCCTTCTGAAGCGATCCCGGCTTTATCATAGTGAAATCCGTGCTTACTGCAAGGACGGAGCTCTTGTATTCTATTTTTCCAAATATGTTGTAGTAGTAAGGGTTGGACTCGAATATAACAGGAGCCCCTTCACTCTTTTCGTTGTCCACAAAGAGATTTACCCTGTACTTTGTGAACGGATCCATTTCCTCCTGGTAAATCATGAACGGATTCTGGGGCGACTGCCCGTCTGCACCCCTGAAAAGCATGTGGTTTTCCTCAATATCCCTTTCCACTGTTTCCAGGTATTCAAACACCTTAGGGAATGCTTTGTATTTTTCCTTGAGCTTTCCTATCTGCATTTCTACAGCATAGGATGCCACCTGCTTTTCAAGTTCGTCAATCTGGTCCCTTGCTTCCTTTTCAAGCTGCTGAACATCATGGAGAGTGTCGTCCAGCATTTTCCGGAGCTTTCGTCCGTTTTCATCTATCTCCCTGCGCCTATTGTCCGGCAGCGCAGCATATTCCTCCTGGGGCATCGGTGTCCCGTCTGGCTTAAGCGGTATGAATACCACCCTTGGGGGTATCCTCTTCATGGCAAAGCCTGATTCCAGCGCCATCTTCTCCACATCCAGGAACATCTTCTCGACCTTTTCCTGGGCATTCTGTTCGACGGTGTTCTCCTTCTGCTCATAGTCGCTGCCGCTGAAGGCTGCCGGAATCGCTATCAGCAGTTCGTCGATGAGCTCATCCATATCCTTCTGGAATATGCGTCCCTGACCGGCAGGAAAAGAGACCGCCAGCGGCAGATCGATGTTGCTGAAATTATTTATGTAACACCAGTCCTCCGGCTTAGCTCCTCCTTTTGCTATCTTCGATACGATAGCCTGGGTATATGTGCTTTTGCCTGTTCCCTGCGGACCTACAACAAAAATATTATATCCCGGATCGCGCATTGCGAGACCGAAGTTCATAGCCTTGTCTGCCCTTTCCTGCCCTATAACGCCATCAAAAGACTTGACATCCCTGGACGTCTCGCAGAACTCAAGCTCCTCTTCGAATTTGCAAATCTTTCTCAGCTTTTCAATTGACACCTTGAAGTTTTCAGCACTCATATTTCCAGCCTCCTTTTCCAACAAATAGGTCCTCATACTACAATGATAGTGCATATTTTCTGATTTGTAAAAATATTTGTGTAATTTATTGAGATTTTTTTCACTTCCTGTTATATACTAGTGATAATTACAGTATCCCAGCAGGATTGGAGGTTGTTTTATGGGGTTTTTCAGCAAATACTTGAGGAGGTATTCGAAATTGTTCAGCCTGGCTATAGCCATCCTGATTTTCGAAGCCTTCTGCGACCTCATGCTGCCCACAATCATCGCAAGCATCATAGACACCGGGATAGCAAACAAGGACATGGACTATGTTATTCGCATGGGCTCGATAATGCTGGCGATAACTGCTGCAGAGGCTGCAGCGGCCGCAAGCAGGAACGTTATTTCAAGCAACGTGGCGCTTAAATTCGGCGCAGACCTGAGGCTGGACCTTTACAGAAAAATCCAGCACCTGTCCTTTGAGAACCTTGACCGCTTTGAAAACGCCTCCCTTGTAAACAGGCTCACGAACGACATAACCCAGGTCCAGAATCTCACCATCGGCCTTACCAGGATATTCGTCAAGGCTCCGCTCCTTTTTATAGGAAGCATTATAATGGCCTTGAGGCTCAATATATATCTGTCCACAGTACTCTTTGTGGTCGTTCCGGTTGTTATGATCCTCATCTACGTAAATCTTCATATTGGATTCCCTTTATACCTGAAGGTTCAGAAAGCGCTGGACGGCCTGAATGCTGTAATGAGGGAGTATCTGTCCGGCGTGAGGGTAGTCAAAGCCTTCAACAATTATGCCTTTGAGATATCAAGGTTCGAAAGAGCCAACAGCGAGCAAGCCGGGATCACCACAACCTCTATGAGGCGGATGGCCTTCTTCATCCCGAGCGTCTTCCTCACCGTCAATCTCGGAGTTCTTGCCGTCCTCTGGTTCGGCGGTGTTCAGGTGAGCAGCGGAGCAATGCAGGTGGGCCAGATTGTAGCTTTTGTGAACTATATGACCCTGATCCTGTTTTCCCTGATAATGATCTCCTTCATATTTTCAACCTTTGTCAGGGCCAAGGCTTCGGCCGACAGGATAATAGAGGTTTTCGACCAGGAGGATGCAATGAAATACGCCCGCAATTCTGCACCCGCAGACGTAAAGGGCCTGATTGAATTCGACAATGTCAGCTTTTCCTATTCGGGCTACTGCGGAGAGCCTGTCCTCAAAAACATTTCCTTCAGCTGCATGCCAGGCGAGACAATAGCCATCATAGGCTCGACCGGTTCAGGCAAAAGCAGCCTGATCAACCTAATCCCGAGGTTCTACGACACATGCTCAGGTTCAGTAAGGGTGGACGGCATGGACGTGAAGGACATCGAAATAAGGGAGCTGCGGGAAAAAATCGCTTTAGTTCCCCAAAAGACCGTACTTTTTACCGGGACTATCCTGGAGAACATAAAGTGGGGCAAGCGGGATGCCGACATGGAAGAGGTCATAGCTGCAGCAGCTGCAGCCCAGGCCCACAGCTTTGTCTCAGCATTCCCTGAAGGGTATGAAACCAGGCTCGGCCAGGGCGGGGTCAACCTTTCCGGCGGCCAGAAGCAGAGGCTGGCTATTGCGAGGGCTCTCATCAAATCGCCTGAGATACTGATACTGGATGACTGCACCAGCTCTGTTGACGTATCGACAGAAGCAGAAATAAGGAAGGCTCTGAAAAAATACTTTGGAAAGCTGACCTGCATAATCGTTGCACAGAGGATAACATCAGTCATCGACGCAGACAGGATCGCCGTTCTGGACAAGGGTGAACTATCCTGCATAGGCACGCACAGCGAACTTATGGATAGCTGCTCCGTGTACAAGGATATTTTCCACTCCCAGATAGGGAAGGAGGAGATTTGATATGGAGGGCAGAAGATTCGGCGGGCCTCCCAAGGGGCTGATCCTGGAGGCTAAACCGCATAACCTGAAGGGCACAGTCAAAAGGCTGTGGAAGTATTTCGGAAACGAGCGGAAGATACTCATACTAATGTTTCTCCTCTCGATCCTTGAAACAGCGATAGGCCTTGCCGTGCCTTTTGGTTTGGGCAGGGCGGTAGACGCAATATCCCTGACAAAGGAGTCTGTGAATTTCAGCCTGCTGGGCATCATAATATTCCTCCTTCTTGCCGCGCTGGTAACCGATGCACTGATAACGTTCATCCAGAGCTGGCTGGTTGCGGGAGTCTCCCAGCGTATAGTGAGGAGCTTCAGGTCCTCACTGTTCTCGAAGCTCCAGAAGCTTCCGATAGCATTCTTCGACAAGAGCACTCACGGAGACCTGATGAGCAGGCTCACAAATGACATAGACAACGTGAGCATAACCATATCGCAGTCCACCGTCCAGCTTATCGGCGGGTTCATGATGGTGCTGGGCTCCCTTGTCATGATGCTGTTTCTGAGCCCGTTCCTTACTCTGGCTGCAGTCGCAACCCTCCCCCTGTCCTTTCTAATGACAAGGCTGATAGCAGCGAGAACTGCACCTCTTTACAAAAAGCAGCAGGCGGAGCTCGGCATGCTTGACGGCCATCTCGAGGAAACCATATCGGGGCTAAGGGTGATAAAGGCTTTCAATCATGAGGACGAGGTCATCGCGCAGTTTGAAGCCCTGAACCAGAGGCTCCTGGCGGTTGGTCTGAAAGCTCAGATATGGTCCGGGTACCTTTTCCCTCTTATGAACATCATCAACAACCTGACCATCGCTATAGTGGCCCTTACAGGAGGCCTGCTTGCGATAGACGGCGCGATCACGGTAGGAGTAATCACAAGCTTCATTGGGTACTCAAGGCAGTTTTCAAGGCCTCTTTCGGAATTCGCCAATATATTCAACACGCTTCAGTCCGCAGCGGCAGGGGCCGAGAGGGTTTTCGACATAATCGACGAGAAGGAAGAGGAGCGCGATGTCAGGGCTGCAAGGGAACTGTCAAATCCGAAGGGGGACGTGGTCTTCGAGAATGTTAGCTTCTATTACAGGGAGGATGTTCCAGTAATCAGGGACGTTTCCTTTGAAGTGAAGAGCGGCAGCAGCATCGCCATAGTTGGCCCGACGGGAGCAGGCAAGACAACCATCGTAAATCTGCTGGCAAGGTTCTATGACGTGACGGCCGGAAGGATCCTCATAGACGGTACAGACATCAGGGAGTACAGCAGGGACAGCCTCAGGAAATGCTTCGGGATAGTGCTGCAGGAGACATACCTGTTCTCTGGCACCATAAAGGACAACATAAAATATGGCAACCCCGCTGCCACCGACGAAGAGGTCGTGAAAGCAGCGCAGATTGCCAATGCGCACAGATTCATAAGCAGGATGCCAGACGGCTATGATACGGTTCTTTCCGAAAGCGGGAGCAACCTGAGCCAGGGCCAGAAGCAGCTGCTCGCCATAGCCCGCGCGGTCCTTGTAAATCCTTCGATCCTGATACTGGACGAGGCGACAAGCAGCGTCGACACCAGGACGGAATTCAATATCCAAAAGGCCATGCTCAACATAATGAGGGGAAGGACAAGCTTCATCATAGCCCACAGGCTCAGCACCATAAGGGATGCCGACACGATAATCGTCATAGACAACGGCGAAATCGCGGAGAGAGGTAACCACGAGAGCCTGCTGCAGCAAAAGGGCGTGTACTACAGGCTCTACTTCAGCCAGCTGACAAAGGCCTAGAATTCTATTGAACGGTTGTCAGGCTTTACCATGAACCTCTGGCAGGTCCCTCCGAATTTTTCCTTAAGGGTTTCTTCCAGCGAATCCAGCGCCTTCGAGAGAGGGCTGTCCGGTGCATCGTCGAAGCCGGTAAGCTGGAAGAATACGTCTGTCGTATCGAGTGTCATCTTTCCGAGCTCGCTCTGCCTCCAAACCCATTTCCTGGTCTGGACAACGTCTCCGCTGGTGAACACAAGCTCGCCTGCTTCAACAGGTTCATAATCCTCCGCTCCGAAGGGAAGGAATTTTTCACCGCCCTTTGTGAAGCCTACGGACAGGTCGTCATGTATGTCTGCCAGGTCATGCCCCCCCAGGGAAACCTGGTTTTCTATTGAAATGGCGTTGCAGAGGTCGACCAGGGAATTTATTGTAGGCAGCTGGCCGCCTTTCAGCACCCTCTTCATCATGGCCTCCATTGAGTTGATGAACTTGTTTGGGTTGATCCCGGCCTTCTCGAGCACCTTCCTGTAGCCCGCTATAATAGGCTGCTGCTTGAGCTCCTCGGCTTTGATGCTGTCTCTTGCATCCTCCTCAGCTTTCCTGAGCCTGGCCGTTTCGTCAGCGGATGTTTCCTTGTTCTTTAAACCTCTTGCAACGATAATCCCGAAGCGGAGCTCTGGCTCGAGCTCGAACACTTCAGGCTTTACTGTGTATTTCATTGACTTCGCCTCCTGATTTGTTCTATTCCTTCTATTATTATGGTAAATTCTTCTATTGTCAACAATGTCAGAGATGTGCTTAAATAAAATCAACCGGATGTTAAGAAAGGGGGGATAAGTAGTGGATAAAGAAAACAGATCCGACAGGAGCCCTTACAAAAGCCTTGTCGTTACAGTGGCAGCAGTTCTGCTGATATCCTTTGCAATCATAATGCTGAACCAGGTGCTCCAGCTCATTAACCTTGCAATGAATGTGAGCCCCGTTTTCGGCAGCGCCCTGGCAGTTTTCTTCGCCGTCCTGGCGCTGGGTGCCGTCATCACCACCATATTGATTATAGCCAGGCTGGAGAAGCCTCTGCCCATACCTGATGAAAGCAGCGAGGCCGAGTATGCGCTGTTCCTTGGGAAACTTAAGAAGAGGCTAATTAGGAACAAATACCTGAAATCTCAGGGTTTTGTGTGGGAAACCGGCAAGACGGACAAGGAGACGATTAACGAGGCCCTGGACCTGCTGGACAAGGAAAGCCAGCGGCTTATAAAAAGCAACGCATCGGCCGTCTTCATAACGACCGCCGTCTCGCAGAACGGGCCGCTGGACAGCGTCTTCGTGTTCATAACGGCAGTCAAGCTCGTATGGAAAATCTCGATGCTCTACAACCAGCGCCCCGCTGTGAGCGACATAACTAAGCTATACGCCAACGTTTTTGCCACAGTGCTGCTCACAAGGCAGATAGACGACCTGGATCTGGTGACGGAGCAGCTGGAGCCAATAATATCCACGCTTTTCGGCGGTACAGTAGGCTCGGTAGTTCCGGGCGTAAGCTACGCTGTTTCCTTTGTAGTGGATTCCGTATTCGAGGGCAGCATCAACACACTCCTCACGCTCAGGGTTGGGATAATCACCCAGAAATACTGCAGAAGCCTTACAAAGACTGAACCTAAGGCCCTGCGGAAGGCAGCGACCGTTCAGGCGTGCGATATGCTTGGAAGCATTGTGAGCGAAAATTCGAAGAAAATAGCGGATGCCCTTTTCAGGGCAGTGAAGAACGTGACAGTGGATTCCATTAATACAAGCAAGGACAAGTTCGCCGGCATGTTCGACCGGCTCTGGAACAAGCAATAAAAAAAGAACTAGGACTTTTTCAAGTCTCTAGTTCTTAAATTTTTGCTATTTTTTCATGTTGCCCAGCGGCAGCACTTCTTTTCCGTATAGTTCGTTGAGCACCTGCGCCAGTGCAGCGTAGATTGCAGAAAATCCGCATATTATTCCCTCATAGCCGGCGAATCTTGTGATCGCCTCTGCTCCTGTGAAATCCCCTGCAGCAAGCAGGAAGAACAGGATTGTCAGTGAAAGGAATACGAACTGGAGCGCCCTGCTTATCTTCAATGTTCCTATGAACATCACAAGCGTGAACAGTCCCCACATGAACAGGTATGCAGACATAGCTTTAGCTGATGCAGCTTCCGCAAGTCCCATCTTAGGCATCACGATCAGCGCTACAAGAGTGAGCCAGAATAGCCCGTAGGATGTGAACGCAGTCGTTCCGAAAGTGTTGTTTTTCTTCCACTCCATGATGCCTGCTATAACCTGACCAATGCCGCCGTAGAAAATGCCCATTGCCAGAATCATAGAGCTCATCGGGAAGAAGCCTGCATTGTGGATGTTGAGAAGCACGGTTGTCATGCCGAAACCTAGCAGTCCCAGCGGTGCAGGATTTGAAGTCATATCCTTGATGCTGGCGGTTACAATGTTGTTGCCTTTTTCCATAAAAATTTTACCCCCTAAAAGTACTGATTGTTAAAATACACACAATCAAGATTATACAGAGGATTCCGATGCCTAGTCAATCATTTTCTCAACATTTCTTTCATTAATAAATATTCCTCCGAATCTTTCCCTTCCAAACCGCTCTGCGAACAGGCTGCATTTGCACAAAAACAGGTAGTATATGTTCCTGCCGCTGCCGAAAAGCGTCTCGAAGTTACCCTGCCCCTTCGATATTATGACGTCCGCGACGTCTAAAGCTTCCCTTGTTTCCCTGTTCACCTTATCAAGCTCGGTGCCCGGGATATCCGTCCCGTTGTCTATCACATCAGCTATAGCCGCCATGCCTGTCTCCTCCGCATCCGTCCTTGTCGCATCGTTGTGTATCGGCATCCCCCTTACGACAACGGTTACCGATGCATCCGGATAGGTTTCCCTGATGATTTTTACGAACACCTTGTCGAAGACTATTTCGCCGGCATTGTCAGCGAGATAAACTATATTCCTTGCCCTCCCCAGGTCTTCCCTGAATTCCGCATACCGCCCCTTATCTATCTCCTGGTCGGGAGCGTTCTCTATAAGACGCTTCAGCTCCCCCTTGTCCACCGCGTTCATAGCACCGAAATCTATGAAGTTGCCCGCCATGGCATATTTCAGAGCGGTCAGAAGCCTGTCCTCAGAGCTATCGATCTTTCCGATTATATCGTCCTCCAGGGTGAGGAGGTACCTGTTGTACTCCTTCTTTATCTCATAGTATATGTCTCCCAGACCCAGCCGGTTTTTGATGAACCGCATTACCCTTGCGTTAAGATTTGGCGATGTCTCATCCGCAGGCGACCCGTTGATTATGTCCATGACCTCTTCCTTCAGCCGCCTCCTCTTTTCCGCATCCTTCTCGAACATGACCAGCAGGTAATCGGCCTTGTTTGCTGTGCATTCGATGCACTTGAAGCTGAGCATGGCTGTTAAACCTTCCCGCAGAGCTGCTGTCTGTAGCTTTCGAGGGCATTTTTATCTTCGCTGGTCATCACAGGGTATTTGATGGGAAGTTTGCCCATGTTTTCCTTGACAATTTCTGAAATGAGGAGGCGCGCAAACCACTTTTTATTTGCAGGGATTATATGCCAAGGAGCGTATTCCGTGGCAGTTTCACGGAGCATTTCCTCGTAGGTGTTCTGGTACTTGTCCCAGTGCTGGCGCTCCTCCAGGTCAGCCGATGAGAACTTCCAGTTTTTCTCGGGATTATCCAGCCTTTCAAGCAGTCTTTTGCACTGCTCATCCTTTGAAATGTGCAGGAAGAACTTTATTACGATGATTCCGTTCTCCTCCATGTACTTTTCGAAATCCCGTATCTGGCGGTATCTCTCCTGCCACACATTATCCCCTATAAGGTCCTCCGGGATATTATGGGAAGCCAGGAGTTTGTGAACCTTCACCACCACCACGTCCTCATAGTATGAGCGGTTGAAAATCGCGATGTTCCCTCTCTCGGGAAGATGCAGATGGCTCCTCCACAGGTAGTCATGATCCATCTCTTCCGCCGATGGGGCCTTGAAGGACTTTACATTAACACCCTGAGGATTGAAACCGCTCATGATGTGCTTTATTGTGCTGTCCTTTCCTGCAGCGTCCATGGCCTGCAGGATTATCAGAATGCCGTACTTGTTGTGGGCGTATAGTATGTCCTGGAGGCGGGCCATCTCCTTCATATTCTCTTCCACCTGAAGGTCTATGGCTTCCCCTTTTACTTTTCCGTTTGTAAAATCAGGGCTTATGTCGCCAATCCTGAATGCTTTTCCCGACGTGACAATGAACTGCTTCGTATTCATATAAACCACTCCCTGCTTTTCACTATATATTGATACTCATTATTTTAACATACAGGCGGCTTCAAAGTCGAACTATTCCGAATTTTGCACAAAAACAAAAGCCCCCGGCCGGGGACCCGTTAATTAGGCTATTCAGCTTCCGCACTTCTTTTTTTGTCTTTCCAAATCTTTTTAAGCATGAACGCGAGTGTTGTGACCGCAAACAGCATCAGAAGGCCTATTACGAATGTCCTCACCGAGCCTGTAAGCATTCCTCCAATATACGAGTAAACGATAGTAGCAGGAAGCTGTCCAACGCCCGTTGCAGCAAAGAACGGCCAGAAGCCCATGGAGGTCAGCCCCGCTGCATAGCTCACTATGTCGAAGGATATGAAGGGAAGCAGCCTGCATATCAGTATGGTGTATTTCCCGTATTCCTTGAAGAATTCATCAATCTTCTCGATGGCGGATTTTGTTGTCAGCTTTTCGACGAAATCCCTTCCCAGGAACCTGGCAAGAAAGAAGCAGAGAGCCGCCCCTGCCATGGCGCTGCTCCAGGAAAGTATCGCTCCGTTGACCCATCCGAAGAGACCCGCGTTTGCAAATGTCAGGATGAAAGCCGGCAGCGGTGCGATAAGCGACTGAAGCACCATCAGCATAAAGGATACCGCCGGCGCCAGAACCCCGAAGCTCAATATGTACTCTCTGGCGCTTTCCACGTCAACTGTCTTGAGCATTGATACTGCAGAATTTATGTTGTTTCTTACGAACGGTATAAACAGGTAAACTGCTACTGCCAAAAGCAGCAGTGCAACCTTGCCGATATAACCCTTGGATAAACTTTTCATGCTAATTACCTCGCTTTTCGTTTTGTCTATTCTTAAGTTATAACAAAGGAAAGAGTTTTTCAACATTAATAATTATTCGTTATAGATGAATGTTAATCCATCACGAACGGCTATTTGACTGGGCCGGATATTGAAAATATACTTGATAGGGAAACAATAAACTTACATATTTCGAGGAGGATAAATCATGAAGTTAAAAAACAGCATTATGAAAAAGCTTATGCTGCTCACACTGGTTCTGGCAACTATGCTGGGCGCAGCCGGATGCGGCAACGCAGGGAGCTCAACAGACACAAAAACTACTGCACTCGACAAGGAAATGGAATCCTACTATGTTACCGCGGACTGGCTGAAGGATAACCTTGAGAATGTTGTGATCATAGACGCGAGGGCTGACAAGGAATACAATGCAGCGCACATAAAGGGAGCCATCAACGTAACCTGGCAGATGCTCTCAGACATGACCGTAAAACAGGGCGAAGCAAACTGGGGCGTAATCCTTCCTCAGGCTGAACTGGAAGCCAAGCTCGGCAGCCTTGGAATCGACGGCTCAAAGACCGTTATAGTCTATAACGACCCATCAGGCCTTGGCGAAGAAGGAAGACTTCTCTGGTCACTGCGAACAGCAGGCATAGAAAATTCAAAAATGCTCAATGGCGGATATCCTGCATGGACAGCGGCACAGGGAGAAACTTCAACCGAAGCTGTAAAACCGGCTGCCGTTTCATTTAAGATAACAAGCCCCCAGTACGATTCGCTTTTAGCAACAACCGAGTACGTCAAATCGAACAAGGACAACATCAAGCTGGTCGACACACGTTCAACTGAAGAGTACAACGGCTCAACAAACCACGGCGAAAACTACAACGGAACCAAAGCTTACGGCCACATCGAAGGAGCGGTCTCCCTTCCTTACAGCAATCTATACAATGACGACGGAACAATAAAGAGCATCGCAGACTTGAAAGCAGTGTTCGAGGCTGCTGGATTGAAGCCTGAAGACGAGATCGTCACATACTGCACAGTGGGAATAAGATCAGGCTTTACAGCAGAGATACTCAGGATGTGCGGCTATACAAATGCAAAGAATTATAACGGTTCATTCAGCGAATGGGCAGGTTCAGGCCTTCCTTATGTTAAATAGCAAAACCCCGGACAAAATATTTATTGCAGGAGCTGCGGCAATTCTTCTGGCCGCGGTTCTTGCATACCTTATGTTCCCTCAGTTTCAGGCAGACGTGAACAGGACCTTCGGCAAGCTCAACATGGATGACAGCAAGGGCATACTGATGTTCCTGCACGGCCACAGGGATAAATCCGCTGCATGGGCGGTGCTGATAATGGCGGAGCAGACCCTCGCACCCTTCCTGTCAAAAGATGCTATAGCGGCTGCAGCCTTCAGGTTTTTCGGCAAACCTCAGGGAGTATTGATCTGCGTAGCCGGCATAGCGGCCGGCCTTACGATCACTTTCTGCGTTTCCAGAGCCGTGAACACGCTTGTAAAAAAGAGGGTGAAGATGAAGCTGGATTCACTTGAGGACCTGGCTGAAAGATTCGGTACAGCGGCAGTATTCGCAATCTCTCTCATCCCTTTATGGCCTTCTGCATTTTCAGGCTATCTTGCCGGATTGGCAGGAATGAAGATGAAAAAGTATCTGCCTGCAGCCGTTATGGGTCAGGCGATCTGCCTCATGCTGTTCTTCCTTCCCAAAACATAAGACCGGATTGGCGCCTGCTGCGCCAATCCGGTCTCATTATTTTCCCATCACAAATTTCACTACTTCGGCTATCTCCACAGGCTTTCCTTCCCTGACATTCCGTATGCACCTCTCCTGGCAGCCCGAGAGTATCCCGGCCTCTTCCACCGCTGGATGCCGGAAGCCTCCCAGCAGCTTGGCAGCTCCAGCAAAATTCCCAACCGTCACTCTCCTCATTATCCCCCTTATGTCAGGCGCTTCCACGCCGGAGCAGGAAGGGCGCTCGCAGTACTGGCACTCCCTTGCCTTAAGCATTATGCTGCGTTCCTCCTGAGCATATTCCTCATAAAGGTCTTCGGGTTTGAAGGGTTTTTCTTTAATGCTGACGTAATTCCTCATATTCTCCCTGTAGGCATAAACCGGCCTGCCCAGCTTCTTCAGCACGGCGTTTGCGGCGCTAATGCCGGACACTGTAACGGCAGGTGTCCCGGTCCCCATCACTGTGGATTCTCCGCAGCAGTACAGGGAATCCCATCTCGTCTTCGTGTGCAGGCGGTTGAACATGTGCTGTCCCAGCATCTGCTTCGGTCCCGCCACCGAGCCCCCGTTCTTGTTCGTATACCTCTCGATAGTCAAAGGCGTCGCAAGCTCGGCATACCTCAGCCCCTTCCTGAAGCCCGGGAATCTCACCTCGAGCACGTCAAGAAGCCGGTCCTTTTCGCTTTCCTTCTTGAGCAGATAGCCTTCCCTGTCCTCCCTGTCATAATTCTGCATGCTCGGGCCGATGGCCTCCACCACGTGGCCGTCCTCCGGGCAGAGCGTCCGATCGTCTATGCTGAGTATGTATGCCGTTATCTCGCTTTCATCCAGCTTGTCGATGTTCCCAGCCATCATCTCTATTGGAAGGGTATCCTCAGGGATAACCTCCTTGTCGACGTATGCGTAAAGCACGACGCTCGGATATGTCGGAACCAGCTTCTCCAGCCTTCTCTGCTTTTCATCCAGGTGCTCCTCCCCTATCAGCTTCCCGTAAAGGTTCCACACTGTTCCCGAATATACCAGATTGTCCGCATAGAGCACTTCTCCGCTGTCCAGTTCCACTCCCGCCGGTTTTCCGTCCCTGAACACTATCCTCACAGCTTCCCTTTCCAGGAGCATGTCCCCGCCGTTTTCTTCTATGACCTTCTCAAGCTTGCCCGGAAGGAAAATTGTCGAGCCGGCGGGGTAGAAGCTTCCACCCGTGTGGTTGTCGACGAACATTATGGCGCTCAGTATGGCAGGAGTCTCCTCCACATTCGTGTAGCAGTATGTGGAGGTGAGCTTGTTGAAAAACTTGAATATCTCCGGATCCCTGAAATAGGCTTCAAGCAGGCTCTTTGTATTCCTGTTCATGAAGCTGAGAAATCTGACGTAGGAAACGGGATGCTTAAGCATGCCCTTCAGGGATTCCCTGGCGTCGTTTTCATCGGGCGTTGAGAATACCGGATTCTCCACCATAACGTTGTGGTACATCTTTTCCATGTCCCTGTAGAACCTCTTTATGTTCTCCTTTTCCGAAGGGAACAGCTCTGCCAGTTCATCTGCGAACCTGTCTACATCAGCCCAGAACTTCACCCTGTGTCCTTCGTAGTTTACGCAGTACAGAAGGTCGTGCTTGATCACATTTATGGGCTCCTCCAGGCAGTTAAACAAAAACCTGTCGGGATTGAAGCCCTTCTCCCCGAAGCCGTACAGCATTGCCGAGCCCTGGTCGAATATCACATTGTTCCTTTTGAATATGCCGCAGGAGCCTCCCGGGTTGTAGCTTTTCTCCAGAACTCCCACCCTGAGGCCCCTCTTCGCCAGCAGGCTGGCCGTCGTCAGCCCTGAGATACCTGCACCGATCACGATGACATCATACTGCATAGTTGCCACCCCTCTTCAGCGTATAAGCTCCAGCAATCACCAGAAGCGCTATGCATACCCATGCAGCGGTTATAACCTGCGGGTACTGGCCGTTGAAGCCGGCTGCCGATGTGTGCTTTATGATTATTCCCGCATATGCCCAAATGATTACCAGCCCGTAAGGGATATCTTTGTTTCTCAGCATTGTTGCGATTCCGATGACCGCTCCTGCAGAAATCATTATCACCGTCCAGGCCGCTTCGGTCAGACCAAGTCCGTCGAAGCCCGTGCTGACAAGCAGCGTTGTCGCGTTCGCTATTGTCGCCACCGTTATCCATCCGAAATATACGCTGAAGGGCAGCCTTACAAAAATCTTTTCAGAGGCAGGCAGGTTTTCTTTCCTCAGTATCTGGTTTATCAGGATCAGGCAGAAAAGTATGACAAGCATCAGCATCATTGATGCAGGCAATATCTCGTAGTGCCAGGAAAATATCCATATGGAGTTTGCTGCCGAAGAGATCGAGAACAGCACTCCCACTTTTGTGAGGAGCCCTTCCCTCAGTATGCTCTTTTCCTTCTGGAATAATTCAAGCTGGTAAACCGTATAACCCGCAAGCAGGAGGTAGATGAGCCCCCATATGCTGAAGGTTATGCCAGCGGGAGCAAACAGGTTTGGATACGAATCCGAGACCTGACCCGTATTCTGACCTCCTATCGGCAGTATATTTGCCAGGGCGTTCACCCCGACCATTATCAGAAATGTAAGCGTAACTGTCTTTTTCATTAACCTCACTCCTTATGTTCAGCTTATATAAAGTAATAGGAATCGAGAAGGTAATGCTCCTCGTATTTCACAGCCATCCTGTAAAGGAATGCTTTGACTGAAGACGCCTTTGCCTGACCCTTTTCGAAGTCCTCTGTCAGCTTGAGGAACCTGTATTTCTCCTTTTCAGTTGAAACATCTTTGAAATACCCCCAAACGTGCTGCATCGCATTGACCGAACTGCCTGTGGTGCTCTCTGTCATCATCGCCTCCTCCACCAGCCTGTAGAACTGGAACACAGGATAAGAGGTCTTGTCCTTCAGGAGTTTCCTGATCTGAAGGTATGCGGCCGGCGAGTTTTGCAGGACCAGGTATTTGTACCTGCTCCATTCCAGTTCCAGAGCCCTGATGCTCTTCCCAGCCGCCACTGAATTGATGCACTTTATTGCTGATATGTTTTTATCCTTGACCTCAAGCATAATGTCGAGGTCTTCGCGGCTTACGCGGCCGTAAAACTCCAGGAACTCCCCGATCCTTATGCTATCGGAATGGGAACCTCTTTTTTTCGAGTGGTTCTGCTGGGAGTAATGGATTTTCTGGTCTCCGTCCTGGGCTTTCCAGGTTTTCCTGCACTCCTCTATCCAGTACGTGTCTCCGCCAGCGCTGCCGCCGGGATTGACCTTGCTGTGAAGATTGTCGTATACTGCGGGAATGTTCAGCTTCAGCGCCGTTTCGAGAACCTCCCCAATGCTGTAGGATTTCTCGTCGTTCTCCAGCACGAGCCTCCTCTTTATTCCGTCATCCAGCACCCTGTAGCGGCTTTCGAATCGCCTGAGCGCCTCCTCCTTATCTCCGTAAACGCCTCCCACGTGCAGGACTATCTTGCTTTCCGGTCCCGTGCCGAGGCAGTCCAGGATCCGGACATGGTATTCCAGGTCCTCCGCCGCCCTTTTTGCAACATCCTCATTTGGCGAATTGATGACGGTATACTGACCGGGGTGCATGGATACCCTCATCCCGCTCCTCCTTATCTTTTGCCCTATGGCATGGAAGCGTTCCTCGAAAATCTTGTCCCATTTAAGTGAGTTAACCGGACTCGAACCGAAGGGTATCAAGTCGGAGCTTATCCTGAAAAGCAGGATGCCGTTCCTGATGTTGTAGTCGATCATGTTCTCAAGGGAGTCCAGGTTATTGCCGATGAGCTCAATGAACCTTTCCGACCTTGCATTCTTCATGGTGCAGGTCCTCATCCCTGTATTTGGAACGCCAACCGTAAGGCATGCGTAGCCTATTTTCATTTGAGTCCTCACCTCCTCGCCGCAGCTTCAAACAGCTGTTAATATAATTTTATAACAGTGTTCAGAATTGTCAATCTATTCCTGGCAGAGAAAAAACCCTACAGGAAGTTTTTTTCAAAACTTACCGGCAGGGCACAGTCTTCTTCGAAGCATTTATGCACATTTTCCACAGCCTCTGCGCCGCGGCTTGTCACTCCGCTCATCCCGGCGCAGATCTCCCTTGCGGGCTCGAAATACTTTTCGCTTCGCTCATTGTGCACCATCATGCTTGTGAAGTTGCCTTCCTGATGGAGCGCCTTTTCGGAGAGTCCAATAAGCCATTTTAACAGGATGTTTTTTGAATCAAGCAGCCAGGTGAAGAATACAAAGCTGCGTGCGCTTTCCCGCAAAATACCCGAGTTCAGCTCCGGGTAAAGGGGCTTCAACGAATCTAACTGCTTTGCTCTGATTCTTATGAGGTCATGCCTGTTAGCTTTTGCCTGGCCGCTGCCGCAGTGCTTCTCCAGGATCTGCCTGTCCAGCTCAGATTCCAGCAGCCGGTGCTCCACGACTTCGGCCGCCAGCTGAGATATCCTTCCGTGGAAGGTGCTGTCCAGGACGAAGTGGCAGACGAAGCCCAGCAGGTAGGCCTGGGCATCCGGATCCGGGCTCCTCATATTCTTCAGGGCTCTTGAGATCAGCGCGTCAGCATTCTGCCTGTGGAGCTCATGCCCCAGCTCAACGACCGCATTTTTCTTCCACAGTTTATAGTAGAACAGGATGTCAGGCCCCTGAAGCCCCAGGTCGAATGCAGGCTTATGTCCTTCTATCAGCTTTTTTATGTCTTCTGGCAGCAGCTTCAGAACCGCCTGTCCATAGTAATAATGCGCGGCAACAGCTGGCATAATCCCACCCCTTTATTCCTGATCTACAATATCCCGCAGCGTCAGCTGTCTCGTGTGCTCGATCTTACTCCACTGCTTCTGCTTCCAGAAAAGGCTAATTATGTTTATCGGAACCCACGTGGCAAGGAATATCCAGAAACTCAGTATTCCGTACGACAGCTTCCTTACGCTCTTTCCCCCCAGCCAGACTGCAAGGGCAGCAACTGCTGTTGTCGAGATATAGGAGCTGTCTAAGGAAAGAAACAGCCTTACGAAAAGGAAGGTATCCGGGAAAAGATCGTATTTTATCTTTATCCCTGTGAGAAACATCGTCATCATAAATGCTATGCAGCCGAGCAGCTGAACATACGGCGCGATAATAGTGAATACAACCTCTATGCAGTTGATGTTCTTTTTCCTGACCGCAGAAACAAGGAGCGGCCTTATATACATTGCGCAGTCCTGCATCCCTGTAGACCATCGCCTTCTCTGACTCCATGACTGTGCGAAGGTTATAGGCTGCTCGTCGTAGACTACCGCCTTTGGAACCCAGCCTATGTTGATCCCTTTCAGCACGCAGAGAGTCGTGATCTCCATATCCTCCGATATGGTTTTCGTATTCCAGCCGCCGAGCTCCCTTATGGCCTCGTCGCTTATCATGAAGCCGGTCCCGTTCACCCAGGAAGACATGCCGAGCACGCTTCTTGAATGGTTCAGGATCCTGTTTAGTGTCAGATAATAAATCGAATACCAGGCGGAAACCGCCGAATCATTTGGATTTTTGCTGTCCCTGAATCCTTGGGCTGCCTTCATTCCGCTTGAGAGCGCGTTGTTCATCTCCCTGAAGAAATCAGGATCGGCCAGATTGTCCGCATCAAAAACACAGTAGGCGTCAAAGTCTTCTCTGCCCTTGAATATCTTATCGAAGGCGAAATTAAGCACGTCGCCCTTGGACTTCACTTCCCGGTCACAGTCGACGACAACGGCACCAGCCATCAGAGCCGCTCCCCTTGTGTTGTCGGTGCAGTTGTTTGGTATGACGAAAACCTCTATAAGCTCGGCTGGATAGTTCTGCTCCCTAAGGCTTTTTACAAGATTCCCTATCACATTTTCTTCGTTCCTTGCGGCTATTATGGCTGCGAACCTGTTCTTCGGCTTCGCTTCCGGAATTGCCTTAAGTTTCTTTAGCGCAAAGACCGACGTGCAGGCATAGTAGCCTGCATACAATATCATAAAAAAACTCAAAAGCCATAATGTTTTGGTTACAAATAACATCAAATGCATTTTAATTTACCTTTCCTTCCAGATGTTTGAGTTCATCAAACCATGCCCTGCTAAGAATTTCAACAGCTTCAATTATCTCTTCCGCTTCCATTGTAGCATAACCCAGGAGCAATTCGGGTTTCGGGCTCAAATTTTTCTTGTCTATATAGTATTTAGAAAGCCCGTATACCCTTACTCCTGCATTTAATGCGGTGTCCACGAGCTGCCTCTCGCTCATCCCGTTATTAACTCTCAGAATTAGATGAAGGCCTGCATCCGCTCCAATGACCTCCATGGGTCTCCCTGTTTTCAGGATCCCCTCGGTGAGAGCCTCTCTTTTTTTCTTGTAAATATTCCTCATTTTGTTCAGGTGCCTTTCGAAGTAGCCGTCCTGCATGAACCTGCAGAGAACCTTCTGCTCTATCATTGGCACAGGGCATATTATGAAGGCCATCCTTTCCTTGAATTCCTTCAGCAGCTTCTCAGGCAGCACCATGTAGCTTATCCTGAGCGAAGGCGAAAGCGATTTTGAAAAAGCTCCCATATATATGACCCTGCCGCTGCTGTCCAGCCCCTGAAGCGCAGGTATCGGCTTTCCGCTGTACTTGAACTCGCTGTCATAATCGTCCTCTATGATGTAGCGGTTTGTTTCTTCATTCGCCCAGTTGAGGATCTGTATCCTTCTGTTGATCGGCATAATTCCTCCCGAAGGGAACTGGTGTGCAGGCGTAATGCAGATTACATCGGCGCCGCTTTTCCTTATATCCTCGAGGACCATACCTTCATTGTCTATGTTGATGGCCTTGAACTTTGCACGGCTGCTGTTGAAAAGCAGGTTGAGCTTCTCATATCCCGGATTTTCTATGCCGTATACGCTGTCGCTTCCCAGCAGTTGGATGAGCAGCTGAAACAGGTATTCCGTGCCCGCGCTTACCACTATCTGATCAGCGCTGCAGTTTACCCCCCTGGACTGTCTCAGGTAACCGGCTATCGATCTGCGGAGGTTCGCATACCCCTGGATGTCGCAGCTCCTGAGCAGCTCAGTATCATATTCGTTGATTACATCCTTTGTGATCCTTCTCCAGGTGGAGAAGGGGAAGTTCGGCATGTCAACGCCGTGATAAGAAAAATCGTAGGCGGCATTCTGTGCGCTTGCCTTGTTTTCCCTCGTGCCGGTTTTGCCTTCACTTTCCAGCCTGACCATGTTGTCCAGCCTGCATACAAAGAAGCCCTTCCTCTCAACAGGAAGGACATACCCTTCTTCTATAAGCTGGTCATATGCGGTCTGGATCGTGTTCTGGCTTATCCCCAGGTGTGCGGAAAGCTTTCTTTTGGAAGGCAGCTTTGTGCTGCAGGCAATCCTTCCGGCCTGGATTTCAGATTTTATGTAATCGTAAAGCTGCAGATAAAGCGGCTCTCCGCCTTCAGTATCCATAGCAAATGTCAGCATATCCATCGTCATCTCTCCTTCAAACTGATACCATCAACTTGTTGCAAATTGATACTTTTTATAATATCAGCTTCAGAATATAATGATATCATATTGGCAGACATAGTCAAGTTAACAGTCTATTAAGAAGGAGATATGTGAAATGAACAATCGTTATGAACTAAACAAAAATCTTGCGCAGATGCTTAAGGGCGGAGTAATAATGGATGTAACAACTCCTGAGCAGGCGAAAATAGCAGAGGAAGCTGGCGCATGCGCGGTCATGGCCCTTGAAAGAATTCCTGCAGATATACGTGCAGTAGGCGGAGTTTCCAGAATGAGCGATCCAAAGATGATAAAGGGCATTCAGGAAGCCGTGTCCATCCCGGTTATGGCAAAGGTCCGTATTGGACACTTTGTTGAGGCTCAGATTCTTGAAGCTTGCGAGATAGATTATATAGATGAAAGCGAAGTTCTGTCTCCGGCAGACGACAAGTACCACATAGACAAGACAAAGTTCAGCGTTCCATTTGTATGCGGAGCAAAGGACCTTGGAGAAGCACTTAGAAGAATCAACGAAGGCGCTGCAATGATACGTACAAAGGGAGAGCCTGGCACAGGAGACATTATCCAGGCAGTACGCCACATGAGGATGATCAACCAGCAGATAAGAAACCTCCAGGGCCTAAGGGAAGATGAGCTGTTCTACGCAGCAAAGGAACTTCAGGTTCCATATCAGCTTGTGCAGTTCGTTCATGAAAACGGCAAGCTCCCTGTAGTAAACTTTGCGGCTGGCGGAGTTGCAACTCCAGCGGATGCTGCACTCATGATGCAGCTTGGCGCTGAAGGCGTGTTCGTAGGCTCAGGCATATTCAAATCCGGGGACCCTGCAAAGAGGGCTCAGGCCATCGTAAAGGCTGTTACCAACTTCACTGACGCGAAGCTGATCGCTGAACTGTCAGAGGACCTGGGCATGAAGAGGATAGGCGTTTTAGCTCTTCAGGGCGCTTTCATAGAGCACATACATGCACTGAACAAGCTGGGAGCTGAAACCTTTGAAATAAGGCAGAAATCCGACCTGGCGAAAGGCCCTATAGACGGGCTGGTTCTTCCAGGCGGCGAAAGCACGGTAATGGGCAAGCTCCTCCGGGAGCTGGACCTGTTCGACGACATAAAGAAGATGATCCAGGACGGCCTTCCTGTGTTCGGAACCTGTGCCGGCCTCATACTTCTTGCCAAGTCGATCTCCAACGATGACGATTCCTACTTGGGCACAATGGACATTGTTGCCAGAAGGAATGCTTACGGCCGCCAGCTGGGTAGCTTCAGGACGGAAGCCGATTTCAAGGGCATCGGCAAGATTGATATGACCTTCATCCGGGCACCTTTCATAGAGAGCGCCGGAGAAGGGGTGGACGTGCTTGCTGTTGTCGACGGCAAGATCGTGGCCGCAAGGCAGGACAACCAGCTTGCAATAGCCTTCCACCCCGAGCTCACGTCGGATCTTAGTATCCACAAGTACTTCCTTGAAAACATGGTTAAATAAGTTCCGGATAGAAATTAAGAACAATTCACTTGAATATCGAGTGAGTTGTTCTTAATTTTTTGATTCTTTATCTAATAGGTATTAGCTATTAACAATTTCTATCCCGCTCTTTTGATATTTGTTCAAAACCTTCTGGTCAAGCTTCGAGTCCGTTATGATAAGATTCACCTCATCAATGTCGGCAAGCTTAACAAGGGACACGTTGTCTATCTTGCTGCTGTCGGCAAGGATTATGACTTCCTGTGACATGTCCATCATCTTCCTCTGCATTTTTACTTCTTCAATCGAATAATCCATGACACCCCTGTTCAGCGAAATCCCCGTTACGCCAAGAAACGCCTTGTTTACTATGAAGTTTGAAAGTATGTCCTCAGCCAGATCCCCATAAAAGGCCATCTCCTTATGATTGAGGACCCCCCCGGTCAATATGACTGTGAACCCTTCAACGCCAAGAAGCTCATTTGCTATCATAAGTGAATTTGTGATTATTGTCAGATTGCTGAAGCTCTTCTTGAGCTCCCTGGCTATCTCGGTATTTGTAGTGCTATCGTTGAGAGCTATCGACTCCCCTTCCTCGATGTACCTAACGGCAATGGCCGCAATCTCCTTCTTTTCTTCCTTGTATTCGCTCTCTCTCTTTGAAAAATATATCTTGTCGAGGGTATTTGGCTTCTTAAGGACTGCTCCTCCGTAGACCCTTTTTAGCAATCCTTGTTTTTCAAGGTATTCCATGTCCCTCCTTATAGTCTCAACTGAAACATCGAAAAGCTTTATTAGCTTTGTCGTTTTCACGCTGCCTTCCTTCTCGATTATTTCAATGATGCGCTCACGTCTTTCCTGCGTTAGCAATAAAATCACCTTCCTTACCTTATTCGGCTTATTTCCTTTTGCGATATAAGCAACTGCACTTCTTCACCTTTTTCAAAATAATTTTCTTCCCTGTTGAGCATGTCGGCAACAATCTTCCTGTTTTTAACATCAAGATAGCACCTCAGTATGCTGCCTAGGACCACCGTGTCCTCAACAATCCCTCTAAGGTGTAATACACCTCCCTTTTCGGGTGGCGCCTCGCCGTATACGCTTATGACTTCCGGCCTGATTGCAAACAGCTCCCCCTCAAGCCTGGCTCCTGATATTTCTTCAACATCATCTGAAGTCAGCATGTTGTAATTCCCGATGAAACCCGCCACAAATTCATTCTGCGGCAGTGAATAAATATCAGCAGGAGTCCCCATCTGCGATATTCTTCCTTTATCGAAAACGAAAATCCTGTCAGACATAGTGAGAGCTTCTTCCTGGTCATGAGTCACGAAAACGGTCGTTATTTTCAGCTGTTTTTGGATATTTCTCAGCTGCAGCCTGAGGCTCTTTCTGATCTTTGCATCCAACGCGCTTAACGGTTCGTCCAACAAGAGTATTTTAGGTTCAACAGCCAGTGCCCTGGCAAGAGCCACCCTCTGCTGCTGACCCCCTGAAATCTCTTGTATACGCGCTTCAGCTTTGTCTGCAATGTCAACAAGTTCCATCATAGCGTCAACCTTTTCCCTGCGTTCCCTTTCATTCACCCTTTTCATTTTCAGGCCGAAGCCTATGTTTTCCCTGACTGTCATGTTCGGAAAAAGTGCATAGGATTGGAACACCATTCCTATCCCCCTGTCCCTTGGCCCCAAACGGCTGACTTCCTTTCCATCGATGCATATCTCTCCACCGTCTATCTGCTCAAGCCCTGCGATGCATCTTAAAAGAGTGCTCTTTCCGCATCCGCTTGGACCCAGAAGCGTAACGAACTCGCCTTTTTCTATTGTGAAATCCAGATTATCAATGATCTTATTACCTTTGAAGCTTTTTGAAAGCTTCTCTACAGTCACGTAGCTCATTGTATTCCTCCTCTAGAGCGCCCGCTGATCAGCTTGTTGGCTGTGGTTGTTAATAGTGACAGGACCAGCACACAGATGAAGTACATGATGACTATCGCACTGCAAAGATGGCCGCTGAAGTTCTGTTTTGTGAAGAGGTATATCTGAACCGTCTCAAAGGCACCGCCTACTAAAATGTTGGTCAGTACAAACTCCCCGAACAGAAGCGAAAATGCCAGAAGGGCCGATACCGTAATGCCCTTCATGATATTAGGCAGGATGACGTGTACGAACGCTTGAAGCTTTGTCGCGTTCAACAGTTCTGCTGCCTCCATCAGCTGTCTGGCATCGATAGTCATTAGACAGTTCCTCACAGCCTGGTACATATAGGGCATAACAACTATGAAGAACGCCCCGAGCAGAATCCACACAGTTCCTCCGATGTTAACCGGCCCTTTGGAATATATCCTTATCAAGCCTACAGCATATACAACTCCTGGTATTGAAAAAGGTATTATTGAAATGATTTCGATGTATTTTTCATATTTCTTCAAGTACATGGTTATTATGAAGACAGTGGGAATCATTACTGCCAGGCATAGAATGACTGAGGCGATGCTTATGAAAAAGGAACGTCCCAACGCATTCCAGAACCTGATATCCGATAAAACAGCCTGGTACCAGGCTATTGTGTAACTTTCCGGAAGCACTGATGACTGCCACTTCTGTGCTATTGAATATAAAAACGTCACTGCAAGTGGAATTGATAGGTAGATCAGAATAATTGCTGCGGCGATGTAATGCATTAATTTTCTTCTCATTTTCGTGCCCGCCTCCTCCCTCTTGTCATGGACTGGCTGACAAGGTTCGTGAATACAACTATCATCCCGAGAATCACAGCAAGGGCGCTGGCAAGTTCAGGGTTCAGATTGATATCTCCTGAAACCAGCGCGCCTATCCTTATGGAAAGCAGGTTTATGTTCCCGCTCGTGAGCGCCACGGCTGAAGCGTATGCTCCTAATGCATTTGCGAAAAGAATGCTCATTGTGCCCATGATGCTCGGAAAGACTGCTGGAATGCCAATATGCCTCCAGAATTCAATTCTTGTAGCACCTAGAATGAGCGCAGCTTCCTCCCATTCTTTTTTTATTCCGTCATAGGCGGGATACATCAAGAGTATTCCAAGAGGAACAAGGAAATAGGTGTACACCATTGTAAGTCCGGCAATAGAATAGAGGTTGAAATAATCTCTGAGGTTCAAGCCGAACATCTTCATAATTATAGTCACAACACCGTTATTCCCTATGAGCACTATGAAGGCGAAGGCGAGCGGGATGCCTGAAAAATTCGATGTCATGTTTGATATCAGCATGACAGCATCCCTTATTTTTGGAGCAAGCCTTCTGATGGAATATGAGCCAGCAACTGATATGATCGTTGCAACAACTGCAGAAATGATTGATACTCTGAAGCTGTTTGCTATACCCTGCATATAGAACCTGCTTGTAATTGCATTCTTGTACTGGATTAATGAGTATCCTCCATGACCGTCGCCTAAGCTGCCTGCCACTATCGACATCAGCGGCAATATCTCAAAGGCAACAATCAGGAAAGCAAAAGGTATCAGACAAATTTTAATGTACTGCCTATTTGACATATATCAGCACCTCGTTCTGCCACCGCTGCGGCAGCTGCTTTGAAGTATCCGCCCAAGCATCCACATCTGTTATCGGTTTGGCATTTCTGTACTGCTCGCTGGGCAGCAGCTTTTCCTTGACCTCCTCGGGCAGCTCCACGTTCCTTATCGGCCTGGCATAACCTTTGGCAAAATTGACCTGCCCTTCGTCGCTCAGGATGTACTCCCTCGTCAGCATAGCGGAGTACGGATGAAGCGCATATCTGTTTATAATTGTAGTATATCCGCTTGTTACGCTGCCTTCCCTTGGAATGCAGACCTCGAAGCCATCGGGGTCGACTTTTTCCCTTCGCTCAAGTGCGCTGAAATCCCATAGCAGAGCCACATCGACCTCTCCCATTTCCAGCATGGCGATGCTCGGATTAACAAGGGAAAGCCTGCTTTGTTTGGCAATTGCTGCAAAGAAGTCAATGCCCGGCTGGATGTTCTTCTCGTCGCCACCATAAGCGACTGCCGCGGCGAGTACCGTTGCCTGCCCCTGTGCCGATTTAGTGACATCGTCCAATGCTATCCTGTAGTCGCCTTTTAAAAGATCATCCCAGCTCTTGGGCGGGTTTTTTACGAGTTTTTTGTTTGTTATTATAGCTATTGTTCCAGTGTAGGCTACAATCCAGTTCCCGTCCTCATCTTTCGCCCAATCCGGAACATCATCAAAATATGAGGTTTTGTACGGCAGTGTCAGCTCTTTTTCCACAGCTAATGGTCCGAAAACTATCCCCACATCCCCTATATCTGCTGTTGGGCTGCTCTTCTCCGCTTCAAATTTGCTTATCTCCTCTGCGCTTGACATGTCAGTATCTGTATGTGATATCCCGTATTTTGATTTCATTGCAGACCAGGTATCACCCCAGTTCGCCCAGTCGTCCGGCATGCCGAGGCTAACCACTTTCCCCTCCTTCTTAGCCAGCTCGACCAGCTCAGGCAGGGATTGAGGAATTTCAACGGTTCTCTTTCCAGGACTGCTTGCTTCTTTGTTTCCGCAAGACGAAAACGAAAGGAGTAAGCTCAAACTCAAGATCGACAGTATAACCAATTTTGCTAGTCTGCTTTTTACCATCCCATACTCTCCTTTGAAATCCTAAAAACAAGTAAAACAAAAAGTGACAAAAGCCACTTTTTGCTTATTTCAATATTATTATCTGCAGTATCTATCTCTAAGCCCTAAAACGAATTTAACCGTTCTTTCAACGCCATTCTCCTGATCCTCTATCATTCTTTCCAAAAGCTCTTCCGGAGGATAGTAATAATCAGATGGTTTTATTGAATTTATGTCGTAAGGCGGATTTTCAACCTTGAATGCGCCTTCCCCGATTTTATATACTCCTCCTGCTCCGGGCTCCCTTTTGAATGATACCGCATACGGATAGCACATTTCTATGTTTATCCTTGTAAGGGTTGAATCTTCCACAAGTATTCTGAAGCATTGGTCAAGGTCAATGTTGCCTTCACCGGCAGGTACTCCGCAAACCTTGTATTCGTTATCATCCATTATAACTATATGGTCCTTGAAGTGGGTTGTGAATGCATAGGGTGCAAGTTTCCTGACAGCCTCAACAGGTTCCTCCCAGGCCATCATCCCATTTCCAATGTCGCAGTGAGCTCCTACCCATGGGCTGTTTACTTCCTTGATTATCTTTATAACTTCATCCGCCGTTTCTTCTTCATGATTTTCAACAGCGAGTTTTATTCTGTACTTTTTAAGCATCGGAACAACCTGCCTGATATCTCCCGGAGCTTTCTCCAGCAGTTCAGGTTCATATATACCCCTGCAGCAATATGTCCTGATGACATCCGCCCCGATTCTGTGCGCGACTTCTATCACTTCCATAAGATGCTCAGGTTCAGTTCCGTTTGTGTCGATCTCCGCATAAAGATTGTACTTCTGGATTTCTTTCTTTACCCTGTCAAGGTATTCCGGTTCAAAAGACTCAAGGACACATATTTCTTCACGCCCCGGCCAAGGAATTATATTAAGCATAACGCCATCCAGCCCCAGCTCAGCAGTCTTTCGTATAAATCCGAAAACGTCCATCTTTCCAGTTATGAACTTCAGGTGGTAGCTTTCAGTTTCTAATCCTATTTTCATGAGAATCCTCCTAATATCAAATGCCGAATTCTACATTCAGCACAATTATACATGTATTTGTGTGCATTTTCAATCGCTTTGCCTGTTTTTATGTTTGTTTTTTGATTGATCCTCTTAAAAAACCTTCAAACTGATTTGGATTATTCTGCATCAGTTTGAAGGCTTATACAATTATATTCTTTCAGTATTCATTCGAAAAACCAGAAATTTATGCTCCAATATTTTCTTCTGCCGACTGTTTGTCACGCTTTATATATTTTACAACGACACTGCTGATTACAATACCCGCAACTGCAATACCCATCATAATACTGAATACAATTTTATAACCTGCGATGCCAGGATGAGCGTCCAGCTGTGTACCGTAGATTATACCCATAAACGCACCAGGAAGATACCCTATAAATGATCCCAGTGACATTGCTGCACCGGTGATTTCTCTTGGCACTCTCACTTCATCCATAGGAGCAAAGAAAACCGCTCTCATACAGAAAATGAATGCTGAAATAGTTAACGCAATAGCCATTGTCACAAATATGTTCATAGACTCGTGAGGTAAGAAAACAAAAACACCTAGCGCAATTGCTGTGATAACAAACATAATATTGATGAATTTTGCTGCTGAATGAGTAACTTTATCGGAAATAAATCCACCAATTGGTCCGCCAACCATTTTAAGACCATATTGATTGACTATTCCGTAAACAGATGCAAGCGCTACAGGCAAACCATAAATATTATTGAGGAAAGGGACGAAGTATTTGATACCGCAATATACAGAGTAAACAGCAAATACATTAAAAGCAACAAGCCATATTTCCTTGCTTTTGAACACCTCTTTCATACCTGCAAGAGCTATTTTATTCCTTTCGTTTGCAGAACCAACTTTTGCAATCTCATCATCTTCCATCACGTAATAAGAGACAATACCAAGCACTATGGAGATTGCACTAAAGAATAAGATAGAGCCTTTGAATCCAAGGGCATTGCTGCCAAGTGCTATGAAAATAGCGAGCGCAGCGAAGTTCACTACAGTGTCGACTATTCCGCGGCCGGTTTCCAGAAAACCGAACATCCTTCCTTGTTCTCCTGATTTCCCTAATAAACGGATTGTCTTGAGCAGGGTAGGCCAGCAAAGCATATCTGTAAATATTGCAAAGGAACAGAACAATACTAGCATTACAGGAAATCCGGGGAATGTTGCAAGCATACACCCTGCTAAACCGTTTCCAATGAGTGCAAAAAGAAACATTTTTCTTTTTGAGAAACGGTCTGTGATATAAATAGCTGCTAAAAATCCAAAAGTGGAGATCCATCCAGATATACTGTAAATCAAACCGATTTGTGTATGGGACAAGCCTAAATACTGCTGCATTTGGACATAGAATGCACCGTCCATAAAATACAATTTATACATTGTCCCGCCTGTGAGTAAGAGAACAATATATGATAGCCATTTTTGCTTAGAACTATTGTTTTTTTCCATTTCATAACCTCCACTTATAATACGATAATATAAAGTTTTTACCATCTCTTAAGTTCTTAATAATGCCGAATTTCAATGTCCTCTTTTATTAAATCCCCGGGAATAATTGTAGTATAATCCAGCATAATGTGTTATGTCAAGTGTTTTTGTGTGTTTTGTTGCGAAATCATGTGTTTTTTGATGGTTTTTACACGCAACAAACACACAAATGCAATATACAGAACATCAAAACACACACCATTGCATGAAAGCAAAAAAGCCAGGTTCTTCATCACGAAGAACCTGGCTTTATCATAATAATCTATTTCTTTTTAACTTTTTCTCTTAACTGAAACCCCATCCCGTCCAGCATCCTCTTGTCGTCTGCAATCTTGTTTCCGGATGTCGTGAGGTAGTTGCCCGTTATCGTCGCATTTGCACCCGCCCTGAAGCAGTCTTTGCCGTATTCATGTATGAGGTTTCTTCCTCCCGCAAGCCTTATGTCCGCCTTGGGGTTTATGAACCTGAACAGGGCAACGGTTTTTAGTATCTCGTCCTGGCTGAGAGGTCCGGCATTTTCCAGTGGGGTGCCTTTTATCGGATTAAGCACGTTTAGAGGAATCGATTCCACTCCAAGCCCACTTAGTTCAAACGCTAGGCTCACCCTGTCCAGCCCGCTCTCCCCCATGCCTATTATCCCTCCTGAGCAAACGTCAAGGCCTGCCTGCCTGGCGGCATTTATCGTCTGTATCATCTGGTCATAGCTGTGGGTTGTGCAGATATTGCCGAAATATTCCCTGCTGCTCTCAAGGTTGTGGTGGTACCTTGTTACCCCCTTAGCCTTCAGTCTGGACATAGCTTCGAAGTCAAGTATCCCGTGGGATGCGCAGAGTTCCATCCCCGCCTCCCTGCCAAGGGCCTCGTAGATTTCTAAAACCTTCTCCAGATCATCCCCGAAGACGCTCCTGCCGCTGGTTACGAGAGAAAACCTGTTGACGCCTTCCTCCTCGTTCTCCTTCGCCAGTGCGATTGCGGCTTCCCTTGAAACCATCCCGTATTCCTCCGCACCAGTTTTGTAGCGCGAGGACTGGGCGCAGAATTTGCAGTCTTCGGAGCAGCGCCCTGACCTGGCGTTCATTATGGTGCAGAGGTCCGCCTCGTTTCCGCAGAAATGCTCCCTTATCCTGTCAGCGGCGCTGCACAGCTCCTCAATGTCTTCCTTCCCGTCAATACCATAGAGCCTGAGGGCGTCCTGGAAGCTGACAGCCTGTCCGCTCAGGATCATGCTCTCGAGTGATCTTATGTATTCTCTCATGAATAAACACCTCTTTTTCAGAATCAAATATCCAATATGGCAGGCAACCAATTTATACCAATGCCAAACAAAATTGTCAACCAAATAATTATATCAGGTTGACAATCAGTCTTCAAACATTATCTTTCAGATTTTCAGCTTTGGACATTGCAGGCTGCAGCCAGATTCTCGCGAATCTTTTCATCAGTACCATTAAGCAGCTTGGCTTCCTTTGCTATGAACGCAAAGCATATCAGTGACGAAACCAGATCGGAGACCGCTCCGGCCATCCATATGCCGTGCAGCTGGAAGAAGTGCGGCAGTATGAACACAAGCGGTATCAACAGGATTACCTGCCTGAGAAGGCTCAGGACCATGGACTGCTTGGCTTTGCCGACCGACTGGAAGTAGTTTATTATGGCGCAGGATGGTCCAATAAGCACCATCATCATAAGGTACAGCCTGATACCCTCAGACCCTATCGCTATCAGCTGTTTGTCTGTACTGTTGAACATGCTGATTATCTGGACCGGGAACAACTCTATGATAAGGAATCCCGCTGCCGCAATCACTGTGTTGACACCAGCCGAATATTTAAGAGCCTTCTTAACCCTATCATGCTGCATGGAACCGTAATTGTAGCCTATAATCGGCTGAGCTCCCTGGTTTATGCCGAACATAGGCATGAGCAGAAGGATCGCGATGCTGCTTATAAGCGAATATGCCCCTATGGCCAGGTCGCCGCCATACCTGTAGAGATTCGTGTTTATGCTTATTGTAACCAAACTTGCTGCAACCTGCATTGCGAAAGGAGAAATGCCAATGGCCAGTATCTGGCCGACTATATGCTTTTCCAGCTTCAGGTTAGGCTTCTTAAGCTTGAGCAGGCTCTTCCCCCTTGTGAAGTATGTAAAAATCCATACAGTACAGACAGCCTGGGATATCAGTGTTGCGAAGGCGGAACCTGCAACCCCAAGATTAAACCCGAATATCAGCACAGGGTTTATAGCGAAATTCAGCACGGCTCCGATAAGCATTGTTTTCATGGCCGTCTTCGGATCTCCCTGTGAACGTATTATCGGATTCAGTCCGAAGCCTATGTTCTGCAGAACTGCTCCGGAAAGTAGTATTGCCGCAAACTGTCTAGCATAAGGCAATGTCTCAGCACTGGCGCCGAACATTACCAGCAGCGGCTCCAGAAATACAAGCCCCAGAATGCTTATTATAATCGTTATTCCTACGGAAAGCACGAACGCATTACCCAGTATGTGCTCTGCCTCACCGAGCTTCTTCTGCCCCAGCTTTATTGACACCACTGCGGCTGCGCCTGTACCGACAAGCATTCCCACCGCCATGATTATGTTTGTAATAGGGAATGTCACGGCGACACCTGAAAGCGCCATAGACCCTACCCCTCTTCCTACAAATATCCTGTCTACCACGCTGTAAAGCGCATTGACCAGCATACCTATTACAGCCGGAATGGAAAATTTCACCAGAAGCTTCCAAACATTTTCTCTTCCCAGCTCTCTTGATTCATCCATGTAATTACCTCCTTGAAGCACAATTTTCAGAATATAAAGTTAGTTTCCTAAGCATATTTTCGGATTTATTTATCCAGTTTCTCGAGATTGCTGTACAGCTTTCTCATCCAGCAGATCAGCATATCCTTCTCCTCCTGGTCGAAGCCCTCCATGATTTCCTCATCAAGCTCCATCAATAAGCCGATGGTTTTGTCCTCGATTGTTCGGCCCTTTTCTGTCAGGTACAGCCTTTTGTACCTGGCATCCTCATTATCCTGCTTCCTGACTATGAGCCCTTTCTTGATCAGTGCATCGACAAGCCCCGACACCGAGGCGCCCCTGAGTTTCAGCCGCTCCTGCATCTCCGTTTGGGTGAGCCCATCCTTGTGCCACAGCTGATGGAGCAGGGATCCCTGTGACAAGGTAATCCCATACTCCTGGAATCTCTTGTCATGAATATTCTTCATTGTTCTTTCAACTTTATTTATCCAGTAGCCTATATATTTCTCAGGTTTTCTTTCCAAATCGCTTAGCCTCCTAAGTGTTTCTTATATTAGATTAACACAAAAGAAATAAAACGTCTACTCCCGCAGCCGGGCAGTAAACGTTTTACTTCTTTTATTTCTCAATATTTTTAGGGGCGTTTCATATAAAAAATTAAACATCATGATGAGGGGTAGACATTCAATTATTTACTGACAAACTTTGCCTGGGTTCAATATATTTTTAGGGTCAAACGCTGCTTTTATGTTTCTCATCAGATCCATGTAATCACTGCCGTACTGTTCAAACAGGTATGGTTTCTTCGCATATCCTATTCCATGCTCTCCGGATACAAGACCGTGCAGCTCAACGGATTTGTTGTACATGCATTCGAATACGTCACCTAATTTCTTTTCCCACTCTTCCTGCCCTAACGCATCTCTTAATGCATAAACGTGCAGGTTGCCGTCCCCGGCATGTCCGAAGCTTCTTATTCTTATATCGAATTGTTTCTGGAGTTTATCAGTATATTTTATGAATTCCGCCACTTTGTTTCTTGGGACAACAACGTCACATTCATCCATTTCGGTTGTTGTAGCTTTAACCGCTTCGAGGAAAGCGCCCCTTGCTGACCATACTGCATCTTTTCTTTCATCAGTATCTACAATGTATACATCAAGCGCTCCTTCTTCCAGACAGATATTTGCCACATTTTCATAATTTCCTTCAATTTCTTCTCTGCTGTTGCCGTCGAAGGTTAACAACAGGTAGGCATCCGATGAGTTGTCAGGGAACTTTTTACCTAAAAACTCTTCCGCTGCAAGTATTACTTCTCTCTGCATAAATTCAACCGCTGTTGGAGTTGCTTTTGACTTAATAATCTTCGGCACGGTGTTTATTGCCATATCTAAATTTGGGAAAGGTATCAGCAGGCTGATTGCTTTCTTTGGCAATGGTATTAATTTAAGTACAGCCTTTGTGACTATTCCCAATGTTCCTTCTGATCCACAAACCAGATCCTTTATGCTGTAGCCCGAACTGTTTTTAACTACCTTTCCGCCAACTTCAATAACTTTTCCTGTTGGAAGCACTACTGTCAGACCTCTGACGTAGTCCCTTGTAACTCCATACTTAACAGCTCTCATTCCACCGGCATTTGTGCTGATATTTCCGCCTATTGTTGCTGATTTTTCGCCTGGATCCGGCGGATAGAACAAGTCATACTCCTCTACGAATTTGCTTATTTCCATAAGCAAAACGCCAGGCTCCAATGTCAATGTGAGATTTTCTTCATCCAGCTCAAGAATTTTATTCATCTTGGTCAGGTTCAGCATTATTCCGCCTTTAATTGCAACTGCTGCTCCGACAAGTCCGGTTCCTGATCCTCTCGCTACAACGGGAATGCTGTTTTCATAAGCATAAGCCATTATCTTTGATACTTCTTCTGTTGTCAGAACATCGACCAGGACATCCGGCATTTTGCTGATTCCGCCTAATTCGTCATGGCTGTAATCTTCATTTATTGCTTCTCCTGTATATACTCTATCTTCACCCAGTAATTCAACTAAGAATTTCTTATCTTTTTCATCTAACTTTTTATATTGGTTCATATCCATTATTCTTACCTCCAAACTATAATATGCAGCTCCTGATTTGATGTGCTGCTAAGCTTCCTTCCTGATGTATGCTCCTTCGCGTTCATTATTCATCTCATATATGTTGCTTATGAGTTTCGGAATTACTTCATATAAATCCCCTACAATTCCGTAATGGGCTACATTGAATATTGAAGCCTTGGGATCGTTGTTGATTGCTACTATGCACTCTGAATTGTTCATGCCTGCAGTAAACTGTACCGCGCCTGAAATTCCGCAGACTATTATCAGTTTTGGTTTTACTGTTCTCCCGCTTAACCCTATCTGCTTCCTGGCATCTGACCAGCCTGCTTCTATTAATGGCCTTGTAGTGGCTACCTGTGCTCCAAGCAGTTCTGCCAGTTCATTTATCATAGCCAGGTCTTTTTCTGCTTTTATGCCTCTTCCGGCTGCAATTATGATTTCAGCATCGGATATGCTTGCTTCCACAACCTTCTTGGTTACCTTGACAACATCGATGTTTGAAGTAAGTTTTGATCTGTCCATATCCGCAAACATGACTCTGCCTGATGGCACTGCAGTTCTTTCCGGTGCATCCATGACCTTGTACCTTACAGTCGCAAGCTGCGGCCTGTTGTTAGGGTTTATGATCTGGGCCATTATGTTTCCGCCGAAAGCGGGTCTTATCTGAACAAGGTCTGTGTTGTCCTTCATTTCCAGTATCGTGCAGTCAGCTGTGAGCCCTGTCCTGAACCTGGCAGCGACCCTTGGTGCAAGGGATCTTCCTATTGTGGTTGCTCCTACGAGGAGGGTTGAAGGCTTCTTCTTGTTTACGAAATCCTCCATGGCAGCTGTGTAAGGTTCTATTCTGAAGTCCTTTAATTCTTCATAATCATATACGAATACTTCATCTACTCCGTAATGAAGAATTTCAGAAGCTTTTTTCCTAATATTATGTCCTACAAATACTGCATACACAGGATGATTTATTTTAGCTGCCAGTTCTTTGGCTTTACCTATCAGCTCATATGTCACCGGATGGATATCACCCTCAACATGATCCACATATACGGCTACGCCTTTCCACAGGCTTTTGTCTATCTGCGCCACTTCTTCCTCTACAAATTCTATTGCGCCGGCCGGCCCTTTTTTGACACAGATCTTGCACATCTTGCAGGCGGCATTGATCTCGATTTTTCCACCCTTATCCTCTATCGCATTGAAGGGACATATATTCACTAATTTTTCAATAACTGAAGGAGTTAACTTCTCCTGATTTACAACTAATTTTCCCACTTTAATTTCCTCCTAACTATTATTTATACAAATTTTAGTTCCTTGAGCTTTGCAGTTAACTTGTCTCCAAGCTCGTCTCCTGTTCCATTCCACATTTCCTTATCTGTATTGACTGCCGGCGGGAATATCCTTTCAACCTGGGTTGGTGATCCCATCAAGCCGTATCTCTTCTCATTCTGGTCCTCAAGGTCCTTGAACCCCAGCATCTTGATTTCTCTGTTTTTGGTAGCCAATTTCTTTTTGAAAGACGGAAGCCTCGGCTGGAATATATCCTTTTCTACAGTAAGCAGGCATGGGAATTTTATTTCCGCCACTTCTATGGTGTTTGGCATATCCATTTCAACCACCATGGAGCTATCCTTTATTTCTTCAATTTTTATTACATTGGCTATGTGCGGTATTCCTAAGTACTCAGCCATTTCAGGTCCGACCTGGGCTGTATCTCCGTCAGTTGTCTGTTTTCCGCATAATATCAAGTCAGCATTGCCCATTTTTCTGACACCCTGGGATAAAGTATAGGCTGTTGCAAGCACATCTGCTCCGCCGAATTTCCTGTCTGAAAGTAGCAAGCCCTCATCTGCGCCCATGGTATATGCTTCTTTTATTACTTCCAATGCCTGAGGTGGTCCCATGCTGATCACCTTGATTGTTCCACCGACCTGCTCTCTTATTCTGAATGCTGTTTCAAGGGCGTATAGGTCATATGGGTTCATTTTTGAATCCACGCCGCCTCTTTTCAACACTCCTGTTACCGGATCAACTTCAACTTTCGAAGTGCCTGGCACCTGTTTAATACAAACTAAAATATCCATTTTCATACCTCCAACTTTTTTGCTATAAATTATTTATATTACCTGACTATCACTGAAACCCCGTCCGGGATTACAACCACTTTGGCATCGTTTCCTTTGATCTCGTAAGCTCTCTTCAGCGCTTCTTCAAAACTGGATGCATGCTCCATGTGCATATCCTTTATCATCTGCGGATCACACATGTCGGTGACCATGATGACAGTATATTTATCAAGCATCCTTGCAAGTATCTGGAACTCCCATTGGTCAGGCACCGTCTCGTTTCTCGGAACCTTTGCTATCCTTTCCAGCAGCTCCCTCGGTGTACTGGCCTGAGCAAGGTTGTCGTAGAAGGATTGTCCTCCATGCCCGTCATTGCAGGCTGACACCATTATGATGACACCCCCTTCGACGCAGGTTGCTTCCGCTGCAGTCATTCCTTTTACCGACTGGTAGATGTTCTGGTCCAGCGGGTAGCCGCCGTTGCTTGATATTGCAATATCTGCAGGGATTTTGTCCACTTTTGAAAGTTCCATTACAAACTCACAGCCCTTCAGATGGGCCTTTTCGCTGTGCCCTGCGAACGCTTTGATCACTTTCTTTTCACTGTTTATTACAACATTTAGTATGAACGCAAGCTTTGACTTTTCCGCTGCGTAAAGCATATCCCTGTGTATCGGATTGTTCTTGAGCACCCCTGTCCTTGCATGAGGGCTGGCTATGAACTCGCCGCAGTGGTTAGACATTACCGTTGTTGCCGATGCGATGCCCGGAAGCACGCTCTTCCTGCCGCCTGAGAAGCCGGCGAAGAAATGGGCTTCTATAAATCCCTCGGCTATCAGCAGCTCTGTCTCTACAGCCAGCCTGTTTATTATAAGCTCGCCGCCCGAAGGGAGAGTTCCCAGCTTGACCATGGCGCTGTCGTCAAATGCATCGTGGACAATAATTGTTTCGTCCCTGACTATCTCTTCCCCCATTTTGTTTATGAGTTCCTCATGGGTGGTCGGCCTGTGGAAACCGGTTGCAATGAGGATCTTAATGTCGATGCCGGGATTGACCGCTCTTATCCTTCTGAGCAGTATCGGCATCGTAACCCTGCTCGGCACCGGCCTTGTGTGGTCGCTGGTTATGATTACCATGTTCTTTTTGCCTTTTACCAGCTCCTCAAGGCTCTCGCTGCCCACGGGGTTGTCCAGGGCCATTTCCACAAGCTCTTCCTGGGTACCGCCGGGCCTGTACTCCTCTGCCTTTGACTCCAGTATACCCGCAATGTTTTTATCATCTATTTCGACTTCGAGCAGCTGTTTACTGTATGGTATTTTTATTTTTGCCATATGCCTCTCTCCTATCAAAATATAATCAGAATCCGAACAGCGGAGCCGTGAAGTATGCTATAAGCCCCAGGATGATTACGTAAACAATGCAGAACTTCACCGTTGCTGTCAGTATCTTACCTTCCGAGCCTATGAGCCCTGTGGCTGCCGTGGCAACCGCTATGCTCTGAGGGGATATCATCTTTCCGGCTGTAGCACCGCCTGTGTTCGCTGCAGCAAGCCAGTAAGGGTTTATGCCCAGAGAATTCGCGGCTTCCACCTGAAGAGGTCCGAACAGTATGTTTGCCGAGGTGTCGCTTCCCGTTACAAAGGTTCCTATTGCGCCGATTATCGGAGCTATCAGAGGATAGGCTTGTCCTGTTACAGCGACCAGCACGACAGCTATGGATTTGATCATTCCGCTGTAGCTCATGACCTTGGCGAGTGCTACTATTGCCATTATCGTGAGCATGGTTTTGCTCATCTGCTTGACTGTTTTGCCAAGGACCGTCGCTATCTCACCGAATTTGGCACCCTGCATCAATCCTCCTGCAAAGCCTGCCAGTATTATCAGCGTGCCGGGATTGTTGATCCATTTGAAAGTGTAGGGATGATAGAAATTCACGGTGGTGCTTATTTTCGACAAGCCCTTGTTTATTCCCGGGAACAGAGGGCTAGTGATCAATATTATTGCAAAAACCAGTATGAACGGCACCCAGGCCATGACTGCCTGTTTCATCGGTATTTTTTCAGCATCCTTGGCAGCGGTCTCCTTATGGAATACTTT
Organism: Bacillota bacterium; assembly: GCA_017861315.1. GTDB lineage: Bacteria > Bacillota > Clostridia > Clostridiales > Clostridiaceae > UBA699. Next base: position 35,725 of record JAGFXP010000010.1, on the reverse strand, counting down.
CGCCCAGCCTATTGTAGCCGCAAGGCATACTACTGATCCGAGTATTGCAGGGAGCTCAGCTCCGATATACTTTGCTGCCAGCACCTGCGGTATTGCGAAGGACAATCCGGATACCAGTGACAGGAAAAACACTCCTTTGATCGCCTTTACGCTCCTGCCTGTGAGCATTACCAGAACTATAGGCACAAGCACAATGAGTATTCCCAGCTGGCATGCAACCGCAAAGCTCAGGATGTTTGGATCAAGGTTAGTGAGCTTGGCAAGGGTTGAAACCGGAAGGCCAATCGCTCCGAAGGCTGTCGGGGTTGTATTGGCTATGAGGCAGATTATTGCGGCAAAAACCGGGTTGAAGCCCAAGGCTGCCAGGATGCTTGCCGGAATCGCAACTGCTGTTCCGAAGCCTGCTATCGCTTCCAGGAATCCGCCGAAGCCCCATGCCAGTATGAGAACCAGTATCCTTTGATCTGTGCTGACGCTTGTCATCATATTTTTGATTACATCCATGCTCTTGGTATGAAGAGACAAATTGTAGATAAAAACCGCTGCGATTATTACAAGAATTATTGGCCACAGCGCGCTTGCGACTCCTTCAAGACCTGCTTTTACAGCATCCATGACCGGCATTTTCCAAACCAGAACCGCTAATACAAACGTTATCATGAGAGTGACAGGTGTTGCCTTGTGTCCCGGTGTCTTTACCACACCGAGAGAAACCATTAGCCAAACTATAGGTATCAAGGCGATAAAGAATAATAGATACATGTTCATGACAGTCCCCCTAATTATTTTTTCTAGCTTAATTGTTTTGGTACTATGGTATTATGGTCTGACCACTTTTAATTTATAATAGCACACTTATTTTCCGCAGTCTATAATAGTTAAAAAAATAACACAATTTTTTGAAAATTAAATCGAAATAAAAAAACCAGCCTCATTATGGCTGGTCTGTTTGATGACGGGATATGTATTCATTTGCAAATTCAAGATGCTCTCTCATTGCTTTTACAGCAGCCGAAGCATCGTGCTTTTTCAAGGCCAGATAAACCTTCTCATGCTGAGCGGACAGCAGCACCCGGTTGCTCTCCTTCTGGAGGATCTTCATCCTTGCATCTTTGATGAAATCGTCGATAAGGGAAGATACAGCATTCAGGATTGCAAGGATCAAGCTGTTTTTTGATGCTCTTGCGACTGCATAGTGAAATTTTTTATCGACCTTCACTGCAACCTCTTCATTTTCCGAAACCTTCAGTTCCTCAATTATCACACCGATTTCAGCAAGTTCCTCATCGGTAATCCTCTCTGCCGCCAGGGCTACAGTCTCAACCTCTATTATCTTCCTGAGCTCGATTATTTCAAGCGGATTCCTTTTTTCAAGCATGAACATCACTGACAAAGGCTCGAACAAACTGTTTTCAAAGTTCTCCCTGACAAAGTTGCCACCGCCCTGCCTGCACTCTATAAGGCCTATTATCTCCATGGCCCTCAAAGCCTCTCTTATCGAAGTCCTGCTGACCTGGAGCTGTTCAACCAGATCCCTTTCGGAGGGCAGCTTGTCTCCTTTTTTAAGCGTTCCATCCGCTATCATTTCCTTTATCTGCTCGACAACCTGCTCGTATACCTTTGTTGTTTTTATCGGAGTCAACATATGTCTCTCCTCCTTCTTCAAGTCTAATTCAAATATAATCCAATCCATTTCAAGTATATAGTTTAACAAACCAAACTTCAACTTTTTTCTTTTCCTATTCTCCTGCAGCATTCTTTTGTGTTATCATTAAGTAAATAGTGCGAATATTGGGAATTCAACAGTTGCCTAGACGAAAGGAGTGTATAAATCCATGAAACAAATGGCTAAGTATATCCGTTGGTTTGAAGACACAACTATCGAGGATGTCCCCCTGGTGGGGGGAAAAAACGCTTCTCTCGGCGAGATGTACCGGGAGCTCACTTCAGAAGGGGTCAAGATCCCTAACGGCTTCGCGGTGACCGCCGAGGCTTACTGGCACACGATAAAGTCAGCAGGAATCTACGAGGAGCTCAAGGCAGCGATGGAAGGCCTTGATAAAACGGATGTTGCAGATCTTGCAGTAAGGGGAAAACTGGCAAGGGATCTCATTCTGAGCGCCGGCATCCCTGACGATGTATGGGCCGAGATCAAAGCAGCTTACTCGAAGCTGAGCGATGAGTACGGTCCCGATACGGACGTGGCGGTAAGAAGCTCCGCAACCGCTGAGGACCTGCCGACCGCTTCCTTTGCAGGCCAGCAGGAGACATACCTGAACATCCAGGGCGAGAACGCCCTGCGCGAGGCCTGCAGCAAGTGCTTCGCCTCCCTGTTCACGGACAGGGCCATCTCCTACAGGATTGACAACGGCTTCGACCATTTCAAGGTTGCCCTTTCCATAGGGATAATGAAGATGGTCCGCTCCGATTTGTCCACAAGCGGGGTAATGTTCACTCTCGACACGGAAACAGGCTTCAAGGATGTCGTTTTCATCACGGCCTGCTACGGGCTCGGAGAAAACATCGTCCAGGGCGCCGTAAACCCAGACGAATACTACGTTTTCAAGCCTACCTACAGGACAGGCCACAAGGCTGTTATAAGGAAAAACCTTGGCGAAAAGCGCATCAAAATGATATACGGCAGAGGAGGCTCCAAAACCCTCACCAGAAACGTGGAGGTTCCGGAGGCTGACCGGAGGAGTTTCTGCCTCAACGACGCCGACATACTTAAGCTTGCGGGATATGCAATAGTAATAGAAGACCACTATTCAAGGAAAGCCGGAACGGACCGCCCTATGGACATCGAATGGGCAAAAGACGGCGTCACCGGTGAACTGTTCATAGTGCAGGCAAGGCCGGAGACGGTTCAGTCAGCCAGGTCCATGGATTTCCTTGAAACCTGGCAGCTGGAGGTTAAGGGTCCTGTGCTGGTAAAAGGCAAGAGCATAGGCTCAAGGATCGGCAAGGGTGTTGCGAGGGTAATCAAGGATGTTTCTCAGCTGTCCTCCTTCAAGCCAGGCGAGATACTGATTTCGGATACAACCTCCCCTGACTGGGAGCCCGTCATGAAGACGGCATCGGCAATCGTGACCAACAAGGGCGGCAGGACCTGCCATGCCGCAATCGTGAGCCGCGAGCTCGGCATTCCTGCCGTGGTTGGAGCTGGCGACGCGACTGAGAAGATAAGCTCCGGACAGGAAGTAACCGTGAGCTGCGCCGAAGGTGACGAAGGCAAGGTCTACGGCGGCCTCCTCGGTTTCCATGTGGACAAGATAGATCTCAGCAGTCTCAAAAGGCCTGAAACAAAGATAATGATGAACCTTGGCAACCCGGACCAGGCATTCACGATGTCCATGATACCTAACGACGGTGTCGGGCTAGCCAGGATGGAATTCATAATAAACGACTACATCAAGATCCACCCTATGGCCCTTGTACATCCCGAGGCAGTCACGGATGAGGCCGTAAGGGATAAAATCGACGCCCTGACTTACGGCTATGGACAGAAGGAAGAGTATTTCGTTGAGAAGCTGGCACACGGCGTAGGCACAATCGCTGCCGCATTCTACCCTAAGCCTGTAATCGTCAGGATGAGCGATTTCAAAACCAACGAATACGCAAGCCTTATAGGAGGCCAGTACTTCGAGCCGAAAGAGGAAAATCCGATGATAGGTTTCCGGGGAGCTTCCCGCTACTACGACGACAAATACAGGGAAGGCTTTGCACTGGAATGCAGGGCTATGAAGAAGGTGCGCGACGAGATGGGTCTGACCAACCTGTTGCTCATGATACCTTTCTGCAGGCGGGTCGATGAGGCGAAGAAGGTAATCGCCGAGATGGCCGGGAACGGCCTCAAACGGGGTGAGAACGGCCTGGAAGTCTACGTAATGTGCGAGATACCGAACAACGTGTTGATGATAGATGAGTTCAGCGAGGTCTTCGACGGCTTCTCCATAGGCTCCAACGACCTTACCCAGCTCGTCCTCGGTGTTGACCGCGACTCGGCCCTGGTAGCCCACGATTTCGATGAAAGGGATCCAGGCGTGCTCAAGATGCTTTCCCAGGCGATACAGGGAGCAAAGCGAAACCACCGGCACAGCGGAATATGCGGCCAGGCGCCGAGCGACTACCCTGAAATCGCTGAATTCCTGGTGAAGGAACATATAGATTCGATCTCCCTAACACCTGACTCGGTCATGAAGATCACCCTTACCGTTCTGGAAATGGAGAAAAACCTCAAGTAGCCCGAAGCCCCCGCCGTCAAATAAATGCGGCGGGGGCTTTTCTTTATTGGGTCTTATTTGCCGTAGATTTTCTGGATTCCTAAAACGTCTTGAGGATCGAGCGTTCGTTTCGCAATATCTCCGAAATTGGAGTAGCCGTACATGGTTACATGTGAATAGGCCGAGCTGTAGATGTCGCTTAGGCCGAAGGCATGTCCGAACTCATGTGTAGCTATATTCTGTATGTCCATCACCCCTGTTCCATTGCTTTCAACAGTTCCCCACTGATAATATGTATTGTACATCATATCGAATTCCACTACGATCCTTGTGCTCCTGTCCACCCAGTAAGCAGTGACTGCTATGACACCGTCAGTAGGATATCTGTCGAAGACTATAGAGTTTTTTCCATCCAGGTCGCCGTATACTGCGTCGCTGTCCGAGGTAACGCTTCCGAAAATCTCCGCCGAGGTTGCGGCATCCCATGTATCAACCGCTGCCTGGAATTTGGAAACCGCTCCTTCGTCAACTCCCGAAGTGTTCAGATAGCAGTTCCCCCCAAGGCCCAGTTTGTACCCGGTAAGCTTGTACCCTCCTCCCGTTTTGGTTGTCGCTGCACCCGGTTTTGCATTCGCATAATGGACCACTTCTACTTTCTGAAGATTCTTCCCAGGGTATGGCCCCGTAGATAAAGTGACTGCATTTCCTGCTGAGGGGAAAGCAAAGACTGCTGCGATTGCCAGTGATAAAGATAAGCTGATATTTTTCCCGATTTTCATAACACGCACCCCCTTGTAGTATCCTTTTAAACAGCATATAACAGGTTCGCTTGAATTTCAAGATTTTTCTGACATCTCTTGCGCTTGTTTCACTTCGAATGAGCAAAAAAACGCAGACCGGGTAAAAACCGGTCTGCTGCATTTAATCTTATATTGCATTCTGAGCTTCTATTGCCGCTATCTTTTCATGAGCTTCTTTAGAACGCTTTCCCATATCATATTTGTACGATATGAATCCGTATATCACCCAACCTGCGAATGTAACGATCGATCCGTATGTCATAGCTTCGAACCCTGAAGCGTAGAGTGCGTACAAGCTGTATACGGATCCTACGAATCCTGTAATCATCGCAAGCTTTGTTTTCCTGGAATCAACCATCTCTGACTTCATAATTACGTCTACCGCTGCCATTGAGAGAATGTACGGGATGATGTTTGTAACAACAGCCAGGTTAACGAGTATTGTGAACTGTGCGTTCAGGTTCGGGCTGATTGTCATGAGTGAAAGCAGTGACTGTATTACTGTGATTATTACCATACCGACAACCGGGGCTTCATCCTTAGTGATCTTTGCGAACACCTTAGGGAAGTAGCCTTCAGCTGCTGATCCCTTGAACACTTCAGCGATTGTGAACTGCCATCCGAGAAGTGATCCGAAGCATGACATAACCATCAGGCCTGTAACAATCTTACCAACAGTTGTTCCGAACATCATTGAGAAAGCTAATCCGAATGGAGCGTTGCTGGCAGCAAGGTCCATGTTAGGAACGATGCCGGCCATAACATTGGTTGAAACTATGTATATTACCGCTGCACCGATCGTGCCGCCGAGAACTGCTATCGGAACGTTCTTCTTCGGGTTCTCAACAGCGTCCATGTTTGCACACGCTGATTCAAGTCCCAGGAATGCCCAAAGTGTCATGGATATTGAAGCTGTAACGCCTTCCAGGAATGGAGTGCCGTTTGGATTCCATGAAGCAATATACATGCTTGGGTGGAAGAAGAACCAGCCGACAGTTGATATTACCACTACTGGTATAATAACACCCCAGATTGTGAATGATCCGATCTGTCCGGTAACCTTCGGCCCCTTGAAGTTAAGGACTGTAGCAAACCAGAGTGTTGCGATTGTAGCTAAGCAGACTGCGATTGGTGAAAGCTCGTATCCGAAGAGAACTGCACCGTAACCTACAGCTGATATAGCGATTGCTATGTTGGCAATGAGAAGCGACACACCGTAAGTGTAGTTAGCCATGAAGCTTCCTGCCTTGCCGAAGGAGTACTCCGCGTATCCTCCCATACCGCCGCCTTTTCTGCTGAACATTCCGCACTGCGCGAATGCATAAGCAAGAGCCATCGATCCGCCGGCTGTTACCAGCCAGGAGAGGATTGACATTGTTCCAACCTGAGCAAGCTTGGTCGGAAGCATTATTATACCTGAACCCATCATGTTTATTGCTGTCAGTATTGTTAACTGAACAACGCCCATTTTTTTACTATCAGTTTTCGCCATGATTATTTACCCCATTTTTATTTTATTTTTTTATTATAATAAAATTATGTCCGTATTAATCTGTGCTGCTTGTTATCTGCCTTCTTTTATTACGTATCCGAAAGCTTTCCTCTTTCCGTCTACAGTTTCAAGGTAAACGCCCTGTATTTCTGGAGCGAATCCAGGAAGCACGTTGATGCCCTCTTCCAGCGCCTGGAAATATTTAACTGCAGTGTCCGACCATTTCTCACCCTGGGTTACGCATACAACTCCCGGCGGGTATGGAAGAGCTCCTTCAAGCGCGATACGTCCTTCGATTGCGTCTAAAGCGACCAATTCCCCTTCGCCTCTGACAAATCTGATGTTTGCTTCCTGCGGCGTCATCGCATATTCAGGGAAGTAGTCTTTTCTGAACAGGTTCTTCTGAAGGTCCTTAACTCCTCTGTCCTTGTAGAAGTCGTGCATTTCCTGGCAGAGCTGCCTGATTGTGTAGCCCTTGTACTTGCAGATGTTGCTGAAGTATATTGTTGGAAGCACATCCTGCATCGGAACGTCAGCTTCAATAAGGGCTTCGAACCTTGCGATCTGAGCTACAAGGTTTTCCATCTTAGTTGCTGTTTCTGCCGGAGTCATAAGGAACAGTATTGCGTTCAAGTCGCATTTTTCAGGTATTATTCCGTTTTCTCTCAGGTAGTTAGCCAGGATGTTTGCAGGGATACCGAATGATTCGTATTCGCCTGTTTCAGCATGGATACCTGGAGTTGTAAGCTGGAATTTGCATGGATCAACGAAGTACTGGTTTTCGCCGTATCCGTCAAACGCATGCCACTTTGCACCGGGTACAAATCTGAAGTAGTCGATGTTGTGGGCCATCTCAACAGTGTCCCCTTCAGCCCAAGGCTTTCCGTCAACGAACGGAGGAACGAATGGTCTGATCATCCTGCAGTGCTTGAACATTGATTTTCGTGCTTCGATAGCTACCTTCACGGTTTCAAGCCAGAGCTTTCTTCCGGCTTCGCCTTCCATCATCTTGGCGTTTACGTCGAGTGAAGCAAACATAGGATAGAACGGGCTTGTTGATGCATGCATCATGAATGCGTTGTTAACACGCTTGTGGTTGCAGTATCTGTCCTGTCCTTTTATATGGCTGTCCTTCTTGTGGATCTGTGAGGTCTGCGAGAAACCAGCCTGCTGCTTGTGGACTGACTGAGTAACGAATATGCCGGGATCGTTTGGACCAAGCTCTAAAAGAAGCGGGCTGCATTCCTTCATCATTGGTATGAACTGCTCATATCCAACCCAGGCCGAGTCGAAGAGGATGTAATCGCAAAGGTGTCCAATCTTGTCAATAACCTGTCTAGCGTTGTATATTGTCCCGTCATAAGTTCCGAGCTGTATAACCGCTACTCTGAACGGTCTCTCTGCATCCGCTTTTTCAGGAGCTCTCTCGGCAATTAATTCACGGAGGTATTTTTCATCGAAGCAGCAGCTGTCTATACCGCCGATGAAACCGAAAGGATTACGTGCAGTTTCCAGGTATATCGGAGTAGCTCCGGCCTGTACACAAGCACCGTGGTTGATTGACTTGTGGTTGTTTCTGTCGTAAAGTATCAAATCTCCTGGTGACAGCAAAGCGTTCATTACAACTTTGTTTGATGCCGAAGTGCCGTTTAATACGAAGTAGGTTTTGTCTGCATTGTAAACCTTAGCTGCGAACTGCTCAGCATCGACTGCAGGACCTTCGTGTATAAGGAGGTCTCCGAGCTTAACATCGGCGTTGCAAAGGTCTGAACGGAACACGTTTTCTCCGTAGAAATCAAACAGGAATCTTCCTGCCGGATGCTTTCTGTAGAACTGTCCGCCCTGGTGTCCCGGGCAGTCGAACTGTGATTTCCCAGAGTAAACGTATTCTGAAAGTGCGCGCATGAACGGCGGCAATACGTTATCTTCATATTTTGCTGCTGCATCCTCAATCTGGCGGCTGTAGTATCCTGCTTCTTCTGATCTGCAGTCTATAACGTGGTTTACTTTACCCATCAGCTCTTCCGGCAGCTTTGTTCCTTCTGTCAATACAACGAAAACCGGCAAGCCGAATTCTGTCTCCTGAGCAGCTTCTACATAGCTGGCGTCATTTTCAGTTACAACAACTGCCGCTACGTCTGTAAAATCAGTACAGTCAGCTGAAACGATTTCTCTTTCAGTTGAAAAATACTCTCTGGCTGCTTCAGTGTATGCGATCTTTAATCTTTTCATTAATAAAATACCCCCTGAAACGTTGTGTGTTTATTTTTTCTCATAAACACATTTTACAACATCAGGGGGGCTTTAGGTTTTGTGAATTTTCTAATAAGTAAAGGGTTTCCGTTGTAATATTTACAAGTCGCTCTTGAGCATCCTGTATATTCTGACCATCACAGCAAGTTCCTCGTAGAAATGTTCGCAATTAAAATTCTCGGCCATTATCTTGTTAATCCTGTCCAGCCTGTATCTGATTGTATTTCCATGCTGGAACAGTTCCTCCGCGGTAGCTTTTATGTCTCCGTTGTTCTCTACGTAAGAAATCGCGGTCTTGAGCAGTTCGGTTTCATTCTCCCTGTCGTACTCCAGGAGCGGCTCAACCATGCCGTTGTAGTACTTCATGACCCACGGATTATCCAGTATAGGCAGGATTATCCTGTTTATGCCTATGTCGTTGAAGAAAGAAATATCTCTCTTGTATATCTTCGCATACCTGAAGGCGTAGAGGCTTTCGTTTATTGAGTAGCTGAGTTTTCCCAGACTTTCATAGAGGCCGCTTACTCCAACCACGTAATCCTTCTGCGTAAAGCCGAGCCATTCCAGCCTCCTGAACATGGTCTTCTCTATCTCCTTCTGGTCGTGTTTTTCGAATGTATTTATCACCAGGTGGCCGTTCTTGAAAGGTATTACTTTGCAGCCTATCTCCTCGACCTCTTCCTTGGAAAAATTAATCATCCCTCTAGCTTTGCTCTTTTTCCTGCAGAAGGCAACCATGTTGTTTTCCATGAAGTGAGGGTTGATTTTGCGGGCTATTCCCCTTATGCTCTCTTCGTTGAGGTTGAGAAAAAGTATGTCGTCGATTTTCATTGTGAGCTTCTTGTAGCCCTGTTTTTCCACAATGGCCTTGTTTATACCCACTATGACGTCCTCTGTAAACGTCTGGTCGAACATCATCAGCGGTACGTTCTTCCTTTCTGCAAGCCTTATAATGTGCTCAGGAACCTTGTCTATATATACAGGCCTGATCGCCAGGGCGCTTATGCCCACGTCGATAAGCCTTTGGAAATTCTCCTCAAGTTCCTCAATCTTGTCCTTTATTGCAACCAGGGTGCTGAGGACAAAGTCCCCTTTCCTGAAGTTTTCTTCTATAAGTGCGCCTGTTTCGTAATCCCAGACTGCAACGTTAAGTATCGGATTTGAAAGCCCTTTTTTTCCAGCCAGAAGCTTAAAACCTTGTAAAATTTCCAGGTCCAGAGCCTCGCCTATGGTTAAATTCATTCGCATCACCTCTTAAAATCAATAATACCACTTAATCCGCGGGATTGTATACACTTAATGCATATTGTTCATGGTTTGCAGAGCGATACCCAAAAGAGGACGGCTCAGACCAGGCTTGCCGGTTCTAAACGTCCTCTTTCATAAATATTTGTTATTCTGCAGCCGGTAGCTGATAGGCCTCGATCACCTTGCCGAAATATTTCATCGCTTTTTCGAGAGCCTCCTCCTTGCTGTAAGGCGGATTCTTCTTCAGAAGATTCGTCAGTATGCTCTGATAGATGAGGATGGTCACCTCGTTGATATCCCCTATGTCCTCTTCCCTGAAATACCCTTCCTCAACGCAGTTTCCGAACTGGAAAAGTGTCCTTGAATATATATCGTTTCCCGTCAGCATAGATTTGATCTGCTGCGGCGAATCCTCCAGCTCCTCGTTGAATATATTGTAATATTCGCTTATGATATTGTTCAGCGAGCTGCTGTGCTCTGAAAAAAAGATCAGATGGTAGATTTTTGGCCTTTCGAAAGAATATCGGCAAAAGCATTCCCAAATCATAAGATACTTATCAAGGCTGTTATTCGCTTTTCTCACATAGCCCTTAAGCGCCCTGGTATAATCTCCGAGGTACCTTATGCAGGCGAACAATATCAGGTGGTCCAGGTCTGCGAAATAATTATAAAGCGTCGAGCTGTTGTACCCCGCAATGACCGCAACCTTTCTTATAGTTACATTTTCTACCCCCTCCGATTCAATTATGGTAAAGGCCGCATCGATGAACTTATTCATTATGTTAATCTTGATGGCATTTTTCCTGCCCCTTGCTGGTTGCATATTTAGCACCTCATATCCTATAATTTGTCCACAGCAGCCTTCACCAATTCATCAACATGCTTTCTGAAAGCTGACTGCTTTTCATATTCTGAATAGCCGTAAGGCGCCGCATAGCCTTCAGCTTTCAGCTCTTCGTTGAATTCGGCAACTGTTTCGGTAGTCTTCAGCTCCGGATATTCCTTTTCGAAATATTCGTAGGCGTTTATGAACTTATCCTGTATTTTCCCGGTATCATAATCCGCTAACGGAGTGTTGTCGATACCTCCCAGAAATGCAGCGAGGTATAGCTTGTACTTTGACAGTATCTCATCCGCCCTGGCCGAATCAGGATATTCAGAAAGAAAAACTTCTGCCTGAGCTATCCTGTCCCCCAGCTGCTCGATTGTTATACGCAATTCGGCATCGGCGGCCCAGCTGCTGTCCGAGTCCATCGCCATGAAAGCTGCGTAATCCTTCATCTCCCCGGAGATGTAAGCAGAGTAGCCGTCGATGAAATGGTAGTCTATTACAGGCTCACTCATCCCTTCGACCTTTACAAATTTGATGCCCGCCTCATCTATACCCTGATCGTCCGCAAATTCGCCAAGGCCGGTCACGATCAGAACCTCAAGGTAGTCGATGTATTCGCCCACCAGTGCATCTGCCGTTTTTGTACCTGATTCCGGCAATATGCTGTCCAGGTATTTTTTTGTCTCTACCGGCCCTTTGTCCTGAGTCACGTAGTCAGTGAATGCTTTTACAGTTTGGGCATTGACCTCTGCATTTTTATCTGTACCCTGGCCCTGGTCGGAATTCTGGGCTGAGCATGCAGCAAACAGAGATATTGTCAATGCAAGAATGAAGCCAAGAAGTAATTTGGATTTCAAATTTCACTTCTCCATAATCTCCTCCTATCCCTTTACAACAGCAACTGTTTTCAGCTTTCCGACAGGCTCAACGAGATCAAGCTCGTTTGCGATAACGAAATCAAGGTCTTTGTATGCAAAGCGCGATTCCTCTCCCACGTCGCTTTTCTTAACCTTCCCAAGGAAAACTCCCAGGGCTTTAAGGTCCTCGATTGTTTCCTGGACGCCGAACTTCTGCTTTGCTGCCGTTCGGCTCATGAGCCTCCCCGCCCCGTGCGAGCAGGAGCAGAAGCTCTCAGGGTTTCCCCTTCCCTTCACCAGGTATGATGCGCTGCCCATGGCTCCGGGAATGATCCCGAGCTCGCCCTTGCGCGCGCTTATGGCCCCTTTCCTGTGTACCCACACTTTTTTACCGTAGTGCTCCTCGTGGGAAGCATAATTGTGGTGGCAGTTTATCCTCTCGGATAATTTAACATCGGTGATTCCGGCGAACTTCGCTACCTTTTCCAAGACGATTTCTACTACTTCCTGCATCATCATCGCACGGTTTTCCTTTGCGAACTCGAGGGCGAAATTCATCCATTTGATGTATTCCTCGCCGTAATCCGTGTCTGTGGGCAGATATGCCAGATCCCATTCGGCCGGTATCGGTGACCGCCATTCCCGGTTCAGCTCCTTGGCCAGATTGTTGAAAAAGTGGCATATGGAGAAACCCACATTTCTTGACCCGGAGTGGACCATTATGCCGAGCTTCCCTTCCTCGTTGGTCTGCAGCTCTATGAAATGATTGCCGCTTCCCAAGGTTCCCACCTGGAAACAAGCTTTCTCGAGCTGCTCAAGAAGGGGCTTTGCAAAACCTGCTTTCTGGCGGTCGGTAAGGCTCTGCTCGAACTTCCTGACCGCTGCGCATTCATGCCACTTCTTGTGGTGTTCGAAGCCTGTGGGTATGTTTCGCAGGATATCCCCTATAATGGCATTCCCCAGCTTCCCGTTTGGAGTGTCTGTTGAAATTATCGTCTCGACAGGGATGTCAGTCTGGACAAAAACCATTCCGCAGCCGATGTCCACCCCTACCGCATTGGGGATGATGACGCCAGAAGTAGCCACAACCCCGCCAATTGGCATGCCGAATCCAGAATGTGTGTCCGGCATCAGCGCGATCCACTTGTGCGCGAATGGGAGCTTGGAAAGGTTTTTCGCCTGGCGCAGGCAGTCCGCGTCGAGCTGGCTTATATCTTCAAGCCATACCTTAATGGGCCATATCTGTTCATTAGGTTCGTTGATTATAAACATACTCTCATCCCCCTTTATCTAATTATACTCGCGACGGAAAAAAAGGACAAATGCCTTTTTTCATGGCATCTGTCCTTAGATTATTAGATTATGCTATTTCTTCTGTTTTATTGGTTAAATTTTTTTTTTCGTATCTGCTGTACATCATCCATGCAATTGCAGCAAACAGTATAGGTCCTGCAACGCTCCATATTGTTGTGAGCATGTCGCCTTCCAAAGCCGGCTGGATTATGCAGAATACGTTAGCAAGTCCTACTGTGAGAACTACTATGACAGTAACTACTTTCGCAAAGCCCAGTGATTTGTAAACAACGAACGGTTTTTCTATCTCTGTCTTCTTCTTGAAATAAGGGAATGCAGCAGCAATGAACATGTACGGAAGAGTCATCGCAACGTTTGTCATCGAAACGAGTATGTTGAAGAATGCAGCCATTGAGCTTCCGCCGAACGCTACCAGTGCGATCATCACGCATACTACTGTAGCCTGTACCCACATAGCGTTAACCGGCATTCCGTCCTTGCATACTCCCATTTTTCCTGGCCATAATTCTGCCGGTGTACCTTCGATCATCTGCTTGAGCGGTGAGTACATGAGAGTGAAGAATGCGCCTGCAAGTGCAAGGAACATTGAAAGTCCTACGTATCTTGCAACTCCGTGAGCCAGCATTACCGATGTTGCTTCGTTTGCTCCGAAAGCCTGACCGAGTGAGTATCCCAGGTTTGACATAACAATGTAGCTGGCGTTTCCGAGGTTTACTCCTTCTATGCCCATTACCTGTGTCCAGTTTGTGAATATACCTATGAAGAATATGCCTATTGAATATCCAACCGATATGATGGCTCCTGACAACAGTATTCCCTTAGGGAATGTTTTTTCGGGATTTTCGGTTTCGTCAACCAGTCCACCAACAGCCTCTATACCGCCGTAAGCGAACAGAGCGTAAACAACGAATGCCAATGAAGCGATTATGTCGCCGGCATATTTAGGGTTTGGCGTCTGTGTGAATGAGCTGAGTCCTACTATCGGCTGGGCAAGCGCTCCGTGGTTTCCTGCGAATACAGCTATAGCGCCAACCCAAAGGAATACGTTAATCAGCAGTACCGCAACTCCGCCTACTGAAGTAACTTTCTTTATCTTGTCCAGACCTTTTGTTGATGTGTATGTTACAAGTAAAATCCATATAATTCCAAGCACTCCCAGAACCTGCGGTCCTGATATAGGTCCGAAAACCCATGTCTGAGTTGTGTCTTTTCCGAATATCGCGTTTGAAACCGGTACCCACATACCTGATGCTACGTTAACCATCCAAGTTACGTATGAGAAGTACCACATGAATGTTCCCATGAATGCGAATCTAGGTCCAACGGATTTTTCCATCCATGAATAGATACCGCCTTTTTCTTTTCTGAATGCAGTGCCGTATTCGGCAACCATAAGTGCGAAAGGAACGAAGAATGTTATACCTGCCAGGATGTACCATGGAATAGCTGCGTATCCCATCTTGTAGAATGACCTCGGTATGTTGTTAAAACCGTAAACTGATGTAAAGATCATCAATACCAAAGGTATTAAGGTTAGTTTTTTTGACTTTGCTGTTGTGCTTGTAGCCATTTTTTTCCCCCTCTTATTTCGTATATATTTCTATGATTTTTATAATAACTTCCACTGCCTTTTCCATGGAGTAAACAGGAATGTACTCGTACTTCCCATGGAAATTGTGCCCCCCGGTAAATATGTTCGGCGTAGGAAGTCCCATAAATGATAGCCTTGCTCCGTCTGTGCCGCCCCTTATAGGCTGCACTTTAGGAACTATGTTTGATTCCTTCATCGCCTGAAAAGCGATGTCAACAACATGCTTCACAGGTTCTATCTTTTCTTTCATGTTCCTGTATTGTTCTTTTATTTCACAGGCGACAGTGTTCTGCCCATACTTACTGTTAAGGGCATCCACATAACCTTTAACTGTCTCTTTTCTCTTCTCGAAAGCTTTTTCGTCGAAATCTCTTATAATGTAGCTGAGTTTTGTCTCCTCTACACCGCCGTTAATTGAAACCAGATGGTAGAATCCTTCGTAGCCTTCCGTGGTCGCCGGCGTTTCATCAGCTGGAAACATGCCCATAAACTCTCCTGCAATAAGCGCTGAGTTTATCATTTTATTTTTTGCAGATCCAGGATGAACGCTTCTGCCCCTGACTGTAACTTTTGCACTTGCAGCATTGAAGTTCTCGCACTCCAATTCTCCTATCTCTGAACCGTCCATGGTGTAGGCAAGGTCTGCATTAAACCTTTCCACATCGAAGTGATCAGCCCCTCTTCCCACTTCTTCGTCCGGTGTGAAGCCTATCCTTATAGTGCCATGTTCAATCTGGGGATTGTTTATTAAATATTCCATTGCAGTGAGGATTTCAGCAATACCTGCTTTGTCGTCTGCTCCCAGAAGGGTTGTCCCGTCTGTAGTTATGAGTGTTTGTCCGATGTAGTTCTTCAGTTCCGGAAAATCATTCGGCGAAAGAGTTATCTTCAGCTCTTCATTAAGCACTATGTCTCCTCCGTCATAATTCTCCACAAATCTTGGCTTTACATTTGCGCCCGACATCTCCATGCTCGTATCCATGTGAGCGATGAATCCGATTGTCGGAACCGGCCTGTCAATATTGGATGGAAGCGTCGCCATAATGTAGCCGTTTTCATCCATTGTTACATCTGTCAGCCCTATGGACTTCATTTCTTCAACCAGCTCTTTTGCAAAAACGAGCTGTCCTGAAGTTGAAGGGACTGTTGTCGATTCCTCTTCTGATCTGGTATCGAAACTTACATATTTAAGAAATTTTTCTACTACCATAGACATTATTTGATCTCCTTGAAAATTGATATTCTGCAGAATCTTTTAACCGTGACAATTAATTATCAACTACGAGTCTTAATATAGCATTTTTTAAATCCACCAAAATCATCTTAAAGTATTAGAATTCAGGTTGAAAAATACTTACAAGCCAATCATACTTTAGGATGAAGGCCATC
This sequence comes from Bacillota bacterium, assembly GCA_017861315.1. GTDB lineage: Bacteria > Bacillota > Clostridia > Clostridiales > Clostridiaceae > UBA699. Next base: position 19,726 of record JAGFXP010000010.1, on the reverse strand, counting down.
AACAGGCTGAAAACGCCAGGAGATCCGGCACCTTTACGATGCCGGATCCCCTTATATGATCCCCATTTCCTTCGCTTTTGCCACAGCCTGGACCCTGTTGTGGACTCCCAGCTTGCTGTATATGTTCAGAATGTGGCTCTTTGCAGTGCTTTCAGTTATGAACAGCTCCTTGGCTATCTCGGAATTTTTGGCCCCGTTTTCTATAAGCCTCAGCACTTCCTTTTCCCTCCTGCTTATTATCTCGGCTCCCTCGTCGGTCGAGTACAGCCCGGCTATCCTGTTGAGGTACTCGCCCATCTTGTAGTAGTCCTTGTTGAACTTCATTCCCCTGATGGTTTTTATAAGCATTTTGCTGGTCTTGACATTCTTGAATGAAAATATCCTTACAAAGCCGCTGCCATAGCCCAGTGTAAGCGCTTCCTTGAAGTCGCGGGTCGCGTTTTCGTACTGGTCTTCCTGCGAGAAGATTTCCGCCCTCAGGATAACCGCCTTCAGGCTGACATATCTGTTGCCGTCATCCCTTTCCGTGGTAAGCACTTTGTTCAGGAGCATCAGCGCGTCATCGCTTTTGCCCTTGTCCACAAGTGTCTGACAGAACATGACAACTTCCTCCGGATTCTTGAAGTCCATCTTAGAGATGTATTTTTCCACCAGGCTCGTCTTTCCAGCCTCCAGGAACCTCTCCATCTTGAATACGTCGAAATAGCTCTCCACCTTGTTCAGGTAGTAGATGTCAGGCAGCCTTTCATCGCCGTGTGCTTTGGACAGGTCTTCTATCCTGTCGCAGACCTTCTCAAGCCCGGCTTTGTCGCCCTTTTCCAGAAGCACGCCTGCATAGACATAAAGGGCTGTATACATTGTGTAGTAATGCTGAAGAGGCTTCGCATCCCTTTCCATAGGCTCTATTCCCTTGTGCACGAATTCCTCCGCCCTGCTTATGTCATTCCTGTCCAAGTGAACCAGCGCAAGGATTATATAGAATATGGACATGAGTGTGGATTTTTTCAGCGAATCGCTCATCTTGCTGTTTATGCATACGTTGCAAATGTTCTCACACTCCACGAGCTGCCTTCTAAGAAGCTTGGTGAAAACCACCGTCCTGCTGACAACAAGGTAAAGGACGTCATCCTGGTAGGCCTGGCTCAGGAGCATGGCCCTGTCGAAGGCTTCCTTCTCACCGTCCAGATCCTTCATATAGAAGCAGGCTACGCCGAGCTTTAGGCTCAGTGCAATACTGTACAAGGCTGAAGACTCAAGGCTTTTGAACGCTTCCGTGTAACAATCGAGACTTCTATGGTAATCGGATTTAACCAGGTGCCTGTCCCCTTTTACGATCCACATTATGCCGCGGCATTCCTTCCTGTATTCCTCATCCCCGTAATCCTCAAGCGCCCTCTCAGCGAACTCCCGGTATTTTGCATAGCTTATGTCATCGCTGATGTATATGAACATTCGGGCTATGCAGAACCTTGGATTTTTGAATATTATGTCCTGCGGTATGTTCTCGAGCCAGCGCATTACCTCATGCTGTTCGCCGCACAGAATCATCCTTATGCATTCGGATTCTACAAGATCCACAACAGGCTCGAAATTCCCCACCTCCATGTACTGGTTGATGGCGCTGTTGAGAAGCCCGTTCTCCTCGTACCATTTTGCCGCCCTGCTGCTCGTCTCATAGAAGGCTTCCACGTTCATACCTTTTGCTTTGCACATGAGGAACTCCCTGAACAGCCTGCGATACCTGAAGATCCTGCCGTCGTAGTCAAGCTTGTCTATGAACATGTTTGTATCATAGATCTGCTCCAGCAGCTGCTGGCTGTCGTTTCTGCCTGTCACCGCGTTGCACAGCTCCGGGCTCAGCTCCTCAAGTATGCTGGTCTTCAGGAGAAAATCCTTTATCACTTCCTCCTGATTGTTGAATATCTCCTCGCTAAAATAATCCTGAATGAAACTGCTGCAGCCGCTGAACTTCTCTTCAAATTCGCCGACGTTTTTCCTGTCCCTCATGGTGAGCAGCGCCATCTGTATCCCCGCCACCCAGCCTTCAGTGCGTTCCCAGAGCTGTTTCACTGTCTTTTCGGGTATCTCCACTTCCGCATTCTCCGCAACGAATTCAGCAGCCTCCTCATATGTGAAGTTCAGATCCTTCCTGTCTATCTCGGTCACTTCCCCGTTCAGCCTGAGCCTCGCCAGGTTCAGGTTCAGTTTAGACCTGCTGGTTATTATTATGTGAATGTTGCCTCCTATGCCGTCGATGAAGTACTTGATCCCTTTGAGTATCTCGTCGTTCTTTATATGGTGGAAATCATCGAAAACGAAGATCAGGCTCCTGTCCAGCGCCGAAATCCTGTTGAGGATGGAGTCCATGGTCTGTTCGGCCAGCGGCATTACGTCCTCCCCCAGCACTTTTTCTATAGCTTCGGCCAGGCATCTGGAAAACACCTCCGGCGTGTCATCCCTTTCGTCCAGGGAGATCCAGACCGTGTTGTTCTCGAGGTTTCTGGATCCAAGCCAGGAAACCACGGCAGCCGTCTTTCCGCTGCCGGCCTGGGCCCAAATTATGGACAGCTTCGTGTTCTGGGATTTGTCCAGCAAGCCGAAGATGTTTTTCCTATCGATTACTTTAAGCTTTGTTTTTGGTATAATAAACTTGTTTTTGTTGTAAATTGTCATTATCCGTTCCCCCTAGCGAACTTCCTATAGCTCCGCAAACAGCTCAATTATCTTGAGCACAACCTCTACCGATTTCTCCATAGCATAGGTCGAAATGAACTCGTATTTGCTGTGGAAATTGTGCCCCCCCGCGAAGAGGTTAGGTGTAGGCAGACCCTTGTGTGAAAGTCTTGCACCGTCTGTGCCGCCTCTCAAAGGTTCGACTGTAGGAAATACATTCACTTCCTTCATCGCTTCGATCGCTATGTCCACGATGTACTTCACTGCTTCGATTTTTTCCTTCATGTTCCTGTACTGCTCGGTTATATCAACGCTTGCTGTGCGCTCTCCGTATTTCCTGTTTATCTTATTGACGATATCCCTGATGAAGGCTATCCGCTCCTCGAACTGCTTGTCGTCGAAATCCCTGATAAGGTACAGGATCTTTGTTTCCTCCACTTTTCCAGTGAAGGCTTCCAGGTGGTAGAACCCTTCGTAGCCTTCCGTTTCCTCGGGCGTTTCGTCCGACGGGATCATGCTAACTATTTCCGACCCTATCCTCAGGGAATTTATCATCCTACCTTTTGCATCCCCGGTGAATACGCTTTTGCCGCGTATTGTGATCTTGGCGCTGGCTGCGTTGAAGTTCTCGTATTTAAGCTCGCCTATGCCTTCGCCGTCGAGCGTGTATGCGATGTTCGCGTTGAACTTCTCCACATCGAAATACTCGCCGATCTTGCCGATCTCCTCGTCTGTGGTGAAAGCAACCCTTATTTCCCCGTGCTTGATCTTTGGGTTTTCGATAAGGATTTCCATGGCCGCCATAATCTCGGCAATGCCCGCTTTATCATCTGCTCCGAGGAGTGTCCTTCCGTCTGTGGTTATTATCGTCTTCCCCACGTAATTCCTAAGCTGCGGGAACTCCTTCGGCGAGAGTATTATATCGTTTTCTTCGTCCAGTATTATGTCTTCTCCGTTGTAGTTTTCGACAAACTTCGGGTTCACCCCTGCTCCGGAGACCTCGGGGCTTGTGTCCATGTGCGCTATGAAGCCGATGACCGGTACCTCTTTGTCCACATTTGACGGCAGTGTAGCCATGATGTAGCCGTTCTCATCCAGGGATATGTCCTGAAGCCCCATATACTCCAGCTCCCTGACCAATTCCTTTGCGAATATCATCTGCCCCGGAGTGGTCGGGGATGTCATTGAGTTTTCATCCGACATGGTATCGTATTTTATATATTTAATGAATTTCTCTACAACCTTTGACATAAACCCTCACCTTTCGCTCGCTTTGACTCATACTAAAGTATGAGTCCCGTATATGCGCATACCTATTATACCAAATCGGATATACTACTGCCACATCCAATATCAGATTTTTACAAACACCTGACAATAGAAATTTTCTCCCAGCGGGAACCTGTCCTCTGCCATTAAGCCGGCTTCTGCAAAGAGGTCCAGAACCTCCGCCTCGTCTATCCGGTGCCCGGCTGGCGGTCCCATGGGTGTTTCTCGCTTGTAGAATTCTATAACCGCTGCTTTTCCTCCTGTCTTCAGCAGCCTTGCAGTTTCGTTTACAAATGCCGGTCTGCTTTCGATCTCATGCAGGACCGTCACCAGAAGGACGATATCCGCAGTGCTGTCCTCCACATCAAACCCGTCTCCGCTCACCTTGACCGCCTTGATGTTCTCCAGGCCGAGCTTTTCCGCCCTGTCGATTATTGCCGACAGCGCCCCGTCGTTTATCTCCAATGCGTAAACCGTGCTTTTCGTGAGCTGTGCCGCAGGAAGAGTGAACACGCCGCTTCCTGCGCCTATGTCGCATAACACCATGCCATCCTCCAGGCCTATCCTCTTCAGTGTATACGTTGGATTTAACTCTTCCAGCCTGACCGGGTTTTCAAACTTCAAATATTTGCTTTCCAATATCCTATACCTCGAATTCCAGATTTTTCTTGATCTCAGGTTCAAAATCCCTGACCGCCTCTATCAGCTGAACCACAGGCTTTATTGTTGCCAGTATCAGCTCTTCTCCCAGCTCCTTAGAGCTTCCGATAGGATTCCCTTTCGGCCCCGGCAATCCCTGTCCCCATATCCCTTCCGTAACCTCCGGGCGCTCCCATGCAGGGAAGGAGATGCCTTCCGGCGCCTCCGGGAATATCTTACCCACAGGCCCTTCGATTTTGCCGCAGTAGTGCCCCACCATCTTGTCTTCTCTCACCTGCATGCCAAACGCCATCGCAATGGAGGTCTCTATGAGGCATGCGTGCCCGAAATCAGCCGGCATATCATGCTTCTTCAGGATCTCCTCCGCCGCGCTGTTGTTCATCTCTGAAATGTGCGCCATGGCGCAGAAAGCTCCTGTTTTCTTTGTAAGAAGCCTCATGGCCTCCTTAATGAAAGGAGGATTTGCATCGTGACCGTTGACGAAAATTATCTTTGCGAAGCCCATCCTGATAAGGCTGAAAGCGACGTCGTAGCACAGGTTGACAAGCGTCTCCCCCCTCAGCGAGAATACTCCCGGGTAATCCCTGAGACCGGGCAGATCGCTGTATCCGTAGCATATCACCGGGGCCACAACCGGTTTAGAGGACTGGTAGGCCGCCAAGGCTGCCCTTACGGCTATCCCCTCTGCATTGCGGGAGTCAAGGTCTATGCTGGCATGAAGACCGTGCTGTTCCGTCTGGCCTACCGGTATAAGCGCAATATCGCTCTCCTTCAGCCGGTTTTCGATCTCTGGCCAGGTCATTAGGCCAAGGTATACGTCTTTTTTCTCTGGCATAATATTACCTCCGTTTTCTTTAATCAAATATCCAATATGACAGGCAACCATTTATTCCCAATTTCTCAGAACTTTCAGCGCCCTTAGGGTTATCCACTTTGATGGCTCCCCCTTTTTCTCTATTGTGGCAAGCATCTTTCCGTTGCTTGTGCTTTCAAGCTTCCATTTCCCGTCTTCCCCCTGCTTGCTCCTCAAGATATCCACAGCCTCCGATAGCCTTTTATCCTTTATCCCCAGGTCTGCAAATATCCCCAGCAGCTCCAGGATGTCTGTCTGATACATGAGGGGGAATCCCAGCTTTAGCCAGCCCGGACGCGATATCTCCTCCAGGCTGTGGCTCTTCTTGTAAAGATGGTGCTTCAGAAAATATTCAGCGAGCTCGGCCAGCTTCTGTTCCGCATCTCTGCTTCGCTTGCCGGGTGGGATTGCCGCCAGTGCTTTCAGCGCCTTAGCAGCTCCCATATGGCAGGTGTGGCTCCCAAAGCAGTTCTTGTACCTGTCGTAGATACCTCCTGTCGGCCCCTTGCCCTCTGCGTCGTCAGCCCTCTGGTATACAGTTATCCATTCTATGGCCTTCTGCAGCCTCTCGTCTTCCAGGTATCCGAGCCTGATCAGGCTGTATACCATGTTGCCGGTTAGACACGGCACTACACAGCTCGGTAAGCCTGTGCCGGTCTTTGCGCTTTCATCGTATGAGAAGCCACCGCTGGAGGGATCCTGGGAATGCCTCAGGATGAATTCGCAGGCGGATTTTACGCGCTCGTCCGACTGGTCCGCAGCCATCTCGGCTAGTATTATAAGTGTCCATACTGTGCCTTTATATTTGTCCCTGTAGAACCTCTCCGGAATACTAAAGGAGCCGTCATCGTTCTGCCGGCTGAGGATCTTTGGAACAACGCCGGTTTCCATAATCGCTTTGCTGGCCTCCCTGACATCCTTATTCTTCATGGGCTTCCCCAGAAGAGTTGTGAGTGTTAAGAACCTGACGGAAGGATTGTCTTCCTCCAGAAGCCATTTTGTGACATTGTCCTGCGTCATTCTTGATACCCCCTTTACAGTTTTTGGCCTTGATTTAATTACATTCTACTACATTTATTTCCTTTGAAACAGCCGTATCAAAAAACCGGCCACTTTCTGGCCGGTTTGATTCTGCTGAACCTGGTTTGTCTATATGGAGTCCGGGATCTGCCTGTTGTGCTTTACCAGCTGGTAGTAGAAATAGTTCCCGCGAACACCCCAAACCAGCATTAAAGCAAGGTTGAGTTCATCCCAGCCCATCCTGTTCAACAGCAGTGTTATGAACAACGCTATCAGCGACAACGCCCAAAGACCTTTTGTAAACCCCCATATCCAGGTGAAAAAGAACGCCGCCCAGTTCCATGTTCCCTTGTAGGCACCGTGGCTTCCGTCTATTTTTGCAAACTCCTCCTGGTAGTAGGGCGGCAGATATGAAAACGGCGACTTCGGATCTGCACTTGCAAAGGAATCGCTCTGGCTCCCCTGTTCTCCGGTCTTTTCCTGCCCTCCGGTTTTTTCCTGCCCGCTTTCTTCTGTCAGAAGGCTGGCACCGCAGTACTGGCATTCCTTTGCGTTTTCTTCTACACTTCCTCCGCATAGCGGACATTTTCTTTCACTCATGAGAATCCCTCCCCCTATTGCATATTACATATATTATACTCCCGGAACACTCAACCCGCCAGCTTTTTACCTGAGCAAAACAGCAAAGACGGGTATAGTCACAAGGCAGAACAGCGTGGACATCAGAACTCCCTTGGCCGCAAAGTCAGCATCGCTGTCGTACTGCTGCGAGAAAATGACTGTGCAAGCGGCTGCGGGCATCGCAAAGGACATTATGACAACCTTCGCCAGCAGCGACACATCCCCGAACGCAAACCTCACTATGACAAGCGCAATCGCAGGGACGACTATCAGCTTGACAAAGCTGGCCACATAAATGTTTATGTCTCCCGCCAGCTCCCTGAACTTTATCCCCCCGAGCTGGGAACCGATGACTATCATGGACAGTGGCGTTGTAGCAGAGCCTATGGCTGAAACCGATTTTCCAAGGAATTCCGGAAGAGCGATGCTTGAAAGGAACAGTGCGAACCCTATGAGTACACCGAATATTCCAGGGCTTAGGAATTCCCTCAAGCTGAATTTTGTTTTAGCTCCTGCAGAGATCTGGATTAGCATTATCCCGATTGTGAACATGAGTATGTCGTTTGCCATCTCCACCATCGAAGCATAGAAGACTGCCTCTTTCCCGTAAAGCGCGTTCATTACCGGGAGCCCGATAAATCCGGTGTTGCCAAAAATCAGCATGAAAGCAAGTATTCCGGCCTGAGCCCTCTTAAGCTTCAGCGCTTTCACGACTGCAGCAGCAAAAACGAAAATCACAAGGAATATGATCACCAGCAGGAAGAATATATACTTGCTGCCGTTGAAGATCTCTTCCGTATACGGTATCTGCATGGCGTCTATGACCATGCAGGGCCATGTCACGCTGACAAGCACTGCCGATATGCCTTTTGTCTGGCTATCGTCTATGATGTTTTTCTTTTTCAAAATGATGCCGGGAATAATCATTATGAAGATCATCACCAGCGAGTTCAGTATCTCCGCTGTCCCCATTGTCTTCCAGTCTCCTCCGTCTTTCAATTCATACTTAAATGATACTACTGCCCCGACCAAAGTTCAATGACGTTCCAATTTTTTGCAGAAAAAACCGGAGCTGACTAGCATCAGCCCCGGCATTACAGGCTTCAGGCCTGCTTGCTTTTCTTTTTTCTGTACCAGTTCACCAGGAACAACCCTCCTATAAGGAATGCCGGCCCGCGTCATATCATCTGCCCCCTCATATACGATCGATTCAGGCTTCTGGTGGGGTTACATCAATTCTGCAGCAATCCAGAACACGCAGAAGGCCCCTGTCAATAAAGGGAGGTACGTGAATAACGCATGGTCCTTTTTTACGAACACTGCCACGACGCCTAAAGCTAAGCCTGCGATGCCTATCCCGAAAATTGCATATGACATCAGAGGTATCGCGAACAAAACCTTAGATGTGAAGAGAATAATAAAGGCTACACTTACCATGCCAGCCCAATTCCCTGTTTTTGTTCTAGGCAGCACCTCAATTTTCTTCATATTGAACAACTCCCTTCATGAATCAAATTATGACAAAAATCCAAGTTATATTTGACTGAATTTTCTAACTATATTATACAACATGCGGCTTTCTTTTCAAATATATATTTTGGAAATCCTACAATAATACAATAATATTCATCTTCATCTGTACAAATAAACCGGCATCGCTACCGCTTTTCTAAATATTCTGTTAATATAGTAATATATAAAAGCGTTGCTGCTTCATTTGAAGCTAATAGGACTGACAGGAGAAAAGCTATGTTGAAGAATTTCACAAAAGAAGAGAAAAGCTGGATCATGTATGACTGGGCCAATTCGGCATATTCCGTCATCATTACTGTTGCCGTTCTTCCGATTTTCTATAAATCGATGGCCACGGGAAGCGGCCTGGCGCCAAATGTTGCCGATTCCTACTGGGGATATGCCACTTCGGCTGCCACTCTCATCATAGCGCTGCTGGCCCCTTTCCTTGGAACCCTGGGCGACTATAAAAATTTCAAGATGCGGTTGTTCAGATTCTTCTTTTTGACAGGCGCGATTTCAACTGCCCTTCTCAGCTTCACCGGCAGCTGGCAGTTGCTGCTGGCTTTGTACATGATAACTATAATCGGCTTTTCGGGTGCCAATATTTTTTATGATGCCTTCCTTGTCGATGTAGCCACAGAGGAACGCATGGACAAGGTTTCCACCTATGGATTTGCGATGGGCTATATAGGCGGAAGCACCATCCCCTATATCATCTCAATTATACTGATTATCTTCAGCAGCTCCATCGGCATCACTAGAACGACGGCAGTCAGGGCATCCTTTCTGCTCACATCATTCTGGTGGATAGCCTTTTCTATCCCGATGATAAGGAACATAAGACAGGTTTATTCCGTTGAGAGATCCGGCAATATCATACGGGAGAGTGCAGGCAGGCTTTCCAGCACATTGAAACTCATGAGGTGCAACAGGAACCTCCCACTTTTCCTAATCGCATACTTTTTTTATATCGACGGCGTGAATACGATAATGCATATGGCTGCAGTATTCGGCGACAGCATAGGACTCATCTCAACAACCCTCATGCTAGCCCTTTTGGTGATTCCCGTAGTCTCCTTCCCGTTCACCATCCTGTACGGAAGACTTGCCAGGAGATTCGGAAGCAGGACTCTCATACTTACAGGCATTGCAGTCTACCTTTTGGTCTGCGTGCTCGCCTTTAGGATGACCTCCGAGATGGAGTTTTGGATACTGGCGGTACTGGTAGCAACATCCCAGGGAGGCATCCAAGCCCTGTCACGGTCATTTTACGGGAGACTGATCCCGAAAGAAAACAGCAACGAGTATTTCGGCTTCTACAATGTTTTCGGTAAATTCGCAGCGATAATGGGTCCTGCCCTGTACGGCTTGTTCAGCCAGATTACTGGGCAATCCAGATTCGGCATACTGAGCATAACCATACTTTTCATTATAGGAGCATTCGTTTTGCTGAATGTCAAAGAAGTTTGAACCGCAGGAAAAAATACTTATCAAGGAGGAGATGCCAATGCCGATGGAAAGAGCTTCTTTTGAAGGCCTTACCCAGGCTGAGGTCCAGGAGCGCGTACTGCTTGGACAGGTCAACAGGATGCCGGATACAACAACCCGTACCTTTAAAGAGATATTCCGGGCAAACGTCTTCACGCCGTTCAATGCCATATTGAGCAGCCTTCTTGCTGTCGTTCTTTTAGTGGGCGCCCCGCAGGATGCCCTTTTCGGCTTTGTTCTCGTCATTAACAGCATGATAGGAATAATTCAGGAAATGCGTGCGAAATGGACCCTCGACCGGCTTTCGCTGATAAACGCGCCTGTTGCCAGGGTCATAAGGGAAGGCATGCTGCAGGAAGTCGAACTTGGGGAAGTGGTGCTGGACGACCTTGTAGAACTGCGCCCTGGAGACCAGGTGGTCGCAGACGGAGTAGTTCTTGCTTCTGACGGACTTGAGGTAGACGAATCGATGCTGACCGGAGAGTCAATGCCGGTGGCAAAGGTTGCCGGCGACGCTCTACTTTCAGGCAGCTACTCTTTGGCTGGAAGCTGCAGCTTCCGGATTACAAAGATCGGTGCCGATTCATACGCCCAGAAGCTGGCTTCTGAAGCCAAAGGCTTCAACATATCCCATTCCGAGCTTTATGAAGGAATCAACAGGATTCTCCGATGGATAACATGGTTGCTTGTCCCTGCAGCAATATTCCTTTTTCAAGGCCAGCTCAGGGCCGACTTGCCGCTAAATCCGGCAATAGTTGGCACGGTGGCAGGAATAGTTGGCATGATACCCCAGGGTCTGGTCCTGCTAACCAGCGTAGCTTTCGCTGTAAGCGTGATCACTCTTGGACGCAGAAACGTCCTGGTTAACGAGCTTCCTGCCGTTGAAGGTCTTGCCAGAGTCGATGTTCTCTGCCTCGACAAAACCGGAACCCTGACCGATGGCAAGCTGACACTCGACAGGATCGTTAAGCTTATAGAGGATGTACAAACAGAAACGGCACTCGGAGCCCTCTGTGCTTCATCATCATATAAGAATCCTACATTGGCGGCTATCTCCGAGGCTTTTCCTGAAGCGGGAGACTGGACTGCACACGAAACAATCCCTTTCTCCTCACACCGCAAATGGAGCGCGGCAAGCTTCGCCGAACACGGAAACTGGTTTCTGGGCGCCCCTGAAATGCTGCTTGGCGGCAAGTCCGCTGATCCCGGTCTCACTCAGCAGATTTCTTCCTTTACCGAGTCAGGTTTCAGGGTGCTGCTTCTTGCCAGAAGCTCAAAATGGCCTGAACCAGGAGCCTCACCCGCGCAGCTGTCGCCAGCGGCTCTGGTGCTTCTTAATGAAAGGGTTCGCGATGACGCCCCCGGAGCTATGAGGTACTTTGCACGGCAGGGAGTGACTATCAAAGTCATATCGGGAGACAGCCCTGCAACAGCTGCTCACGTTGCCGGCCGGGCAGGCATAAAAGACATAGGGGAACCGTTCGATTCCAGGTTTCTCCCCGAGGATATCGATTCACTGGCTGATATAATGGAGAAGCATACCGTGTTCGGAAGGGTAACGCCCTTCCAGAAGCAAAGGATGGTGGAGGCACTTCATTCAAAAGGGCATGTGGTAGCAATGACAGGTGACGGCGTCAACGATGTCCTGGCCCTCAAGGATGCGGACATAGGCATAGCCATGGGCTCAGGGGTTGCCGCAACGAGGTCTATAGCGAACATTGTCCTTCTGGACGGCAAATTCTCCTCACTGCCTGGCATTGTTGCCGAAGGACGCAGGTTGATTGCTAATATAGAAAGAGTTGCCAACCTGTTCCTTACAAAAACGGTCTATATAATTTTCATATTGGCAGCTGTCGGCATTTTCGGCTTGCCGTTCCCTTTCCTTCCTAGACACCTGACGCTGAACAGCGAACTTACGATAGGAATTCCTGCGTTTTTCATGGCTCTGGCTCCCAACCTTACACGATACAAACCGGGTTTTGTTGCTCGTGTTCTGCGTTTTGTATTTCCCGTAGGCGCAATAATAGCAGTGAGCGCATTAACTACATTCATTATGGCACAAAACTCGCCCGGCGCAACATTGGAAGAATCCATGACTGTGACAACATTAGTGCTGGTTTCAATCAGCATGTGGGTGGTTGTAATCCTGTCCCGTCCGCTGACAAGGTTCATGGCCGGGTTTATAGCGACTATGCTCGCTTTACTGGGCGTCGTATACTCTACACCGTTTCTCAGGTACTTTTTTGCTCTGACAGTAACCCAGTGGGTGGTTTTCGTACTGGCAGGCCTCATAATCCTCACAGCCGTTTTCCTTATTGAAGCAATCTGGCGCCTGGTAATCAAGAAGAACATGATCAAATAGGAAGGCAGGGCACGTGATGTTTCTCTCAGCGCCCTGCCTTACTTTTATGAATATTCTCCTCATATTTACTGATGTATTCCTCTATCGAGATTTTCCCGCAAAGCTCTGCAATCAGCTCGTAAGGGATCCGGTCCGGGTTTTTGAACCTGATGCAGCTCTTTGCCATATCCAGCTTCGTTTTTACCCTCTTTGAATATTCATCCCTGAACCATTCAAGGACCTCCGGGAATACGTAGATACCCATATGGTACAGAGCTATATGGTTCTTCTGGGAAGCTATGCTCATAAAGGGCAGCGGTTCCCCTGGTGCCGCATGATAACCACTCGGGTAAAGGCTGAGGGGTATTACATACCCTATCATGCCGGCGTACATAGCCTCCTCGATTCCCTTAGGAAGGCTGCTCTTAAGCGTCTCTCTAAGCTTGTCAACAGCGCGCCGCCTGTCTTCGGTCAGCTGAGCTGCGTATTCATCCGGCGTTGCCGCTTCATATCTCATCTAATCAACATCCTTCCATTTCCACCATTTTAGTTTTTCCGGGTCATGCTCTTTTTCGTTAGCATAATAAACGGCGCATCTGAAAACATAAAGCACGCACCTGTCGACCTTGTAGCCCTTTATTGCGCAAAGCCTTTGATAAAGAAGTTCAGGATCCTCTCCTATTAGATCCTGAGGGCTTTTGATCCCAAGAAGCAGAAGGTCTTCCGCCATCTTCACCCCGATCCCGGGAATGCTCTGCAGCTTGTTCAAACCGAACACCTCCTTTCTATTAGTACACTACAATATAGTAGATCACGTAGATCCAGCTGAGCAGCCCGTGTATTATGGCCCAGAATATTGAATGCCAGTTCGTGTAGGATATGACCATGGCCAGGCATGAACCGAAGGTTATCCCCGACCTGACCGTTTTTTCTACAGTTATGTATTCCCTCATTTCCTTTCCTCCTTATCTATTCAGTTTTTCGCCGCATTTGCTGCAGTAGAACGTATTGTCTTTCATTGGAATGCTGTGGCCGCAGCTTGAGCAAATTATGGATCCCTTTGACTCCTTAGTGACCGTTGATATCTCATTAGTTATAATGCCTGTTGGTACAGCTATTATCCCATAACCGACCAGAATAAGCATGCTGGCAATCAACCTCCCCAGCGGTGTTTTTGGCGTTATGTCTCCGTAGCCGACTGTCGCCACCGTCACCGTTGCCCAGTACATGGCTTCGGGGATGCTGCTGAAGCCTTCCCTGGGCCCTTCGACGATGTACATCATGGTCCCAACGATTGTTATTATGAACAGGATTGCAAAGATGAACACTGTTATCTTTGGCCTGCTTGCCTTAAGCGCCATGATTATTGTTCCTGACTCCTTCACGTAGCGGCCCATCTTGAGGATCGTGAAGAGCCTCAGAAGCCTGAACAGCCTTATCACAACCAGCAAATGAACTGAAGGAATGATGAGGCTTAGATATGCAGGGAGTATTGCCGCCAGGTCGATGATCCCGAAAAAGCTCACCACATATTTCCTTCTGTTTTTTGAATAGCCGACACGAAGTAGATATTCCAGTGTGAAGAGTATGACGAAAAACCATGTGAACATGTCCAGCTGCTGTCCGTATTCAGAATAGACCGGTGAAACGCTTTCTGCCATGACCAGCAGGCTGCTCGACACTATCGAGATTATGACAACTATGTCGAAGGCCCTTCCCTGCGGGGTGTCCGATTCAAAAATTATCTTGTACATTTTTTCACTGAATGTGCCTGTCAGCTTGCTCACGGTAATCACCCCCGAGAATAATTTATAATATTCTGAAAATATTATACCACAAAAAGACCCTCCCGGAAAAGGGAAGGTCCTCTGCTAATACTTAGGTCCGCAGGATTTTGGCATAACCTTTGTTTCGAGCTGTGATCTGAGGTTATTCTTCACCAGCCCTACGTAGTACTCCCTAAGCTCCTTCTGCTCCTGCTTCTCGCATTCAGTAAGCCCTTCTGCCTTGCTCTTTTTATAAAGAAAATTAATTCTTTCTATAGCCTTGTCAATATCCATAGCAATTCTCCTTTAAACTAATATACATGTCATAGTTTATCATTTTTCATGAGAATGCTACAAGCCATTTTATTAAATTTCACAAATATGATATTATGAAGCTAATAACTCGGAAAGGAGTGATGAGCATGGAAAAATTCGGGATGCGGGGGAGCCGCGGATATCTTACAGAAGAAGAAAAGCAGAACAGGCCGAAGATAACCGTCACCCTGCTAAAAAGGATTTTCAGCTATCTCTTGCCATACTGGCTCAAGCTCCTGCTGGTATTTGCCACGATTGTAGCTTCTTCAATTCTTGGGCTGCTTCCTGCCATCCTTACTGGAAGAATAATAGACGAAGGACTTATCGGAAAAGATTTCGACAGGCTTGTAACGCTCATAATCATATCTATCGGGGTGCTTGCAGCCTCGAACCTGATAGTAGTGCTCGAAAGCTACCTTAATACCTCTGTGACCTACAACATAACCTATGACATGAGAAACCTTCTGTATTCCCACCTGCAAAAGGTTTCAATACGTTTTTTCTGCACCAGCAAGCAGGGCGATATCATAACACGAATGACCAGCGACATAAGCGGTATCGAAAATGTCATTCTTGGCACCCTCACAAACACGCTGAAGAACTCCGTGATACTTATCACAGCTATCATTGTAATGTTTCAGCAGAACTGGCTCCTCACTTTGGTGGGGATAGCCATCGTGCCGCTGTTTGTCATCCCTACAAAACTGGTAGGAAAAACCCGCTGGATGATAACCCTAAAAGCCCAGGAGAAGAACGACGAGATAAACCAGATACTGAACGAGACTCTGAGCATAAGCGGTCAGCTGCTTCTTAAGCTGTTCACAAATGAACAGCTGGAATACAGCAAATATCAAAGCGCAAATCTTGAGATGACAAGGCTACGCATAAAGGAGAGCATGGCCGGACGATGGTTCAGGTTGTCCATGAGCACCTACACGGGAGTGGCCCCCATGCTCATATATCTTGCAGGAGGAATCCTGATGCTGAAGCAGGGCGACTCCACCCTGTCGGTAGGTGATATTACGGTGATGGTGGCGCTGCTCGGCAGGATGTACCAGCCGGTAAACTCCCTCTTAAGCATACATGTGGATCTGATCAGATCCCTTGCAATGTTCACCAGGATTTTCGAATATCTCGATATGCCCCTTGAGATCGAGAATAAGCCTGATGCTGTGATACCGGACAAACTTAACGGCAATGTGGAATTTGATCATGTCGGTTTCAGCTACAACGAAGGCCAGCCTATCCTGAAAGACATCTGCTTCAGCATTTCTGCAGGGAGCTCGGTGGCCATTGTAGGTCCAAGCGGATCCGGAAAATCAACTCTGATAAACCTTCTGCCCCGGCTTTATGATGTCACCAGCGGAAGGATTCTGCTGGACGGAAAGGACATACGCGACCTTGATCTTGAATTCCTCCGCAAGTCCATCGGCGTTGTAACCCAGGACACCTATCTTTTCAACGGCACGATAAAAGAAAACCTGCTCTATGCAAAGGCGGATGCCACCGACGAGGACCTTATCAGGGTATGCCGCGAGGCAAACATACACGACTTCATAGCGGGTCTCCCGAACGGCTACGACACGCTGGTGGGAAACCGAGGCGTCAAACTTAGCGGCGGCGAGAAGCAGAGGGTCTCCATAGCGCGAGTCATACTGAAGAATCCTGAGCTCATCATACTTGACGAAGCCACCTCTTCTCTGGACTCAATATCGGAATGTTATATCCAGGATGCTATCGAGCCGCTCCTTAGAGGCAGGACCAGCATCATAATAGCCCACAGGCTTTCAACGATCATGGCCGCAGACGAAATAATGGTATTGAAGTGCGGTGAAATAGTCGAACGCGGGACCCATGAGGAACTGCTATTGAAGGAAGGCGTATACAACGAGCTGTACGAAACACAGTTCAGGCATGCGCTTGAGGAGAACAAAGAACAACCAGGATAGGTTCATATTTGTCTCCAACGGAAACGAAAATGCTTTGAATTTCTACTTGTGCAAGGGTTTTAAAGTCAGCCACGAAATACTGAACGGCGTGCTCAGAAACACCTAATGCAAATGCATGCGAAAGGCCAGCCTGGAATAATCCCGGCTGGCCTGATTTTTTTACTCTGCTTTTTCGGTTTTTTCTGCTGCTTCAATCTTGAAAACCTTGTACACGTCATTTTCCAGTGCTATCTTGTACTTCATCGGTTTGGTTTCTGTCGTTCCGTCGCCTTTCGCGTAGGTAGCGTTGAATGTTGCTGTATAGGTCTTCTTGTCGTCATTCGCGGTTACCACAAGAGAGTCATAGCTCTTGAGGACCATGCCGCTCTCTTCAACATCAAGGACGAACTGATCATAATCTCCGCTTCTGTCTTTGATGGCTGTCAAGAGATACTGTGTGCTGTAGCGCTTGTTCTTCTGGGCATCCAGGAACTTTTTCACTGTATCCTCTGGAGTTCTCGCAAGAATATCCTGGCCGCTCACCCTTATGTTCTTGTTTATCTTGTCCTGGTAGTTGAAGATCATAGGATCGTAATTGTTGGATGCGCTCCATATAATATATTCGTTTATTCCAAGCTCTGCACATGCCACAATTTGCTTAGCAATGGTGGATGCGTCGTAGGTTATGTGTCCGCTAACCCATGGGGCTGTAAAGCCCTGAATCCAAGGCCTGATTTTTCCTGGATTCTTCTGGGCAGCGTTCCTCTCCAGGGCTTCCATCATCGATAGCCTCAGGACCTCATACGGATGCTGATCCGGAACAGCAAAGTTATAATTTCCTGCGCCGTAATGGCTAGGATAAACCATAGGGCAGATATAATCCACGTTGTTTGCTACTTTCCTCCAGGTCTGTCCGATGTCTTCAGGCTTGTCGTCCCAGGAATGGGTGATTATGCCGAACACGTCTGCTGAAACATGGACATTGTAAGGCTCAAGCTCCTTGGAAGCATACTCAAGGAAGTCCTCGATTCCTTCGTCCTTATCCCTGCCGTTTCTGCCCGGGAAATCAGTTATAGGATTGTAATAGCTAGCCCCGTCCGGGAAACGAACGTAGTCGTACTGGACCTCGTTGAAGCCCCTGAGAGCTGCTTCCTCGGAGATCGCCACCAGGTATTTCCAAACGTATTCATCAAAAGGATTTACCCATACATTGCCAGATCTGTCCTTGTAAACTCCACCGGCCTTGAGCTGTATTGCATGCTCGTTGAACTGCTTTGCAAAGTAAGGGTCCTTGAATGCCACCACTCGGGCGATGGTATAGATATCCTTGCTCTTTAGGTAATCCATGAGCTTGGCGTAATCCTTCATAGGATTTGCCGCATTCGATTTGATGGTGTTTACGATGCCTATGTCGCTTGTCCACGAAACTACACCGTCGTCGTTTTTGATGTCGATGACCAGGGAGTTTACCTCCGTGGCTTCACAGATTCCCAGAACCTTTTCCAGCTTGTTCAGCTCTGAAAGCCTGCTTGAATCCGCAGCTTCACCTGACTCTCCGTTAAGCGCTTTGATATATTTAGCGTAGTATGCAACTTTTTCTTCATCGAATGTCATGCCTGCAACGGTTGAGGAAACATAAAGCGCCTTTGCCTCAACTGTTTTGACTTCCGCTTTCTCTTCTGTTATTGCCGGAAGCGGGACGTAGAACTCACCCAGCTGCTCTTTTCTCTGAGTTTCCAGCTCTTCTCTTTCCTTCTGAAGTCTTGCCAATTCCGCTGCTGATTTCTTGCCGTCATCTTCTGTCTGCTCTGTTGTATTCCCTGATTTCCCTGCCT
The DNA here is from genome assembly GCA_017861315.1 of Bacillota bacterium. GTDB lineage: Bacteria > Bacillota > Clostridia > Clostridiales > Clostridiaceae > UBA699. The sequence continues at coordinate 1,442 of JAGFXP010000010.1, read as the reverse complement.
GAAGCGAATATATCCCGTAAGCCGCCAGAGAAAGCACTGCCACTAGTATAATTATCGGTAATATTTTCTTGTTCACCATTTTTTTATCCATGATATCCCTTTTCTGCCTTTTATTTTTAGTACGTGTATAATTCTTTATCGGTGGTTGCCTTAATCAGCTCCGCCTTAGCAGCAGGCACTGTTATGACTTCGCTCACACCGTCGCTTATAAATCTTTCCTCAGGATGATTGTCGAAGTATTGGATGTAGTTATACATTCCTACATTGTCAACCTTCATTTCGCTCGCCCTTATCCTCGGTATGCTCAGGTTGTTGAATTTAGCGTCATACGGCGAGTATGCAGGGTTCCAGCCTACGTTCAGGATTGCAATGTTCTTATATGCCAAATCGTTGTAGCTTCCTGCGTGCAGATAAGGTGCCAGCGAATCGTCCTTGGGCCTTGATCCGTACGGAAGCGCTAATGTGTTCACTACATAGCCCTTCTTGCTGATAAGTTTCTGAAGATACTGGGCCTGGGATCCGATTTCCATCTGGATCTTGTCTGCAGGCAGACTGCTGAAATTCGCATGGTCCACAGTATGGTTGCCAATGTCCATTCCCTTTTCTACTACGAAGCTAAGTTTCTTGCTCTCCATGTCCTTCTGTCCGAAAGGAAGATCGCCGTTTATGAAGAAAGTCGCTTCGAGCGGGAAGTCTTTATGCTTCTCATGGAAATCAATCAGAAGTCCTACTGCCGAAGTCTTGCTTACAGTACCGTCGCTCAGGTATTCGAAATTGTTCATGTTGCCGTCATCAAAGGTTATGATCACGGGAGTGCAGCCCTGTTCCACATTTATGTTCCCTGTGACGTAATCAGTGAGGCTGATCGGTCTGTACCCTTTTTCATACAGTGTGTTCATGTCCTTTGTAAAGTTTTCAGGAGTTCTTACCCACTCCTTCTCCTCACTGCCTATGTTATGGTACATCAGCACCATTATCTTGCCGGATTCATTAGGCTTAAGGCTCAGATCTATGCTTTCCTTTGGATCCTTTTTTACTTCCTCCTGCTCGGTCTGAGTTGTCGCTACGCTTTTCCCGCCTATATCAGCCAGACTGCCGCAGCCGGTCAGCAAAAATGCGCTTGTCAAGATTGATAATGTTAATAAAGTTAATTTATTCATTTCATTTACCTCTCTATTTAACCTCAAAAATTCCCGTTTATTATGTCCTTCCCCCCGGACCCATAGATGTCTTTTCTTAGTTTAACATGCTTCGGACGAAATTTCCATACAGATATGATTATTTTCTGTCAACTCTTACGATGTCCGCATACTGATTGCTGTTTCCGAGGATCAGGTCCTTGATTATCATAGCGCCTGCCATTGAGTAGCAGGTGCCGTTGCCTTCATATCCCAAAAGGTAGTAGGTGCTGGATTTGAATGGATCCTTGCCAATGAAAGGGA
>JAGFXP010000009.1 GCA_017861315.1 Bacillota bacterium | reverse complement strand
CTTCTATCAGGAACAGATATCAGCATAATCGATATTGCGCTTCTTTGCGGATTCAGGAGCCTCTCGGCTTTCTATGACTTGTTCAGGAAAGAGAAGGGGATGACGCCGCAGGAATACAGGAAGAGCAAAATTTCAACATAACAGAGCTCCGGAGGGTAAAACCTCAGGAGCTCTCCTCCTTTTCAGGATACTCATAAAAACTTTGAGAAAATATGGCGAAATATTCTGCCAATTTTCAGGATATATGTTTACTGGGGGGCCTGGTACGTGGTAAAATTCAAATAATACATTCTGGCGGAGAAATTACGAAGGAGGCGGCGGCATGACAATCACTATTATGGATTATTTCAACCAGCTTCTGTCGAATCCTGCGCTTCTTGTCACGACGATCCTTACACTCGGGGTAATCTTCGTTAACGGCTGGACTGACGCCCCGAACTCCATCGCAACCTGTGTGGCTACGCGGTCCCTTTCGCCAAAAAGGGCTATTGCGCTTGCGGCTGCTTTTGATTTCCTGGGGATCCTGGTTATGACATCGGTGAATTCAACAGTCGCCCAGACAATATACAGGATGGTCGATTTTAAAGGTAATCCGCAGCATTCACTGGTTGCACTTTGCGCAGCAATGGTTGCCATAGTAACCTGGGCGGTTGCGGCCTGGAGGATAGGCATACCCACCAGCGAAGGCCATGCGATGATAGCGGGGATAACGGGAGCGGCCATAGCTCTGCAGGGAGGTTTTGAAGGAATCAATCCGGAAGAGTGGATCAAGGTCATCTACGGTCTGGTCTTATCGGTCTCGATGGGACTGGGGCTTGGGTTTGTGATTTCCAGGATTACAGAGCACCTCTTCAGATATACCGAAAGGCGCAAGAGCACAGCTTTCTTTCAGAAGGCACAGATCGCAGCGTCCGCAGGGATGGCCTTCATGCACGGCGCCCAGGACGGACAGAAATTTATGGGCGTTTTCATGCTCGGCGCATTCCTTGCCAGCGGCGATTACGGGACTGCCGAGTTCAGGATACCGCTGTGGCTTATGATAATGTGCTCTGCAGTCATGACCTCAGGAACAATGATCGGAGGCTACAGGATAATCAAAACCATAGGTATGAGGATGGTCAAACTGGAGACCTATCAAGGGTTCTCGGCAGATGCAGCTGCAGCGTCGAGCCTTCTGCTTTCTTCGCTGCTCGGATTTCCGGTAAGCACGACCCACGCGAAGAGCACTGCAATAATAGGGGTCGGAATCTCGAGGAAAATATCATCCGTCAACTGGGAGCTGGTGGCCGACCTGGTGCTCACATGGGTGTTCACGTTCCCGGGCTGCGGTCTGCTAGGGTACGTCATGGCCCAGCTGTTCATCAGACTGTTCGGATAAGCAAAAAGGAGGGGAAGGTTCATGTTTCTTAACTTCAGAAAAAGCAAGCAGTATGACTATATATATGAATTTAACAGACTGTCACAGTTCTCAATACAGGCTGCCGAATTTCTCGATTCAACCATGAAGGCATACAACAGATCCGAGATGCCTGCTAAAATAAGGGAAATGCACGAGATCGAGCATGCCGCAGATGTTGAAAAAAAAGAGATGCACAAAGTGCTGATAAAGGAATTCCTGCCGCCTATTGAAAAAGACGACATCATAAGGCTCTCCCATGAGATCGACAACGTCACTGATTCAATAGAGGATGTGCTCATAGCCGTCGACATTTTCGCAGTTGAGACAATATACCCTGAGATAATAGAGTTCACTGAGCTTATCGCAGACTGCTGCATGCACATGAACCTGGTGCTTGCGGAACTTAAGGATTATAAAAATTCAACCCTGCTATTTGAACAGATGGAACAGGTTAACCTTCACAAGTCCAGAGGGAAAGCGCTCTATGTGAGCTCGCTGAGAAACCTCTGCAAGGTTTTAAGCGATCCTGTCGACATTATGGCCTATAGTGAAATATACATAAGGCTGCAGGACTGCTGTGAAAACTGCAAGATCGTTACAAACACCGCGGAGAGGATTGTGATGAAAAATCTTTAGCTCATAATAGAAAGACAACCGGCCCATACTGGTTGTCTTTCTATTTATGCCGAAGGACGGCAGAACCCTTTGAACGCTGCATGAAAAGACATGGCTTTAATTAATGGAAAATTCACAAAATTACTATAATTTATGTACATTGATTGGCGCTTGTATTAAAATATAGGTAATACAACTACTGCTGAAGCGACAACAGCCACATGAGATGCAGATATCATACTGATAAAGGGAGGCAAAACATATGAAATACTTACCTAATGCGATAACATTGCTGAGGCTTTTCATGGTACCGATCTTTGCATTCGTTTATTTCTCCGGAATACAAAACGCACAGGTATATGCTCTGGCATTGTTCCTTGCTGCAGGGCTGACAGACGTTCTGGACGGATATCTTGCGAGGAAATATGATGTGGTTTCGGTCGTCGGAATCGTTCTCGATCCGCTTGCAGACAAACTGATGCTGCTCACAGCCCTCGCGTGCCTCACCTTTAAAGGCGTCATACCCTTGTGGAGCATGGCTGTCATGCTTGTCATCGAAGGAGTCCTTATTCTGGCAGGAATCTATCTCTATTTCAATGAGAAGAAGGACGTGGTCCCGGCCGGAAAGCTTGGCAAAGCCGCAACAGTCCTTTTTGCAGCCGCGGTTTCCATGATGATACTCATTCCGGGGCATCCTGCAACCTGGATTGTATTCTGGGCTGCGCTTGCATCTAAGGCTGCTTCCTTCGTGAACTACTCAAAAGGCTTCATCACAAGCAGAGGAGCCGAGAAAGATTAATATATGAAAGAAGTGATATTATGGATGGAATGGAAGGTAAACTCATCGTTGTAACAGGCTGCGACAGCGGTATAGGGAAAAGCCTTGCAGAAGTCCTCCTCAAGAGGGGATATTCCGTTGCCGCATCGTATCTCGAGGAGAACCATTTTGAAGAGGTCAGCAATGCGTACCCGAAGAAAATGGATGTGCTTAAGCCTGAAGAAGTGGAGGATTTCTGCAGCTACGTCAAGGAGCTCGTAAGGGGAGGATTGAAACTGGAAGCTGTGGTAATGAATGCCGGCATAACAATGGTTGGGCCGGTAGAGAACCTGCCCATGGAGTTATACAGAAAGTGCATGGAGATCAATTTCTTCGCACCTGTCGGGATGATCAAGGACTTCATCCCAGAAATCATAAGGAACAGGGGAAGGATAATGGTTATGGGCTCCTATGCAGGAAGGATAGCAATGCCGTTTCTGTCCGCCTATGCATCCTCGAAATATGCGGTGGAAGCATTCTGCGATTCGCTCAGGAGAGAGCTGAATCCTTTCGGCGTCAAGACCATACTTATGGAGCCAAGAGCTGTAGCAACCCCGATGTGGAACAAGGGGAAGGCGCAGGACATATCCTTTACAGACGAAAAATACCTGGGAGTCCTTACCAAACAGAGGGATGTATTCGTCAAAGGCGGAAACAACGGAGTTGATGTCGATGTAGCTGCTTTTGATATCTCCCGGATACTTTTATCAAAAAATCCGAAGCCAAGATATATTATTGCAAAAAACGTTCCTCTAGCCAGGTTTCTTGTGATGATTCCGGACAGTGTCCTCGATAAAGGCATTAAAAAATTGTACAAAATGGATTACGGAAGAGGCCGTTGAACAAAGGTGGTGGGATGTTGTGAAAACCAAAGTAGCTGCAGTTACGTGCGGCTCATATGACCTGGAGGAGGTCTACTCTTCCGTGGCCGAAGCAATAAGAAGGATAGGCTTTGTGATTCCCGAGAACAAGACGGTGCTGATTAAACCAAACATAATGTCCCAGAACAAACCTGAACAAAATACAATCACGCATTATTCAGTCGTCGATGCCCTCTGCAGGATACTCGCGGAAAAGAACAATAGAATACTGATAGGCGAATCAATATCCTTTTATCTGAGCGGGCTTACCGAAGAGGCTTTCAAAACATCCAGGATCGATGAAGTTGCGGCCAAGTATGGAGCCCGTCTCGTGCCCTTTGAGGGGGAGCCTCTTGTTGAGGTAAAGGGGCTGTATATTCCTAAGGTGCTGTTGGAAGCCGACCTGGTTATCAATGTAAGCAAGCTGAAAACACATTTAGTTATGCGAATGTCCGGGGCCATCAAGAATATGTTCGGATGCCTCCCGGGAGGATACAAGCAGAAAATGCACTTGCTGTCCAACACCCGGCTGGAACTAGCCGAGGTTTTTGTAACTATAAATGAGATAGTGAAACCGGCACTCAATGTGATGGACGCAGTAGTGAGCCTCGACGGAGGGCCGGCGGCAAACGGCAAGCCGGTGAAAACCAGCAGGATATTGGCATCGGCAAATCCTGCAGCATTGGATGCTGTTGCCTGCAGGATAATGGGCTATGCTCCTGAAGAAATACCTGCGTTGGCATGCGCAAAGAAAAGCCGGATGATAGGGGATTACAGTGAGATTGAGCTGTTAGGCAGCGTAGACCAAAAGAAGTTCGAAAAACTCAAAAGAGGACCCTTGAACGAGGGTTATAAAAGCAACGGCTTCTTCAGCAGGAACGGTTATGCATGGCTTTTGATTGACGATTCCAAATGCACGAGATGCGGGGAATGCATAGATCAATGTCCTGTTAAGGCCATAAGGGCTGAGCACGATGAAATCATCCTTGATAAAGACAGATGCATAAACTGCTACCATTGCATCTATGTTTGCCCGGAAAAAGCAGTAAATGCAGATCAGCCTTTTGTAATAAGGATGATATGGAAATTGGCGAAAGCTTTGAAATTTGCATAGAATTTCATGAAAGGAGGCGCGCAAGGGGAATACGCTGGCATGACCTTGAGGATGGAGTGAAGAAGGAGCTCAAGGAATTTTACAACCAGCATAGAATTTACACAAACAGATAATATCGGAGGGATGCAAGATGAGAAAGATAGTTGTGATACTTACGGGCATTGTCTTAAGCCTAGCACTGATCTCAGGCTGCGGCATGATGGGAGGAAAGCAAGGCTCTTACCCAAGCAACGTTTTACAGAGCGGAGACTGGCTGTACTACGCTAAGGAAGGAAGCCTTTACAAAATGAAGTCTGACTGGACAGGGAAGACGAAGCTGGCTGACAATTTTGATGCCCAGTTCGTCGTAGCTGAAGGCGACTACCTCTACTACGCGGACAAGGAAATGAACCTGTACAGGATGAAGACGGACGGCACAGGCAGTGCAAAGATACTGTCAGAAGGGAAGATGATGGGCATCGAGGTGTCCGGCGAATGGATTTACTACAATGTTAAGCCGAGCGGCATATACAAGGTCAGGACCGACGGCTCCGAAAACACTAAGATAGCCGATATCAGCAATTTCTTGGGAGAGATGAAGGTTTCGGGGGAATGGATATATTATGTTGTGGACAGCAGCATCTACAGGATGAAGACGGACGGCACCGGGCAGGCAAAGATAACTGACGGCAAAGCAGGAATGATGACAGTGAAGGGTGACTGGATATACTACGACGAGCCATCCGGTGAAAAGACTCATGTTATGATGAGAATTAAGACTGACGGAACTGAAAAGACGAAGCTCTCTGAGGACTCCTCATTCGCTGCTATAGATGGGGAATGGCTGTACTTCGACAAGGATGACGGCCTGTACAGGTCAAAACTTGACGGTACTGAGGTATCAAAGCTCAACGATGTGAACATGTGGAACCTCATAGGGATATGGGGAGACTACATCTACTACAGCGAATACGAGGGTCCTGTTTACAGGATCAACCTGGACGGCAGCGGCAGGGTGGCGCTTGAATAGGAGGGATTTGAATGCCGGACGAATTTGTGGAGTTTCTGAAAGGCAAGCCTGACATCGAAAGCTTTGTCGAGGAAATCATAGGGAATCCCGAACTGATACCCAGGCTGATCAGCATAATCAAGACGGAGAAGAGCAGCGTAAAATTCTACTGCGAGAAAACAGTCAGGTTAGTCAGCGAGAAAAGGCCTGAACTCGTGTACCCGTATTATGACGACATTGCCGCTCTCCTGGATAGCGAAAACAGCTTCTTAAAATGGGGAGGGATAATAACGCTTTCAAACCTCGCGGCTTCAGACGATGAGGGAAGGTTCAAAAGGGTGTCGAAAAAATACTTCGGCCTCCTCCACTCCGATGCCATGGTTACAGCGGCGAACGTTGCCGGCAGCGCGTACAAGTTCGTGGAAAAGGACCCTGGATACGAGAAGTTGATAACCAGGGAGATGCTGAAGGTTCCAGGTGACACATACCTGAACAAAGGAGAGCCTTCCCCCGAATGCAGCAAAATAATGATGGGGAATATCATAGACTATTTTGACAAGGTCTACGATATATCAAAGAGCAAGAAGGAAATGATCGAAATAGCAGAAAGCCAGGTTGACTGCTCAAGGAAGAAGGTTGCAAAAAAAGCCCGGGATTTCCTTGAAAAGCACCGGCCGTAAAGGGGTGAAGAGCATGGCGAAAAAAACATACAACGAAAAGCTGAATTTCTGCGGCGACATGCCGAAAATCGAGGATATCACGGACTTGAAGTCGATCGAACGCTTTGGGGGAACGAGGATGCTCATAGCGCCCCCTCTCGAATACGACGAGGTGATGAGGAAGGTGCCTCCGGGGAAGGTGATAACCTCCGACAGGATAAGAAGCTATCTGGCAAAGAAACACGGAGCCGATTTCACCTGCCAGCTTACAGCGGGCATATTCATCAACATCGCTGCGAATGCATCGGAGGAAAGAGGGGCTGATAAGATACCTTACTGGAGGACCTTGAAAAAAGACGGCGAGCTGAACGAAAAATACCCCGGCGGGACAGAAGCTCAGAAAGCCCTCCTGGAAGAGGAGGGCCATGAGATAGTCAAAAAAGGAAAAAGATATTTTGTTAAGGATTACGAAGAGAAGCTCTTCGTGATCATCTGAGCCTGCGGGACTTTTCATAGCAGTATCCATCGTAGTCTACATGCTCGAACAGGGCTGCGGGCGGGGCAAGGCTGGTGATGTCGAACGAGGTCATGCGCAGCTCGCTCTCAACCTCAACAAGTTCAATCCTGTCCGGGAAATAGAGGACGTAAATGTGCTCGTTACCGCCCAGGCCGTCAAGCAGCGTGATGAAGTTGTTTAGCAACATGTCCATGAACTTGTCGAATGCGTTGCGTTTTTTTCTTCTTGTTACATGAAATATGTCGGAAGCTCTTTCCCCGTATTCAAGTATTTTTGTATCGTGTATGTCCATCCGGATCCCCCTTGCGTGAATATGATATATTTATACAATATTTCCGGGTTGATGTCCATAGAATTTGATTAAACAGGAGTGATGTAAAATGACATGGAAAATCGAATTAAAGGAAAAACCTCTCCAGCACACACTTGTGATCAGGAGGCGGGCTGCAGTAGGTGACCTGCCGAAAATAATAGGCGAGTGCTACATGAAAATCGGAAAATATCTCGGCGAACTGGGAGAAAGCCCGACCGGCGCTCCTTTTGTAGCCTATCACAACCTGGACATGGAGAACCTGGACCTGGAGCTGGGCTTCCCTGTGGGAAAACCTCTCCCTGGGAAGGATGATATTGTGGCCAGTGAAATCCCTGCCGGGACGTTTGTCACCAGCCTTTACAAGGGGCCGTACAGCCAGATGCAGGATCTCTACAACGATATGATGAAGTGGATGGCAGAAAACGGTTATGAAATGGCTGGAGCGGCCTATGAGTATTACCTGAACTCACCGGCAGAAGTGAAGGATGAAAGCGAGTACCTTACTATCGTAGAGCTCACGGTGAGGAAAATATGAGGAGAGACAGGGAACTGGACAAGCAGCTCAAGCGCCTTGAAAAGAAAGAATTCAAGATACTGAACAAAGAGGAAAACAAGCTGATGAAAACAAAAATAGCGCCCGCGGTTGAGAAGATTCAGGAAAAAATACCTGAAAAGCTGAATTCCGCCCTTGAAACCGCCTTTTTCAAAGGTTTCAAGCTGGTTTTTGAAAAAGGGCTTGCCTATATCGACAAGACATACAACAAAGAGAAACTCAAGATGGAGTACGCCTACAACAACAGTGAGGTAAACAGAAAGATGAACTGGCGCCGCATGAGAAAGCTGGATAAGACGTCCCGCCATTCACAGACGGTTAGCTCTCTTATCTCGGTCGTTGAAGGAGGGGTCCTGGGGGCGTTCGGAATTGGGCTGCCGGATATCCCGCTGTTCATCTCAGTGATTATCAGGAATATATACGAGATAGCCTACAGCTATGGCTACAATCCGGAAAAAGATGAGGAAAGGGAGTACATCCTTCTTCTGATCTGCGGAGCAATAACCAAAGGGCAGCGGCAGAAGGAATTCAATGAAAAAATCGATCTGGCAGGGAGAAGGCTGGATCTGAATATCCAGTCCGAAATAAACCTGGAGGACCAGATGAGGGAGACAGCAAAGGTTCTTTCCGAGTCGATGCTTACCGCGAAATTTGTCCAGGGAATCCCTGTAGTCGGTGCCGTTGGCGGGATTGTCAATTACAGTATCATCAAACGTATTGGAGAATACTCTTCCCTCAAGTATAAGAAGCGATACCTGAACAGGAAAAAGTAATATCAATAAAAGATTGCGAAAATTTAACCCTGATGGTTGACACTCCCAAATTATTAATGTAGAATTAAGGCAACAATTGAATAAGGCCTCACTTTTTCAAGTGAGGTAGAGGCGCGGTATTTAACAGCCCTATGCGGAGCTGGAGCAGCAACGATGCACAGGGGAAGGAAACACCGCCGAAGTTTAGCATTACGCTCTGTAATGCAAGCTGGGTCTGCAGTTAAGAGCTGCAGGACTGTCTCGGTAGGCGACCCGGTCTATCGAGTTGTGCTATCTCCGGTTGGGAAGTTGAGGATTCTGGTTGCAGTACGTGTATTATAGACCTGAGTTCAGCTCAGGTCTATATTTTTTTTATATATTTATAAAGGGGGAATTATCAATGAAGAAAAAACTAGCTATAATGCTGGCAGTGGTGATGTCGGCAGCAATGCTTTTTACGGCATGCGGACAGAAAGAGGACAACACATTTAAAGTGGGAATGGAAGCAGGCTACGCTCCGTTCAACTGGACACAGAGCGATGATTCAAACGGCGCTGTAAAGATTGAAGGAAGCAACGAGTATGCGGGCGGCTACGATGTAGAGATCGCAAAGAAGATCGCTGCAGGTCTTGGAAAAGAACTGGTTATAGTTAAAACAGAGTGGGACGGCCTTGTGCCGGCAGTTACTTCAGGAAGCATCGACGCCATCGTAGCAGGCATGTCGCCGACAGCGGACAGGAAGAAGACAATCGATTTCACAGACATATACTACAAATCAGACCTAGTAATGGTTGTGAGAAAAGGAGGCGGCTTTGAGAACGCCACTTCAATACAGGATTTCAGCGGTGCGAAGATCACTGCTCAGCTTAACACATTCCATTACAGCGTTATAGACCAGATAAACGGCGTGCAGAAGCAGACTGCAATGGACAACTTCCCTGCAATGAGGGTTGCCCTTGAATCAGGCGTCATAGACGGCTACGTATCAGAGCGTCCTGAAGGAGTTAGCGCTGCAGCCGCAAATCCGAACTTCGCAATGGTTGAATTCACGGACAAATTCGTGACTTCAGAAGAGGACACTGCGATAGCTGTTGGATTAAACAAGGGCAGCGAACTTACAGCAAAGATAAATCAGATCCTTGCAGGAATATCGGAAGAAGACCGACAGAGCATCATGGACACAGCAATAAAGAATCAGCCAGCAGCTGAATAATAAGTCTGACAACCGGCTTTAAAAAGCCGGTTGTTACCACGTATATAGGAGGGGAAAGATGAGCTTAGAATGGCTTATTAAGATAGTAACGGAGAACGGCCCGATGTTCATAAACGGAGCGGGAGTTACGCTTCTCATTTCGCTGACAGGAACCATCATCGGATGGATAATAGGAATGCTCATAGGAGTTGTCAGAACAATACCGATGCCTGAAAAAGGCGCTAAAAGAGGTTTGCTTAAGGTTGTAAACACGATACTCTCAGTGTATATTGAAATATTCAGGGGCACGCCGATGATAGTCCAGGCGATGGTTATCTATTACGGAACTGCCATGGCTTTTGGAATCAACATGGACAGGCTCTTCGCTGCGATATTCATCGTATCCATCAACACTGGAGCATACATGTCAGAGATAGTCCGAGGAGGTATCGTTTCGATAGACAAGGGTCAGTTCGAAGCTGCTCACGCTATCGGAATGAACCACATCCAGACCATGACAAACGTCGTCATTCCGCAGGTTGTCAAGAATATCCTTCCTGCGACTGGAAACGAGTTTGTAATCAACATCAAGGATACCTCGGTGCTCAACGTTATATCTGTAACCGAGCTCTATTTTCAGACGAAATCCGTTGCGGGAAACAACTTCAGGTATTTTGAATCATTCTTTGTTGCCTGCGTGATATACTTCATCATGACATTTACTGTTACAAGGATACTTCGCTACATAGAGCGCAGGATCGAAGGACCTGAAGACTACATCATGTACGCCAACCAGATGCAGGTAGAGACACCAGAAGACGCGCTGATAAGAATGAAGCACAGCGACACAAACCGCTAAGAAACGCAGGAGGAGTAAGTAATGGAGAAAGTAATCGAAATTCAGCATTTGAACAAATCCTTCGGGACTCATGAGGTTTTGAAAGATATAGATTTCGTAGTGAACAAGGGAGAGGTTGTCTGCATAATAGGATCCTCAGGCTCAGGAAAATCGACGCTTCTAAGATGCGTCAATCTTCTGGAAAAGCCGAGCGGCGGGCAGATCATATACCACGGGGAAAACATCCTCGATGAAAAGCATAACCTGGTGGAGTACAGGACCAAGCTGGGGATGGTGTTCCAGCAGTTCAACCTGTTCAACAACATGAATGTCATCGACAACTGCACTGTTGGGCAGATAAAAGTGCTCAAGCGTTCAAAAGAAGAAGCGGCCAAGGTTGCGATGAAATATCTCGGGTTTGTAGGCATGGGGAATTTCGTGAACGCTAAGCCGAGACAGCTTTCAGGCGGACAGAAGCAGAGGGTCGCAATCGCCAGGGCTCTTTCCATGGAGCCTGATGTGATGCTCTTTGACGAGCCAACCTCAGCGCTGGATCCGGAGATGGTCGGCGAGGTCCTGGTTGTTATGAAGCAGCTTGCAGAATCCGGCCTTACCATGCTCATCGTTACCCACGAAATGGGCTTTGCCAAGGAAGTGGCAGACAGGGTTGTATTCATGGACAAGGGGGTCATCGCAGAGGAAGGACCGCCTGAAGAGATATTCAACAATCCTAAGCAGGAGCGAACAAGAGAGTTTTTGAAGAGAACCCTGGCTCAGGGCTAAACAAGAAACCGCGGTATCAATCAGGTAAAACATGCCTGATTGATACCGCGGTCCTTATGTTTTTTGGAAAAGCTAGTTCCCTGCTGCAGTCTGTATCGCTGCCTGGTGGCGCGGGTCTGCCTCGCCGTCCAGATGCCTTGTGCTGCCCAGAAAATGTATGTCGACCACGCCGTCCATGCCGTTGTCCTTAACGGCGTCAAGGTTTGTACCTGTTCCGTAGCCGTCAGACCTGTTGCTGACAGTGGCGTCTGCGGGTTTGGAATCGAGTCCCGCATGAGGCATTGCGGACATTGAAGCTGCGATGCTTTGTCCGTTGAAGGTTACTATGACAGGCCTTCTCTCCCATGTGAATCCTCCCCAGATGCTTTTGATAGCTTCACTGTCGGATATCGTAGTCGCTTCCCCGTCTATATGGTTAGTTCCGTATGTTCTCGTGATGCTGAAAGTCTTTCCGGTATAGAGATCTCTTACCTGAAATGTTGTTCCGCGCGGTATGAGGCCGTTTGCTTCGCCCCATTTAAGCAGTTCGCCGTACATCGGGGCAGCGGCTTCGGATTCTCCCCTGGACAGAACTGTGGCTTCTGCCGCTTCTACCGCTTCTACCGGCACTGCTGCTGGTTCCTGTTCACTCACAGCCGCTGTTTGGCTCTGAGCGTGCTTTGCTGATACCAGACCCTCATGTGCTGCTGCTGACACACATGCAGATATGGCCAGAAACACTGCTGCAGCGATAATAGTTTTTTTCATCAAATACTCCCTTTCGTTGCCTTTTGGCTCGTGCTAAAGTGCACATGGAACAGTATAACCGTAAAAACCTGATTGCGCCATGAAAAATTTGCCAATTCATTCTCAAAGCTCTGAAAATGGACTGAATGCCTAGAATTTGTGCATTGATAATTTTTTGTGAATAGACTAATATCTAATATATGTTTACAAATTACAGCCTGATTGAAAGGTGAAAAATGGAGGAACAATGAAGAAATACGTGATTATTACAGATTCCACATCCGACCTTCCTCAAGACATTGTTGAGGAGATGGATATTAAGGTTATACCTATGGCCTTCGAGATAGCAGGCAAAAACTACATGAACTACCCCGACAACAGGGAGCTTGATCCCCATGATTTCTACGATATGCTGAGGAACGGAGAGACTGCAGTTACATCACTGATAAATTCAATGACCTTCACGGAATGGTTTGAACCTATAGTAAAAGAGGGAGCGGACATACTTTACATAGCTTTTTCATCAGCGATGAGCGGAACCTATAACGCCTCGCTGGTTGCCGCAGAAATGATGATGGAGAAGTACAAGGGTTCAAGGATAATATGCGTGGACTCAATGGCGGCTTCCATGGGCGAAGGGCTGCTGGTATACAGTGCTGCGCTCCGGAGGGACAGAGGGACAAGCATCGAGGAACTGCATCAGTGGCTGCTCGATAACCGCCTGCGGCTCTGCCACTGGGTTACTGTAGACGACCTGAACCATCTGAAGCGAGGAGGAAGGATAAACCCACTGACTGCATCCATAGGCACTGCACTCAGCATGAAGCCGATAATCCACGTTGACGATGAAGGGCGCCTCGTTCCGGTGACCAAAGTAAGGGGCAGGAAGAAATCCATACACACGCTGGTGGACCGCATGGCGGAAACTTCCATCAATCCGGAAGAGCAGGTGGTATTCGTAGGCCACGGTGACAACTATGAGGATGCTCTTAAAGTGGAGAAGCTTTTGAGGGAGCAGCTCAAGGTTAAGGATGTGGTGATCGGCACGATAGGGCCTGTCATCGGAAGCCATTCCGGCCCCGGCACGCTGACGCTGTTCTTCTTCGGTACTAGGAGATAATGTGACATTCGAATCCGATATTTTGCTGCCTGTCAAAAAAATATCGGATTTGATATTGACATAACAATCGTTATATCGTAATATATGAATATAGCGATAAATAAGGTTTGAAGGGAGGGATTGGTTTGGAAAGAAATGTGGAAAAATACAATGAAGCAGCGGAGCTTCTCAAAGTGCTGGCTCACCCGGTCAGGCTCTGCATAGTGAGCGGACTGCTTGAAAGCGGAGAGTGCAATGTAAGCTACATGCAGTCATGCCTCAACGCGCCGCAGTCCACCATATCCCAGCACCTGCAGAAGCTAAAGGCTGCAGGCATAATAGAAGGGAAGAGGAGCGGTCTTGAGGTATTCTACAGGGTATGCAACGACAAAGTGGCTGAACTGATAAAAGTGATTCTGTAAAGCGCAAAGAACATAACAGCGATAAAGATAAATAAATCTGATAAAATAACGGAGGTATGAACAATGAATAAAAAAGTATTGATAGTGGGCGGAGTAGCAGGAGGAGCTTCTGCTGCTGCAAGACTAAGAAGGCTGGATGAAAGTGCGGAAATTATAATGTTTGAAAGAGATGAGTACATCTCCTTCGCTAACTGCGGACTGCCATACTACATCGGAGAGACCATAAAGGAAAGAGACAAGCTGCTTGTGCAGACCCCTGAAGCCATGAAAGCGAGATTCAACATAGACGTCAGGACTTTCAGCGAAGTGACAGGTATCGACACAAAGAACAAAAAAGTAACTGTCAGCAGCAAGGCAAAGGGAGTTTATGATGAAAGCTACGACTATCTGATCCTTTCGCCAGGCGGAAAAGCGCTGAGACCAAACATACCGGGAATAAACAGCGACAAGATATTCACGCTGAGGAACATACCTGACACAGACGCTGTGAAGGCTTATGTCGACAGGGAGGGAACAAAGAGCGCTGTTGTAATCGGCGGAGGATTCATAGGCGTGGAGATGGCAGAGAATTTAAGGGACAGAGGGCTGGATGTAACCCTTGTGGAAGCAGCTCCTCACATACTAGCTCCTTTCGACTCGGACATGGTTGTAATCGCAGAAAAAGAGATGGCGGACAACGGTGTCAGCCTGATACTGGGAGACGGAGTCAAGACCTTTGAAGATACAGACAGCCAGGTTCAGGTGACACTGAGCAGCGACAGGAAAGTAACTGCCGACCTGGTCATACTCGCAATAGGTGTCGCTCCGGACACAGCTTTCCTCAGAGAAAGCGGTATTGAGCTGGGACCAAGGGGTCATATAGTCGTAAACGAAAAAATGGAAACAAATGCCGGTGGAGTATATGCAGTGGGCGATGCCGTCGAGATTGTTGATTTCATAACAAAGAAAAAGTCGGCGGTGCCTCTGGCGGGGCCGGCAAACAAGCAGGGCAGGATAGCAGCCGACAACATAGCAGGGCTTGATTCAGTCTACAAGGGAACCCAGGGCACTTCGATACTCAAGGTTTTCGGACTGACAGCAGCGAGCACAGGAGCAAACGAAAGGACTCTTCAGAGGGAAAACATACCTTACAGGGTGATATACACACATCCGGTGGCTCACGCTTCCTACTATCCAGATGCGTTCCCGATGGACCTCAAGCTGATATTCAACGATGAGGGAAGGATCCTAGGAGCACAGGGAATGGGATTAGACGGTGTAGACAAGAGGATAGATGTCATAGCAACAGCTATCAGGCTGAACGGAACTGTCGAGGATCTTGCCGAGCTGGAGCTGGCTTATGCGCCTCCGTTCTCATCAGCGAAGGACCCTGTCAACATGCTCGGGTTCACGGCACAGAATATTTTGGCCGGCAGAACAAATGTGGTGGCATGGAAGGACATAGAAAAAATGGGCAGCGAGGATTATGTCCTCCTGGACGTAAGGTCAGACCTTGAGTTCGAGAACGGATACCTGGAGGGAGCGGTCAATATCCCTGTGGACGACCTGAGAAGCAGGATGGGAGAGCTTGATAAAAACAAGACTATAGTCGTATATTGCCAGGTGGGAATAAGAGGCTATATCGCAGCCAGAATACTAATCCAGAACGGCTTCAAGGTTCTCAATGTTACAGGCGGCTACAAAACTTCGTCCGTACTGAAATTTGACCCTTCTAAGAAGGAAGCAGAGAAGAAGGAATTTGAAATAGATGCAGACACACAGACTGTAAAAGTGCATGAAGCTGCGAAAGACACAATTGACGTAACGCTGGATGCCTGCGGGTTGTCCTGCCCGGGACCGCTAATGAAGGTTAAATCCTCCATAGACACAATGTCAGCCGGGCAGACTCTGAAGGTTACGGCTTCCGATCCCGGCTTCTACGAGGACATCAAGTCATGGTGCAGCAGGACTGGATGCAATCTGCTGGACGTGTCAAAAAAAGGCGGAACAATAACAGCATTGATAAGGAAGGGCAGCGCCTGCGAGGTTTCTTCAAATGTGGAAAGAGCTATGCAGCCTGTCAAGGACAACAAGACGATAATAGTGTTCAGCGGCGACCTGGACAAAGCCTTGGCTTCATTCATCATAGCCAACGGAGCCGCATCAATGGGAAAGAAGGTTACAATGTTCTTTACATTCTGGGGACTTAATATTCTCAGAAAGCATGAACCGGTGAATGTGAAGAAGGGGCCAATCGACGCAATGTTCGGATTTATGATGCCTAGAGGACCGGAAAAGCTGAAGATATCCCAGATGAACATGATGGGAATGGGTACCGCCATGATGAGAAAAGTCATGAAGGACAAGAACGTCTCATCGCTGGACGAACTGGTTAAAGCAGCAGTTGACAGCGGAATCGAGCTGGTTGCATGCCAGATGTCCATGGACGTAATGGGAATAAAACTTGAGGAGCTTATCGACGGAGTCAAGGTCGGCGGCGTTGGCTACATGCTCGGAGAAGCTGAAGATTCAAACATGAGCCTGTTCATATAACTAATATTACAATACAAAAACAATTATGAAACGGAGAGAATAAAATTATGGCAAAAGTAATAAGCAGCGGTGAATTCAAGAACCAGGTACTGGATAGCGGCGAAACTGTGATGGTGGATTTCTTCGCTGAATGGTGCGGACCGTGCAAAATGCTGGCACCTGCTCTCGAAGAGCTGAGCAAAGAAATGGAAGGCAAAGTAAAGATACTGAAGGTTGATGTTGACAAGAGCCCGGATCTGGCACAAAAATACGGTATATCAGGGGTTCCTACTGTCATGGTATTCAAGAACGGAGCAGCTGTAGACAAGATGGTAGGTTTCCAGCCTAAGCAGGCGCTCAAGAAAAAGCTCGAACAATACTAAATATTAGAGGAGAGATTGAAATGGTGAACCTGACAAAAACAGCAGCGGAAAAGCTGAACGAGAAGATAAAAACTTATCCAAACCCTGAAAATGTAATGCTGAGGATTTCCTTCGGCGGCCACGGCTGAGGCGGCCCTATATTGAACATGTCTCTGGATGAGACAAAAGCCGAAGAAGATATTGTTGTTGAAGCAGAAGGAACAAAGATTGTTTACGAATCAATCCTCGAGAGCTATGTCAGCGGAGCTGTGATTGACTACTCGGACACATGGTACAAAAGAGGCTTTTCTATCAGGGGCGGCGGTATGTCCTCCTGCTAAAATATTCACATATATTATACAAGGGGGACGCGGAGTCCCCCTTTTCATTTAACAGAAAGTTCAAACACGGGAAAATATATATCGTTTATAATATATTTAAAGTATAAATATTATTGACGATATATTTTCCGGAGGAGAGTAATGGAAACAGATGAATTCAAAAGGATCATAATTGGATACACGAAGAAGATCGCTGACAGCACGGACATGGCATTCAATTCCGTCGGTTCCAGACACGGCATCACGATGATACAGATCAGACTGCTTATGGAACTCCACAGCAGCGAGAGGCACACTGTGGGAAGCTTGGCAGGAGGGACCTGCATGGCTGGCGCGAATATCTCATCCATGTGCAAAAAGCTGGAGCAGCAGGGCTTCCTGCTTAAGAGAAGGGATCCCAAGGATGAGAGGGTGGTGCTGCTTAAGCTGACCGAGAAGGGTGAAAAGACGATAACGGAAATAGACGGTTACATCAATGAAAGGATAGCGCGATGCATGGCAGATGAAAATGAGGAAACTTTTACAGCAATCATAAACGGTATGGAAAAACTAAATTCATTGCTTCAGTGTATTGTTGCAGACAAGGAGACGAAAAGATGAAAGATATAAAAAAGCCGAAAAAAATGCAGCTTATATTCTACGCTGCAATAATGTTCGTGGTGCTGATCCTTAACGCCGTAGTGTTCCCGGCTCTAATAAACCAGAGCGTGAAAAAGGTCGATTATGGAACGTTCCTCAAACAGGTTGAGAACAAACAGGTGAGCGAGGTTGAAATACAGCAGAACCAGATAGGGTACGTTATTGTCGGCGAGGATGGCACTAAGACAGTGTACATAACCGGCAGGATGGATGACCCTGACCTGGTTAACAGGCTCTATGCCTCTGGTGTGAAGTTTTCAAGCGTAATCCCTGACGAGACATCGCCTATCATAAGCGGGCTCCTTTCATGGGTCCTGCCGCTGATCATATTCATTGCCCTGGGGCAGTATTTCGGAAAAAAGATGCAGGGCAAAATGGGCGGACTCGGCGGAGGGATGGCCTTCGGAAAGAGCAACGCAAAAGTGTATATGGAAGCGCAGACTGGAAAGACCTTTGCGGATGTCGCCGGGCAGGATGAGGCCAAGGAAGCGCTGCAGGAGATCGTAGACTTCCTGCACAATCCAAACAAGTACAAGGATATCGGAGCGACAATCCCTAAGGGAGCCCTGCTTGTAGGGCCTCCGGGTACAGGCAAGACACTGCTTGCAAAGGCGGTGGCTGGAGAATCAAAGGTGCCTTTTTTCTCCATTTCAGGCTCTGAATTCGTAGAGATGTTCGTGGGCATGGGAGCAGCAAGGGTGAGGGACCTCTTCAAGGAAGCTCAGGCAAAGGCTCCGTGCATAGTATTTATAGATGAGATAGACACCATAGGGAAGAGCAGAAATTCCTCGGGCATGGGCGGCAATGACGAGAGGGAGCAGACCTTGAACCAGCTCCTCACGGAGATGGACGGCTTCGCCCCGGACACGGGGGTCGTCATACTTGCGGCCACCAACAGGCCTGAGACGCTGGACAAGGCGCTCCTGAGGCCGGGAAGGTTCGACAGGAGGATACCTGTGGAGCTTCCAGACCTTCAGGGCAGGGAGTCGATCCTCAGGGTGCACGCCAAGAAAGTGAAGATGGCAGGGGACGTGGATTTCAACATGATAGCAAGGGCGACCTCCGGAGCATCAGGAGCCGATCTCGCGAACATAATAAACGAGGCGGCCCTGAGGGCGGTCAGGATGGGAAGGACAGAGATTCTGCACAGCGACCTGGAGGAATCCGTTGAAGTGGTCATCGCAGGATATCAAAGGAAGAACGCTGTGATATCGATGAAGGACAAGCTGACGATTGCATACCATGAGGTAGGACATGCCCTGGTCGCGGCGATGCAGCAGCATTCCGCACCGGTGCATAAGATAACCATAATCCCCAGGACCTCGGGAGCGCTCGGATACACAATGCAGGTTGACGAGACCGAGCAGGTTCTCATGAGCAAGGAGCAGGCTTTAGACAAAATAGCCACATTCATGGGAGGAAGAGCCGCCGAGGAGCTTGTATTCAAAACTGTGACGTCCGGCGCTTCAAACGACATCGAGCAGTCAACAAAGATCGCGAGAGCTATGGTTACGAGGTTCGGAATGAGCGAAGAGTTCGACATGATGGCCCTCGAGACCGTCAACAATCCTTACCTTGGAGGCGATACCTCGCTCATGGTTTCGCCTGACACCTCCGCCAGGGTGGATGCCGAAATTTTGAAAATCATAAAGAGCTCCCACAAGAGGGCGGCCGACATTCTTGAGGAGAATAAGGCAAAGCTTCACGAGCTTGCAAAGTACCTTTTGGAGAAAGAGACCATAACTGGGGAGGAATTTATGGCTATCCTGTCGAAACAGGAGTGTTAGTGATGGATAGATTGACGGGGTCTGCTTCGGCTGGCCCCAGTCCATTTGCATTATAAACTGTACAGACGGAGAGGGGTGAGGTATGAATGAAATATTTAGCGAAAATCCTGTTCAGCAGGGCGGCGCTGCTTGTCATTGCCCTGGTGTTTCAGCTGACACTGCTCATAGGCGTCATAGTGAAATTCCAGCAGTACTTCGTTATTTTCTATGTCATAAGCATGGCAATAAGCCTGGCAGCGGTGCTTTGGATAGTGAACAACAACATGAATCCTGCATACAAGATTGCCTGGATAATTACCATACTCATATTTCCTTTTTTCGGAGGGCTTTTCTACTTTGTCTTCGGCGGAAACAGGCTGAGCAAAAGGACAAAACAGAAGATGAATTCCATAGACGCGAAGACAAAGGAGACTCTCATGCCTCGAAAGCCTATAATCGAGGAGATGGAAGACCTGAATGAAACAGCTGCGAAACAGTCGGCTTATATTGAGAAATATTCCTTTTACCCGCCTTACAGAAATACATGCTCCGAATATCTTCCGACGGGCGAAATCAAATTCGAAAGGCTCAAGGAGGAGCTAGTCAAGGCGGAGAGGTTCATTTTCCTCGAATATTTCATCATAGGCGAAGGCGTGATGTGGAACGCCATACTGGAAATACTGAAGGAGAAAGTGAAGCAGGGGGTTGAGGTGCGCGTAATTTACGATGATTTTGGCTGTGTAATGACCCTTCCTTACGGCTACGACAAGAAACTTGAGGAAATGGGGATAAACTGCGGCGTATTCAATCCGATGATCCCTCTGCTGAGTCCAAGGATCAACAACAGGGATCACAGAAAAATTGCCGTGATAGACGGCTGCACTGGATTCACTGGAGGAATAAACATTGCTGATGAGTACATTAATGTATATGAAAGATTCGGCCACTGGAAGGATACGGCAATAATGATAAAAGGCGAGGCTGTCTGGAACCTCACTGCGATGTTCCTCAGCATGTGGGACTATATCAAAAAGACGAATGAGGATTTCAGCCAGTACGAGTGCAGCTGCTCCACCTGCGCCTGCATCGGCAGCGACGGGTTTATCCAGCCATATGCCGACAGCCCGCTGGACAACGAGGCAGTCGGTGAGACTGTATATACAAACCTTATCAACAAAGCGAACAGGTACGTATACATCATGACCCCGTATCTGATAATCGATTACGAAATGCTGAAAGCGCTGACCTCAGCCGCGAAGAGCGGGGTAGACATAAGGATAATAACCCCTCACAAGCCCGATAAATGGTATGTTCATGAAGTGACAAAATCCTTCTACAGGCCTCTAATTGAGAGCGGAGTGAGGATCTGTGAATACGAGCCGGGCTTCATTCACGCAAAAACCTTCGTATCCGATGAACTCTATGGTGTTGTCGGCTCCATAAACATGGATTTCAGAAGTCTTTATTTCCATTTCGAGTGCGGCGTGTGGATATACGGCAGCGGCACTGTGATGGACATAAAGAAGGATTTCCTGACCACCCAGGAGATATGCCGTGAAATAACTATCGGAGACGTTACAGGGATACCCTGGACCAGAGCGCTGCTCGGAGCAATCCTGAGAGTTTTCGCACCTATCATGTAATTCGAATAATCTGGCAGCCTTTGAACGCATGGCAAATAAAGATGCTGCACCGCCAGCTATAACGCTGGAGGTGCAGCATCTTTACGTTTACTCGATCCAGATGCCTGTCCCGTAAGGGATATTGTTGTAGATGTAAAGTGCGTTTTCTGTTGCAAGCCTGATGCATCCGTGGGATAGATCCATCCCCAGTCTCGAATCCGCTATTCCTCCGCCAGGGTAGTACAGGATGCTGTGGAACAGATAGTCGCCGTAAATCTGAGTGTAGTATTTGCAGATCAGTCCGTTCTCGGTAACGAAGTAGGAGCCTTTCGCTTTTACAGAATACTTTCCCGTTATAGTTGGTGTCGCCGGAGCGCCTACGGTGCATTTGAATATCTTCTGTATGGTCCAGTTGTAGTTGCTTCCCGTAAGGATGCACACTACGTGCCTCTCCCTGTTTACGTAGATGTAGTACTTTGTGCTGCTCGGACAGTTGCTTGAGTTGACCCTGGACTGATACCTCTGGGCAGGATCGTAAATGTAAGGTGAAACAGCTGGCGTGTTATCAAGTGCGTTCCAGGTTAAAGGGCCGACCACTCCGTCGGCGCCGAGGCCCACGACTCTCTGGAAATCCCTGACTGCAAAGCTAGTGCCAGAACCGAATACACCGTCTACAGACAGATTGTATTTGAATACGTTCAGCTTCTGCTGAAGGACCTGGACCGCATAACCTCGATCACCATACCGGAGGACTGTGTCCTCTGGACTTGTGCCTGATGTCGTTCCGGATTGTGATGAAGTTCCGGAACCGAGTGCGCCCCAGGTGAGCGGGCCAACGATGCCGTCTGCTGCAAGCCCCTTTGAAGCCTGAAAGCTCTTGACTGCAGACAAGGTGATGCTTCCGAATATGCCGTCCGCTGTCAGGCTGTATCCGAAACTGTTAAGCTGCTGCTGCAGGGCTCTTACGCTTTCACCGGTCGATCCGTACCGCAAGGTTACGGTTGCTGCAAGCGATACGTATTCGCTGGACGGCTCAGCGGATGCAGGTGCGGTTTCATTGACTGAAAGCCCGGAGTAAATGGAAACAGTGAGAATAAAGACTGCGGCAAGTAACAGGTTAGCTATGCGCTTCACGTTCAGCACCTCCCGATGGTGTTTTATAGCTTAATTATACCATGAATCCGAAGCGTTAACAGAATATTTGCAAAACTTATCCGGTGCTTTTTTAGATGATATTGAAAACCGTTTAAGAGAGAAAAAGAAGAGCGGCACCGCCAGGGCACCGCTTAAAAATCATGTTAGACTGTTATTCCGTTTCCTTTTCGAGTTCCTTGATTTCAGGAACCATTTCATTCCATTTTGCAACATATTCATCAACTTCATTCTTCATAAGAGGAACTCGATCGCCTTGTGCGCCGCACTGCAGACACTTATCGTTCTTGAAGGCCTGGTCTGTGCATTTATCAGCTTCCACCTGTGAGCAGCCATAGTTTCCGCATACTGTGCATCTGAACATAGGGTTTTTGCAAGGATGAGTGTGTTTTGTGCCTGTACATAAAGCGATGTTGGCTTTTTCTTCTTCTGTCATGTCGATATGGTGTTTCTCGTTAAGTTTTCCCATCCTAAACCAACGTTGATTTTCTGGACTGATCTTAGGTATATTAATATCTCGTTTTGTTTTTGGCATGAAAATCACTCCTTACGTTATAAACTATATGCTTAATATGATTATGCAACAAATTTACAGAATAGTCAATAAAATTAGAAAATATTGTTTATTTCTGGTGCCGATTTATCTGACGTAGTTCTTCGGATTAGGGGATTTGAAAGCAAAAAGCTCCATGACGGCTCCGGAGGAATTTTTCATGCCCATGACTGTTCCATAGGGTACATTTACCACGGCGCCTGTTCCGAATGTCCTGGTTTCAACCTTGTTCAGAGACAATGTCAGCTCACCCCTGACTATAAGCAGGTATACGTTGGAGTCCGTGCTGTGCGCCTCAAGCTCATCTCCCGGCTTCAATATCACATGCCCCATTGTGCAGTTGTCATCGTTGATGAATATCTCGACTGTCTTCTCGTCAGTCACGGCATACGGGTAAAGCTTCTCAACCATATTAAAACCCCTCTCGGTATATATTTGATTACATTATACATCAGGAAACGATTTCATTGCCATATGTTCAAAAAAGTATATAATGAAAATAAGAACTTCTAATATTAAAGGAGGTATTGTAATGAAAAAAATAATGACGATACTTTTTTCAACCATATTTGCCGTGGGGATCTTTGCAGGCTGTTCCGGAGGCACAACAAACGATACTGAAGATACAAAGGACAGCGGCACAAGCCAGACGGAGACCGGATCCGATCTCTTGTCGGCATCCTATGCGGACATCATGAAGACCGGAAAATATCTCATGCATTACACCATTAAGACCACGGTGGAGGGCAAAACAAATGTAACAGATGTTATATCAGCCTTTGATAGTAATAACAAGTCATATATTTTTGATACAGATAGTATGAAAGTACATGAGATAGTCAAGGACAAAACTGTCTACGTGCTCAATGACGATGCAAAAACCTACTATAAAATAGTCATCGATGATACGAATTCCTCCGGCACAACAGCCAGCGTTGAGGACCAGAAGATTGACACCTCCGGCATAGTCTATGTAGGAAAGGGAAAGGCCGAACTAAACGGAAAAATGATGGACTACGAGGAATACAAGACAGATCAGGGTACGCTCAGATACTATTTTGACGGCGGAAAACTGTACGCCATCGTATTCAAATCAGCTGAGATGGAGTCTGTAATGGAGATCATAGAGCTTTCTGACAACGTTACTGCAGACATGTTCGAAATCCCGGCCGGATACACAGAGTCGACAACCTATTAGATTTGAAAAGAGGCCCGGAGGCAAGCTTGTTTAAAAGCTTGACTCCGGGCCTCTTTTTATACGTTGAACCTGAAGTTTACAACATCTCCGTCCTTCATAACATAGTCCTTGCCTTCAAGCCTGAAGAGACCCTTCTCTTTAGCCGCAGCCTCTGAGCCGCACTCAACAAGGGTGTCGTAGGACACGATCTCAGCTCTTATGAAGCCTCTCTCGATATCCGAATGGATTTTGCCTGCAGCCTGGGGCGCCTTGGTGCCGTCGACTATAGTCCATGCACGCACTTCCTGAACTCCTGCGGTCAGGTAGCTAATGAGTCCCAGCAGCTTGTAGGATGCGTGGATGAGCTTGTCGAGACCCGATTCGTCCAGTCCGTACTCGGACAGAAGCTCCATCTTTTCCTCGTCCTCCAGTGTGGAGAGCTCCTCTTCCAGCTTGGCGGATATCACTATAACCTCTGAATTTTCAGCAGCAGCGAACTCCCTGACCATTTTTACGAGGTCGTTGTCTGTGTTTCCGGCCATAAGGTCTTCCTCTGAAATGTTTGCCGCATACAGCACAGGCTTTGATGTAAGGAGGAAATATCCCTTTACGCGATCCTGCTCTTCATCTGTAAGCTCTGCTGTCCTTACAGGCTTTCCTTCCTCCAGGTGGGTCTTCAGCTTCGACGCGAGATCCACCTCGGCTTTAGCTTCTTTATTTCCGCTGTTAGCCAGCTTCCTTGATTTCTCTATTCTCTTTTCGAGTGTGTCTATGTCCGAGAAGATCAGCTCCAGGTTTATTGTTTCTATGTCCCTGATAGGGTCAACGGAACCGTCAACGTGGACTATGTTCTCGTCCTGGAAGCATCGCACAACATGTACGATGGAGGCTACCTCCCTTATATGCGAAAGGAACTTGTTTCCAAGACCTTCACCCTTGCTGGCTCCCTTTACGAGGCCGGCGATATCATAAAATTCAATTGCTGTATGAACCTTCCTCTTCGTGTTGTACATCTTTTCAAGAACATCTAATCTTTTATCAGGCACGCTTACTACGCCAACGTTCGGCTCGATTGTGCAGAACGGATAGTTGGCGGATTCTGCGCCTGCTTTTGTTATTGCATTAAACAAAGTGCTTTTGCCTACATTCGGCAAACCTACGATTCCTAATTTCATTGCTCTTTTACATTCCTTTCTGATGCGGATTATTCCTATTAGATTATACTCTAGAAGGTTACCTATTTCAAGGAAAGAACTTCTGGAAAAAAAAGATAAAAAAATGTTAAAAAAATGTTAAAAAATTCGAAAAACGAGAAGGAATTTCGGATTCAATCTAGAATATATATGGAAAGTGGTATAAAGTGGTGTAAAGTGGAGAATTTTAGGGGGGTGTTATTATGTTTATCGGTGAATATAATCATGCAATAGACAACAAAAACAGAATAATAATACCTTCGAAATTCAGGGATGAGCTTGGGGGCAAATTTGTTATGACCAAGGGACTCGACGGATGCATATACGCTTATACAGTTGATGAATGGAAGCTTCTCGAAGAAAAGCTTGTGAAGCTGCCGCTTACAAACAAGAACGCAAGGGCTTTCCAGAGATTCTTCTTCTCGGGAGCCAATGAAATAGAACTGGACAAACAGGGAAGGGCGCTCATACCGCAGAGCATAATGGAATATGCGGGTATAGAAAAAGAAGTGATCAGCATCGGAGTATCCAACAGAATTGAAATCTGGAGCAAAGAGAAGTGGGAAGAATACAATGACCTCAATCTCGACTTCGATGAGATCGCTGAACAGATGAGTGAACTCGGAATATAGGAGGATTATATGGAATTTAAACATGTATCCGTATTGCTGAATGAATGCATAGAAGCTTTAGATATCAAGGAAAACGGAATCTACGTGGACTGCACAATGGGTGGCGGAGGACATTCGCTGGAGATACTTAAAAAGCTGAAGGGAACCGGGAAGCTGATAGGAATCGACCAGGACACCAACGCAATAGCCGCAGCAAAGGAAAGACTCAAGGATTATGAAAACGTTACATATGTGCATGATAATTTTTACAACATAGACAGCATACTGGAAACTCTGGAAATCGAAAAGGTTGACGGAATACTGATGGACCTTGGGGTGTCCTCCCACCAGCTGGACGAGGCGGAAAGAGGCTTCAGCTACATGAGAAACGCTCCGCTGGACATGAGGATGAACAGGGAAAGCAGCCTTTCAGCCTACGACGTTGTGAATAACTATAGCGAAGAGGAATTATACAGGATCATAAAGGAGTACGGCGAGGAGAGATTTGCCAAGAGGATAGCGCAGTTCATTGCGGAGAGAAGAGCCAAGAAACCTCTTGAAACAACATTCGAGCTGGTGGACGCAATAACGGCGGCAATCCCTGCTAAATTCAGGAGGGAAGGGCATCCGGGAAAGAGAACTTTCCAGGCCATTAGGATAGAAGTCAACAGGGAACTGCAGATATTGGACAAGGCCATAAGGGACAGCATAGAAAGGCTTAACCCGAAAGGCAGGATAGCGGTAATCACATTCCACTCACTTGAAGACAGAGAAATCAAGAACCTGTTCAAGGAACTGGAAGATCCGTGCAACTGTCCAAAAGATTTTCCGGTCTGTGTCTGCGGAAAAAAACCGATTATTAAAATAAAAACAAAAAAACCTATTATTCCGAGCGATGAAGAAATGGCCGAAAATTCGAGGAGCAGGAGCGCAAAGCTCAGAGTTGCCGAAAAACTATAAGTTCTTATTTTTTAAAGTGGGGTGAAGGCTATGAACGTGTTAAATGAAAAAATCATGATTAACGGTAATACGGTATTAGCGCCAAATCATGTACCTTACCGGGAATCAGAGCAAAAAAGACAGGTCAGAAAAAATAAATCAAGCAAAAAGAACATCAATAAAAAAATAGTCATAATGAGAAACATTATGATCGCATTTATTGTAGGTATTACATTGATAGGAAGATACTGCATCATCTATAATCTGCAGAGCGAATTAAACACAACACGTCAGAACATCGTAGCGCTCAACAAAGAGAATGAAAACTTGAAGGTTGAACTGGTGAAGTATAATAATATTCAATATATCGAAGATGTAGCTGTAAACAAATTAGGTATGGTTACTCCAGACAGGAATGATGCGATATATGCAGACATAAGCAAAGAAACCATCATCACTGCAGAAAGCGAAAGCGGTGAAGGCAAAAACGCAGTCACTGTATTAGCTGAAAAAATATTCTAGGTTGCCATCTGGGGGTAAAAGCTTTGATAAAAAAGAGAAAAGTACACAGGGATAAAATTAAAACTAACAAACGGACGCGAATAACGCTGCGGGTTTTATCCTTAGTGTTCTTTTTGTTATTCTTAAAACTTGTTTATGTAATGGTTATAAAGGGCGGCGATTACAGCGCGCTGGCTGAAGCCCAGTGGACCAGCGAGATTACCGTGGAGGCTGAGCGCGGCAGGATACTGGACAGGAACGGCGAGGAGCTGGCTGTGAGCGCGAGCGTCTACAGGGTGGACCTGGATATGATTACGCTTAGGGAGACCATGGAGAAAAAAGATCTGACTGCAGACCAGGTAGCCGAAAAGCTTGCTAAGGCAACAGGCATGGAGACAGCTGATGTGAAAAAGATAATGACGGCAAAGCTATCCAACGGGAAGCCCATCTCCTATGCTATCCTGAAGAGAAAAATCGAGAAAGCCCAGGCCGACAGCGTAACCGCGCTTGAACTCAGGGGCGTCATAGTGTCAAACGACACGAAGAGATACTATCCGAACGGCAACTTCCTTGCCCACGTGCTGGGATTCCTCAACTCGGACGGATCTGGGCTGACTGGCCTTGAGTTACAGTACAACTCCATCCTTGCAGGCACGCCTGGAAAGAAAGTGGCCGAGACCGACAGGAAAAGCGAGGACCTGCCTTATACAAGCTCCATCATCACTGAACCCGTCGACGGAAAGGATCTCATCCTAACCGTCGACGAAGTGATCCAGAACATCGCAGAGAATGCTGCTGAAAAAGCGCTGGAGGACAACAAGGCCAAGGCAGTGACGATAATCGTCATGGACCCGAACAACGGAGACGTGCTGGCCATGGTCAACAAGCCGGACTACGACCCCAACAATCCGTGGGTGGAAGGAAAGACCTCTGAAGAGCTTCAGGCCATGTGGAGGAACAGGGCGGTCAGCGACACCTATGAGCCCGGATCCATATTCAAGGTCATCACGGCCATAGCAGCGCTCGAGACTAACGTTGTAAACAGCGGCTCCACCTTCACATGCACCGGCAGCTTCAAGATACTTGGAGTAACAATACACTGCTGGAAAAGGTCGGGTCACGGGGTGGAGAGCTTCGTCGACATACTGAAAAACTCCTGCAACTCAGGTTTTGCAGAGGTCGGCGCAGCTATTGGAAAGGAAACCCTTACCGAATACATAAAGAAATCGGGCTTCGGCGAAAAGACGGGCATAGACCTTCCGGGAGAGGCTGTGGGAATAGTCAAGGATCCCAAGGACATAACAGACCTTGATCTTGCCACGATCTCCTTCGGACAGACGAACACCGTATCCTGCTTCGAATATCTAACTGCATTCAATGCAGTGGCAAACGGCGGCAAGCTTATTACACCGCACCTCATGAACCAGACAGGCCACACCGACGAAGAGACAGGCGAAGAGGTTATCGACAGCACCTACGACAGCGCATCCACAGCCAGACAGGTATACGACAGCGCCAAGACAGCAGAGCTGAGATCCTACCTTGAGAAGGTTGTTTCGGAGGGCGGCGGAAGCAAAGCCTTCATCGACGGCTACCACATAGCCGGAAAGACCGGTACGGCGCAGAAGATAGGAAAACTTCCGACCGGAAAAACAGGATACATGGAAGGAAAGTACATAGCGTCCTTCGCAGGAATGGCGCCGGCAGACAACCCAAAGATCACAGTGTTCATACAGATAGACGAACCTGACCCGTCGAACTACTACGCAGGGCAGATAGCCGCACCGGTGGCGCAGACCGTATTCAACGATATCTTCAACTACCTCGCGATGAAGAGCGACGCAAGCGGGGAAGAGATTGCAAAAAGCCTGTTGAGGGATATTATAGTCCCTGACGTAAGGGGCATGACAAAAACCCAGGCACAGGCCTCGCTTGCCGAATACAATCTGGACTACATCACCGATTCCGCAGGGGAGTACGTTGTGGATATGGAGCAGGATCCTGGAACCACTGTGAAGGAAGGTGCCAAAATAACACTTTACACAGGGACTACTGCTAATTATAATAAGGTAGTAACGATGCCGGATCTGAAAGGCCTCGGAAGAGAAAGGGCAACCCAGATCCTGAACAGCATCGGGCTGAAGGCCCAGTTCACGGGAGACGGCATGGTTACAGGCCAGAGCATAGCACAGGGAACTACTGTCACAAAAGGAAGCGTTATCGGACTCGAACTGGATCCGATCGGAGATTAATACTGCTTATGGCATGCGGCAGTGCGGAGTGTAAAGCTCATGCACTGGCATGCCTGTTTTCATATATTACTGTACAGGGGAGTTGTTATGATGAAGCTCAATGATTTGTTGAGAGGATTGAAATATGAATTGCTGCAGGGAGACGCTGGTGCAGAGATAAGCAAGCTGGAGTACGATTCGAGGAAAATTGGGGAGGGCGACGCCTTTGTGTGCGTCAAGGGCTACCAGACTGACGGGCACGGATATGCCGGCAGCGCCGCAGAAAAGGGTGCAAAGGTCATTATCTGCCAGGACGAGGTGGCTGCAGAACCCGGCATCACATATGTAAGAGTGGAGGATACGAGGAAAGCGCTGGCCGTGGCTGCATCTAATTTTTACGGCAACCCTAAGGACCGGCTCAAGCTCATAGGCGTTACCGGAACAAACGGAAAGACGACATCGACGTTCATTATAAAGTCGATCCTCGAGGCGGCGGGCTTCAAGACGGCGATAATAGGGACCATAGCAAACTACATCGGAGAGAGGAAGCTTGAGGCGAGCAGGACAACGCCTGAATCACTGGAGCTTCACAAGCTTTTCAGGGACATGGCTGACGAGGGCGTTAAATACTGCGTGATGGAGGTTTCCTCCCATTCACTGTATCTGGACAGGGTTTATGGCCTGGAGTTCTCGCAGGGGATATTCACGAACCTTACACAGGATCATCTGGATTTCCACGAGACCTTCGAAAACTACTACAAGGCAAAGCTGATGCTTTTCCAGAACTCGCTGAACTCCGTGATAAACCTTGACAGCGAATACGGGAGCAGGCTTCTAGGCGACATACAGGGAAGGGTGACAACCTATTCAGCGGAAAAGGAAGCCGACGTTGCGGGCAGCAGCCTCAGGCTCCATTCAAGGGGAGTAGAATTCAGTCTGGCATACAAGGGAGAATCAAGAAAGATAAACATAAACATTCCGGGTAAGTACAACGTTGAAAACGCCCTGGGCAGCGCAGCGGCTTGCCTGTCCGAAGGAATCACTCTGGACACGGTCAAGCAGGGGCTGGAAAAAATGCTCTGCGTTCCGGGAAGATGCGAGATAGTCAATCAGGGCTTCAGCCTTGGCTTCGACATCATCGTGGACTATGCGCATACTCCTGACGGTCTGGAAAACATCCTTGAGACAGCCAGGGAATTCACAGAAGGAAGGCTCATAGCCGTATTCGGCTGCGGAGGCGACAGGGACAGGACAAAGAGGCCGATAATGGGCAGGATAGGCACCGACCTCAGCGACATCGCGATCATAACCTCCGACAATCCGAGGACCGAGGATCCCGAAGCCATAATAAAAGACGTGGTAGCCGGAATCAGTAAGGATAACTATATAATAGTAGAGAACAGAAGAGAAGCCATAAAGAAGAGCATTGAACTAGCCAGGTCAGGGGACGTCATAGTGATAGCCGGAAAGGGCCACGAGGACTACCAGATACTTAAAACAGGCAAGATCCACTTTGACGAGAGGGAGATTGTAAAAGAAATATTAGAAGAAGGTGGATATTAATTGGAGACTTTGACTTTCGATGAAATAAGGGAAGCCGTTGGCGGAGAGGTTATACTTGAAGGCACTGCTGCCGGATACAATTCAATTAACACGGATACAAGGAAGATAGCCAGCGGGGATGTTTTCATAGCGCTGAAGGGAGAGAATTTCAACGGAAACAGGTTCCTTAAGCAGGCTGCAGATTCAGGGGCGTCCCTCTGCATTGTGGACGAACTGCCTGCCGACATCGCAGGGATAACTTCTGCAGGCATCATCAAGGTCGGTGACACCAGGAAAGCGCTGCTAGACCTTGCGGGATACTACAGGAAAAAACTGAGGACTAAGATCGTAGGGATTACGGGCTCCACAGGAAAGACTTCCACGAAGGATCTTGCCGCTGCGGCCCTGAGCGCCAGATTCAAGGTGTTCAAGACAAAGGGGAACTTCAACAACGAGGTAGGGCTGCCTCTCATGATATTCTCGCTGGACAACAGCTACGACATAGCTGTTCTTGAGATGGGCATGAACAACCTTGGGGAAATACACCGGATGGCGGATGCCGCCCGTCCCGACATAGCCCTGATAACCAACGTGGGGATAACACATATAGGAAACCTCGGCAGCAGGGAGAACATCCTGAAGGCGAAGCTTGAGATAACGGATTTCTTCGGAACGGTCAATACGCTGATAGTGAATTCCGACAGCGAACCGCTGAAGAACCTGGAGGACAAGCCTTACAGAGTCATAAGCACCAGCGCGCTTGCCGAGGCCGAATATTCAGCGCACGACATAGAGCTCGGAGACGAGCACGTCAGCTTCAGGGTCTCCGAGAGAGGCGCGGAATTGCCCGGAACCGTAAGCATAGACATTCCAGGCAGGCACAATGTAAACAACGCGCTCCTGGCCATAGCCTGCGCAAGGCTTTTGGGAATGGGGATGGAGGAGATCTCGGAGGGCTTCGGCAACATCGAGAAGACATCCATGAGGCTCGACATAATAAGAGGCGAGAAATTCACGATAATAAACGACTGCTACAACGCTAATCCTGATTCCATGAAATCGGGCATAGATGTTCTGAAGAACCTGGATAGCGGAAGGCGTGCGGCGATACTCGGAACGATGGGAGAGCTGGGAGACGCGGCATGGGAAGCTCACAGGGATGTAGGCGAGTACGTAAAGAAGAGCGGGATAGACCTGCTCATAACCCTGGGGCAGTACAACGACGCATTCAAGGCAGGCTTCGGGGACAGCTGCGCTGCTTTCGATGATTACGACCAGGCGGTTGAGTTCGCAGCAGGATACCTGGAAAAGGGCGATGCAGTAATCGTCAAGGCATCAAGATCAATGAAATTCGAAAAGATAGTCGAGAAGCTCAAACAAGTCAATCACTTATAGGAAGGAAGCCATAACCAGATGGATAATATAATAATTTCAACGCTGGCTGCGTTCTTCGCAGCCATACTGGCAGGGCCTGTATTCATACCTCTGCTCCGCAAGTTCAAATTCGGGCAGAGCATAAGGGAGGAAGGTCCGCAGAGCCATCTTAAAAAAGCGGGCACACCGACCATGGGTGGCGTCATATTCATTGTCTCATCCCTGCTCGTGACTGCTTTCGCAGTCAGGAATCCGGGAGACGAGGCCATGATAGCGATGTATGCCCTAATAGCCTTCGGAATCATAGGGGCTATGGACGACTCGCTGAAGATATTGAGGAAAAAAAACCTGGGTCTGCGGGCTTATCAGAAGATGATACTCCTACTGGCGGTATCAGGCATATTCGGATACTACGCAGCAAACAATTCAAGCATAGGGACCGCGGTGATAATACCGTTTGCGGGGACAACACTTGAACTGGGGATCTGGTACATGCCGTTCATCATATTCTATTTTGTCTCAGTCACGAACGCGGTTAACCTGACGGACGGACTTGACGGCCTTGCTACCACGGTCACGCTGGTGGTAATGGCATTTTTAACGGTAGTCAGCTTCGCCATGGGACACTACACACTGGCAATATTCTGCGCTGTGGTAGCCGGTTCGCTGCTCGGCTTCCTCAAGTTCAACGCTTTCCCGGCGCAGGTGTTCATGGGAGATACGGGATCCCTGGCGCTCGGCGGCGCTGTAGCAGCTGTTGCCATGATACTGAAGCTGCCGCTGATAATACTGATAGCAGGCGCTGTCTACGTGTTGGAAGCCCTGTCAGTAGTGCTCCAGGTGTCCTCCTTCAAGCTGACAAAGAAGAGGATTTTCAAGATGGCGCCAATCCATCACCATTTCGAGCTGTCAGGATGGCACGAGACCAAGGTTGTGTCGATGTTCAGCATCGCCACTGCGGTTCTGTGCCTGATAGCGCTGCTGGCTGTATAATGGTAGAACGCAAACTTTTTTTGGGGAGGGACTAAGAAATGAAAAAAAAGCCGAGGAAGAAGTTAAGGCTTAAAAAATCCGAGCCTGTCGATTTCATATTGTTTGCCACCATATTAATGCTCGTAGTCATCGGCGTGGTCATGGTATTCAGCGCAAGCGCTTATACCTCCGCAAACAATTCGGCCATAAAGGACGGGATGTACTATCTTAAAAAGCAGGCGATGTGGGCCGTTTTGGGTATTTCCTGCATGATCTTCGCAATGAAGACGGACTACCATGTCCTCAAAAAATATACAAAGCTTATGCTCGTTTTTACGATAATCCTTCTTTGCGCTGTGTTCGCCTTCCCGCCTGTCAACGGAGCAAGGCGATGGATACCTCTGGGCTTCGCATCCATACAGCCTTCGGAGATAGCAAAATACACTGTTGTCCTTTATCTTGCCGCCAGCCTTGACAAAAAGGGCGAGAAGATAAAGTCTTTCCTCTACGGAGTGATGCCCTACCTGATGGTTGCAGGTTTTTTCGCAGGCATGGTACTGGCAGAAAAGAACCTGAGCATAGCGGCCGTAATTATGGGAGTGACAATCATTGTGCTTTTCGTGGGTGGAGCAAGGATACCGCATCTGGCAGGATTGCTGGGTGTTGTGATTCCGGCCGGAGTTGCCGGAATAGCTCTTGAACCATACAGAAGAGCCAGATTTTTGAGTTTCCTTGACCCCTGGAAGGACGCCAGGGGGGACGGCTACCAGCTGATACAGTCGCTGTTCGCACTGGGCTCAGGCGGCATATTAGGCGAGGGGTGGTTCCAATCCAGGCAAAAATGCTTCTGGATACCCGAACCCCATACAGACTTCATATTCGCGATAGTAGGGGAGGAGCTCGGTCTGATCGGATGCACGGTGATAATCCTGCTTTTCGTTGTATTTATTTGGAGAGGCATGGTCACTGCGTCAAGGGCAAAGGACAAATTAGGGAAGCTTCTGGCGACAGGAATAACTGCCGTAATAGCTCTGCAGGCAATAATCAATATGGCAGTCGTAACAGGATCCATGCCCGTAACCGGGGTTCCGCTCCCGTTCATAAGCTACGGAGGATCCTCGCTTATATTCAATCTGATAGCCATGGGGGTGCTGCTGAATATTTCGAGGCACAAGCCGCCGGCACAGCCGGAAAATGGAAATAAGTAAATCCATTTTGAATTGCAATAGTTAATGAAATGTTCATATTCAAATGTTATAATGTATTTGTTTTAGAATT
This sequence comes from Bacillota bacterium, assembly GCA_017861315.1. Taxonomy (GTDB): domain Bacteria; phylum Bacillota; class Clostridia; order Clostridiales; family Clostridiaceae; genus UBA699. Next base: position 21,861 of record JAGFXP010000009.1, on the reverse strand, counting down.
TTAGGCGAGGAGTAAAAGTGTATATGATCAAAAAAGTAGACAAAATAGACAATACACTTATAATAAAAAGAAGGCGGAAGCTCTTCATCAAAAGGCTTGTTGTATGCCTTGCTATTCTGTCGGTTGCCGCATGGAATTTCTGCATGAGGTATCCCGGCTTCAACATAACCAGCATCACGGTGGTCAACAACAAGTATACGGATGCAAAGAAAATCATAGGGCTTTCCGGAATACAGGCGGGAAACAACATTTTCTACATCAAAACATCAAAGGGCGGCGACAAAATAATGGAGGACCCTTACTTCACAAGCGTTAAGATTTCAAGAAAGCTTCCGTCCTCTATCGTCATAAGCGTTGTGGAGAGGGAGGCAACGTACTACGCCAGCAAGGACAGCAAGTTCGCAGTCATAGACAAGAACGGCATGCTCCTCGAGGTGAAGGCGGACATCGGCAACATGAAGCTTATAAAGTTGGATGGGTTCGATATGAAGAAATCGGAGGTCGGAAAGCAGATAGTCGGCTCAGACGAGAGACAGCTCCAGGTCATCGAGACTCTCGCAGGAATGCCTGCCGCAAAGGACTTCATAGCAGGCCTGACATCGATGGATCTTACGGATCCTGGCGCCATCAGCATATATTCAGGCCAGATATGCATAAAGCTCGGAACCACGGAGAATTTTGAAAAGAAGCTAAACACTGCTGCAAATATCCTTAAGAGGGATGAACTCAAGCAGGCAAAAGGGTATATAGATGTAAGTTTCGACGGCAACCCCGTGTTTTTTATCGAGAAGTAGGAGGAAACAGGATTGAAAAATATGCGCGCTCAAATCAGTGTTGCAATAGTATGCGCCATTTTAGGTTTCATGCTGGCGTACCAGTTCAAGGTGCTCAGCAACCAGGAGAATACATTCAGCCTTGGGACAACGACCAGCACTGACGTAACCATAGAAATAGAACAGTACAAAAAACAGAAAACAGAGCTTGAGGCAAAGGTGAGCGAGCTTCAGGAGAAGGTAAATGCCTACGAAAAAGCTGCAGCCGGAGAAAGCGATGCGTCAAAAGCACTCCTTGCAGAACTTGAGAAATCAAGGCTTCTTACAGGAGCTTCAGATGTCCAGGGGCAGGGGGTTGTCATATACCTTGATCCGACATCGGACCTGTTCGGAACCGGAACCGGCCATATAACCGACAAGCATCTGGTTTATCTCATCAATGAGCTGAGATTTGCGGGGGCCGAGGCCATATCCATAAACGATATAAGGGTCATCGGGCTTACAGGAATAAGAAATGCGGGAAACTACATTCTGATAAACGACAATGACAAGGTGTCATACTCGCAGAAAATAACAATAAAAGCAATCGGAAGCAAGGATCTGCTCTACAGCAGCCTGAGCTTTCCGGAGGTGTTTTCGGAGTTCACCGGCTTTTGCGACGTGAAGTTTGAAAAGCAGGACAAAATCAGCATACCTAAATATACCAAGGCTTATAATTTTGAGTATGCAAAGCCTGTGAAATAACTAATTTTTTTACTTAAGGAGAGAGTTTCATGGTTGGACTTATGGGATTAATAATCGGGATAATTTTGGGAGTGATATTCAACGTGAATATTCCAGACCAATTTTCCCCTTATATGTCGGTGGCTATTCTTGCCTGTCTTGACTCGGTGTTCGGTGCAGTGAGGGCAAGTCTGTCAAAAAACTTCCAACCTGACATATTCATTTCAGGCTTTTTTGGCAACGCACTTCTTGCGGCCGCTCTCGCATACCTCGGCGACAAGCTCGGGGTTCCGATATATCTGGCTGCAGTAATAGTTTTCGGCGGAAGGCTGTTCGACAACTTCGCTATCGTCAGAAGGCTTCTGCTTGAAAAGATCAAATCACGCGGTTGAGGTGTAACAGATGAAGAACAATGAAGCTAATATCTTTGTATTTGCGGCATGCATTATCATCGGCGTGTTAATTTCAATGAATATCAGCATCTCTGCAAAGAGCAGCTACACATATCTCAGCTCGGAGCAGTACCAGGATGCATATACCTACAAGACAAGGCTTCAGAATGAAATAAGCGCATTGAGAAATCAATACTATGAATATGAAGAAAAATTAAACAAATACCAGCAGTACGACCAGGATGGCGAGGCTGTAAAGGACGAAATCAACAGCGAGATCGCCGAAAACAACATGATCCTTGGAAGGGTTGCTGTAGAGGGGGAGGGTGTTGTCATAGCGCTGAACGATGCAGACAGCAGCCTTTTTACCAATACATTCGAAGACCAGTTCAGGCTGGTCCACAATACAGATATCATACAGGTTCTAAACGACCTGAAGAACGGAGGAGCGGAGGCGATCTCCATTAACGGGCTGAGGATAGTCGGCAGCTCGGAGGTTTACTGCAGCGGCCCTTTCCTTCAGGTTAACGACGTCAAGATAGCCGCACCTTTCACAATCAAGGCTATCGGGAACAGACAGGTTCTTTACGACTACATGATGTCTGACGAGAACTACCTTAAAAGCCTCATGCTGAGGAAACTGAATGTAAATATTAGCAAGAGCGAAACTGTGGAGATTCCGGCAGTCAACGTGGCAGAAGCCACAGACTTCATAAAGAAGCAGGAAAAATAAATATTTGCCCTGAAATGAAGGAATTTCGCCATATGTGAAGAATAGTAACTATATGGCTTCAAAAAAGGAGACGGTAGATTTGTCAATAAAGGAAAATATCAGCCGCTTGTTGACATCCATTCCTGAGGATGTGAAGCTGATCGCTGTCAGCAAGACAAGGACTGTTGAGGAGATGAAGGAAGCATACGCTTCCGGACTTAGGGATTTTGGCGAAAACAAAGTCCAGGAACTGACAAAAAAATATGACGAGTTTGATGAATCTGTAAGATGGCATCTCATAGGGCACCTTCAGAGAAACAAGGTTAAATACATCGTTGGAAAGGTATCCCTGATCCACTCTCTGGACAGCGCCAGGCTGCTTGCCGAGATTGAAAAGCAGTACGCATCAGCAGGGCTTGATGCCGATGTGCTGATCGAGATCAACATTGGGAGGGAAGAGAACAAAACAGGAATCCTCCCGGAGGAACTCGAGGAAATGCTTATCCAGTGCGAGAAGTGCAGCCACGTAAAGGTGAAGGGTCTCATGACAGTTCTCCCTATATGCGGCGAGGATGAGCAGAAGCAGTACTTCAGGCAGGTCAGGCATATATGGGACAGCCTCAGGGAAAGGCAGTACAGCAATATCGAGATGAAATACCTATCCATGGGAATGACAGGCGACTACAAAACTGCAATCATAGAAGGCTCGAATATGGTCCGGATAGGCGAAGGCATATTCGGTAAAAGAAATTATAATATTTAGGAGGTAAAAATTATGGCAGGAAAAGTGCTTAATAAGATGATGGGTTTTTTGGGATTGGACGACGACTTTGAGGACGACGATTACGAAGATCAGGACATACATGATACTAACAATGCGGAGGCAGAGCAGAAGATATCAAACTTCAAGAAGAAGCCTAACGTAGTGAGCATACATACAACAATCTCAGCCAAGGTTAAGATTGTAAAGCCTACCGACTACGAAGAGGCTGCAGACATATGCGACGATGTAAAAAACAGAAATATCGTTGTGATAAACACAACAGCACTCGAGCAGAGGACAGCACAGAGGCTTCTTGACTTCCTGGGAGGATCAAGCTATGCATTGGGAGGGACCCTGGAAGAGATAGACAAGGGAGTATTCCTTATCTCGCCATCAAACGTAGAGGTAAGCAGCGACCTGAAGACAGAGCTTTCAACAAAAGGACTATTCACGTGGAATAAGTAATATCGGAGGAAAAAATGACAATTGCTACTTTAAAAATGGCCGTAACCATGTTGTTCAATTTCATAGAGGCGGCAATACTCATAGAGGTGATCCTGTCCTGGATAATGCCAGGGAAGAAGAACACCTTCACGGAAATGCTACATATATTCACGGATCCGTTCATGATCCCCGGCAGAAAAATCCAGTCGATGATAGCGCCAAACCTCATGGTCGATTTTTCGCCGATAATCGCTCTTATCATAATGAGCATAGTTGAGAGAATCATACTCTCAATACTCTAATGGATAAGAAGACATTCGTTGAAAAACTGGGACTTATTCCTAATTTATACGATAAGATAGTACTTGCAGAGAAGACAGGAAAAACTGTATATTCAAGCGATTTTTATCCTCCGAATGTATGGGGGCCATTGACAAATATGGAAGGCTGCTTTGACCTTACTTTTCATACCTGCGGCATATTCGATGATTCCGAGAGAAGGGTCATAGGAATGAGCAGAAGCGGCGAATTCCGCGGTTTTCCCGTGAGGCTCGTGAAAATAGAAGCCAGCACAAAATTCAGCGACATAGGGCATAAGGATTACCTTGGAGCCATTATGTCGCTTGGCATAAAAAGGGAAAGATTCGGAGACCTGATACTTGAGGAGGGCGCCTGTTTCGCAGCTGTGCACGAGGAAGTATGCGGCTATCTGCAAGCAAACCTTGTGAAGGTCAAAAACTCTCCCTGCAGGGTTGTGGTGCTCGATCCGGACAGCACAGAAAAACCGGGGCACAGATTTGAGATGATCAGGATTTCATCCTCTTCATTGAGGCTTGACTGCATTACTGCAGGAATCTGCGGAATATCGAGGACAAAATCCGACGAGCTGATAAGGCAGGGGAAGGTCCTTGTGAACTATGCGCCAGCGACAAAACGTGATTTGGAAATCAAAGAAAATGACCTTATTTCAATAAGGGGACATGGAAAGTTTATATTTAATGAAATCGAAGGTTCTACAAGAAGCGGGAGATTGAAAATAGAGCTTAAAAAATTTATTTGATTAGGGGTGTACATAATGAGAATAACTTCAATGGAAATCACAAACAAGGAATTCAAGAAGGGAATGAGAGGCTACAACCAGGAGGAAGTAGACGAATACCTGGACAGGGTAGCGGAGGATTATGAAGCGCTTTACAAGGAAAACTCCGTCCTGAAGGAAAAGGTGGCAGCCGTAGACGAAAGGCTTGAACATTACAGGAAGATGGAGACAACCATACAGAACACGCTGGTTATGGCTCAGGATGCTGCAGAGCAGGCAAGGTCGAATTCAAAAACCGAAGCAGAACTCATAGTAAGGACTGCCAACGAGACTGCAAAGAAGATAATCGACAAGGCGAATAATGATGTCATAGCAATAAATGCAGAATTCGAAAGGACAAGGCAGGAATTCAATAAATTCAGGGCAAAATACAGGAATTTCATGAAATCCCAACTGGAAGTTTTCGACGACATGGAGAAGGAAGTCATCAAGCACTACAGCATAGGGTACAGCGTTGACGAAGCGGAATTCGGGACTGCTCTGGCTGCTGAATTTTCAAGGAATTCAAATGAAGATTCAAGCTACTCGGATATAGCGGAGAACATAGATGAGATAAAAACATTTTTCGAAAAAGAGGCTTAGCCTGGACTATAAATACGTTTCGATGAAGGATTTATTTTGATTGGGGGTGTTCACATGAGACTGACATCGCAGTTAATCAAAAACAAGGAATTCAAGAAGGGCGTCAGGGGATACAGCCAGGAGGAAGTTGAGGAATTCCTGAGCATGATAGCTCAGGATTATGACTCGGTAACAGGCGAGCTGGAAGCGCTTAACCAGAAGGTAGCGTCGATGGATGAGAGTATAGCGCATTACGCGAAAATGGAGGACGCCCTGCAGACAACCCTTGTGCTTGCGCAGGATGCGGCATCGCAGCTCAAGGAAAGAGCAAACTCCGAATCCGAAAGGATAATAAGGGAAGCAAATGAAGCTGCCCGCTCTCAAAGCGACAGGCTCCTGAGGGAAGCTAAGGAAGCGGCAGAGGCCGCACACTCCGAGGCGGAGAGGATAATCGCCGAAGCCAAGGCCGCGGTCCAGGATGCCCGCAGGGAAGCGGAAACGATGCTGGAGAAAACCCGTTCCGAGTCGGATGAGATAATCAGGTCTGCTGAGGAGTCTGCAAGGGAAATTATCGACAAGGCAAAAAGGGACGTCCTTTTCGTGATAGACGAGTTTGACGCCACCAAGGAAGAATACATAAATTTCAGGTCAAAGTTCAAGGAGTTCATGATGCTTCAGATGGATACCTTCGATGAAATGGACAAGGCATTCATAAAGCATTACGAGGAGCTTCAGAAAACGCCTGAAGTCCAGGAGGAAATGGAATCGGGCGACATTGAAGAGGCCGAAAGCTTTGAGGACATAAAGAGCTTTTTCGAGGCTGAAAAGGGCGCGGCATCGGCCGTCAGTGAAGCCGTTAAGGAAGCTGAGAGCTTCGAAGACATAAAAGACTTTTTCGAAAAAGAGGAAACAATAGAGGAATACAAAAGGACTAAGAATAGCTGAGGCAATATATCTCATCCATCGGGTGAGATATATTTTTGCGGAATATAATTTTTGGAGGAAGAACATGGTTATTGGAATAATTACGGCAATGAGCGAAGAGCTTGAGCCGCTGCTAAAGCACATGAAGCTTGAGCATACGGTTGAAAAGGCAAAGATGACCTTCCATTCGGGAATGGTTTTCGGCAGGAGGGTAGTTGCGGTAGTCAGCGGAATCGGAAAAGTGAATGCGGGCATCTGCGCACAGATACTGATTGATGATTTCAAGGTGAAAAGCATAGTCAACATAGGCATAGCCGGCGGAACAGGCGAAAATGTCATGCCGGGGGATATAGTTGTTGCCGACGACCTTGTTCAGCATGATATGGACACGACCGCTTTCGGAGATGAACTGGGCCAGGTGCCTAGAGTAGACACATTTGCATTCCCTTGCGACGAAGAGCTGGTCAAAAAGGCGATCATAGCCTGCGAAGGGATAAAGGAGCACAACTGCTTCGTGGGAAGGATTGTCACAGGGGACCAGTTCATAAACCATACGGACAAGCTCAAGTGGCTGAGCGAGAAGTTCGGTGCTCTGGCCTGCGAGATGGAAGGCGGAAGCATTGCGCAGGTTTGCTACCTGAACGATGTCCCGTTCGTCATAATCAGGTCGATATCCGACAACGGAAACATAGGCATCCACATGGATTACGAAACATTCAAGCCTATCGCCATAGAGAATTCTACAAAAATACTGGTATCTATGCTTAGAGACAGATAGGATATCCGGGGGGGTGACTGAATGGAACTCATTATAATAATCGCGGGAATACTGCTGGACAGGATCACCAAGATATGGGCGGCTGCATCGCTCCTTGGAAAAGGGGATATAGTTATAATAAATGGCTTCTTCAGCCTCTCCTATCTGGAAAACAGGGGGGCGGCCTTCGGCATATTCCAGAACAGGGTCTATCTGCTGGCTGCAGTTACGATGATCGTTCTCCTGGGAATGGTCTACTACTTGCTGAGATACAAGCCTGAATCCAGGCTTCTCAGGATAAGCTTTGCGATGATCATCAGCGGAGGGCTTGGCAACCTCTATGACAGGATCGTCTACAACTATGTCGTGGATTTCATCATGTTCCATTACAAGGATGTCTACTATTTTCCGTCCTTTAACGTGGCAGACATGACACTGGTAGCGGGAACCGGACTGCTGCTCCTGTATCTGATAAAAGAAGAAACAAAAGAAGGAAAAGATGAGAATGATGGAAGAAAAGATGGAGTTTAGAGTTGAGGAAAAGGATGCTGGAACAAGGATAGACAAATACGTCTCAGGGCTGCTGGAGGGCAAATCCAGGTCATACATCCAGGGGATGATCGAAAAAGGCGGCGTACTCGTGAACGGGAACATAAAAAAGAGCAACTATCCGGTCAGGGAAGGAGACGTCATATGCGTTACAATTCCTGAGCCAGAGGCGATGAACGTGAAGCCGGAAAAGATCCCTCTGGAAATCCTGTATGAGGATTCCGACCTGGTGGTTGTCAATAAGAAGCAGGGGATGGTGGTGCACCCTGCATCGGGAGTCTACAGCGGGACGCTTGTCAACGCACTGCTGGAGCACTGCACGGACCTTTCGGGCATAAACGGAGTGCTCAGACCCGGAATAGTCCACAGGATAGACAAGGACACTTCGGGCATACTGGTAATAGCTAAGAACGACAACGCCCACAACATCCTGGCCCACCAGCTCAAGGAGCACACGATGACGAGAGTTTACTACGCGCTCGTTGAAGGCGTGATCAAGCAGGATGAGGGAGTCGTGGATACGCAGATTGGAAGGCATCCGGCGGAGAAGATCAAGATGGCGGTGGTAAGGGAAGGCAGAAGGGCTGTCACCCATTACAGGGTTGTCAAACGCTACAGGGCCCATACCCTTGTGGAATGCGTGCTCGAAACAGGCAGGACACATCAGATAAGGGTGCATATGGCACACATAGGCCATCCTGTTGTCGGTGATCCGGTGTATGGCCACAAGAAACAGCGGTTCAAGCTGGAAGGGCAGCTCCTGCACGCAAAGAAACTGGGATTCATTCACCCTTCAAGGAACGAATATGTGGAGTTTGAATCGCCGCTGCCTGACTATTTCGTCAAGGTGCTGGGAATACTGGAAAATGAGTTGAAAAAATGTTAACAGTATGCTAAGATATTTGTGGTTAAATATCGAGTCCTTTAATTGATCCTGAGAGGTCCTAAGGAAATGTTAGATGCGTGGTCCGCATGTTGTTTAGTTTTCTGACGTCCTACTTGGGTAGGGCGTTTTTTTATTGGAATGCAGAATATTTTTTTATTGGAGGGGGATTATCGATTGGAGCTTAAAGCAGTTATCCTGGATGAGCAGGGCATAAAGAGAACGCTGACAAGAATATCTCATGAAATAATCGAGAAAAACAAAGGAACAGACGGCCTGGTCTTTATAGGCATAAAAAGGGGAGGGGTTCCGCTGGCTCACAGGCTTGCTGAAAACATCTCAAAGATTGAGGGCGTGAAAATCCCTGTCGGCAGCGTGGACATAACCCGCTACAGGGACGACAAAAAAAGCTCTGAAGAGAAAGGTTCAGTCGGTGCGGCGGTCACCGGAGCGGACGTGGAAGGCAAGAAGGTAATCCTGGTCGACGATGTCATGCATACAGGAAGGACTGCCAGAGCTGCGATGGAAGCTGTTATCCATGCAGGAAGGCCTAAAATGATACAGCTTGCAACGCTTGTAGACAGAGGGCACAGGGAGCTGCCTATAAGGGCTGACTACGTTGGCAAAAACATACCTACCTCTAAGGAGGAAGTCATAATAGTAGAGCTAAAGGAAATCGACGAATCCGATTCAGTAAAAATTTACGAAACAGAATAAAAAAATCAAATAACTAGAAATTCACGGGGGGAAATTATGAAAAATTATATTGATGTAGAGGAGAGAGTCTCCATAGGAAAGACTATCCCGCTAAGCTTCCAGCATCTTTTCGCTATGGTAGGCGCAACTATCCTGGTTCCGATACTTACGGGGATGAGCCCGTCCATAGCATTGTTCTGCAGCGGATGCGGAACGCTTCTGTATATACTCTGCACAAAAGCAAAGCTGCCTGCATACATAGGCTCATCCTTCGCCTTCATTGGACCAATGATTGTGGCGTCTGCGAGCTACGGTCCAAATGCCATGCTTTCCGGAGTAATCGGAGCTGGCGCAGTTTATGTAATAGTTGCATTCATAATAAAACATTTCGGCATTGAATGGCTCAACAAGGCGCTTCCGCCTGTAGTTGTGGGCTCCATAGTCATAGTCATCGGACTTGCACTGGCTGGAGTAGCAATCAACTGGGCAGGACTCAATTCAGGGTTCACTACCGACGCAATGGCGAATGTGCCAAGATGGGCATGGATCCTGGTTTCCATGCTTACACTTGGTGTAGGTGTTCTGGGAAGCATGTATTTCAAGGGGTTCCTCGGAGTCATCCCGATACTCATAGCCATGATAACAGGCTATGTAGCATCCCTTATTCTGGGGATAATACCGCAGGCTGCGCTGCAGACCATAGCGAGCACATCTCTATTCAGGCTGCCGCCGTTTATGCTGCCTGAGTTCAACTGGAATGCCATCATGCTCATGGCGCCTGTATCCTTTGTAACCCTTGCAGAGCACATAGGGCATGTATACGTAACAAACAACGTAGTAGGCCGTGATTTCACAAAGGATCCGGGACTCCACAGATCCATATTGGGAGACGGCGTTGCTACCATATTCGCAGGCTTTGTTGGAGGTCCTCCTAATACAACCTACGGCGAGAACATTGGAGTGCTTGCCATAACAAAGGTTTACAGTGTATGGGTCATCGGCGGAGCAGCAATCCTTGCGATAGTAATGTCCTTCATCGGACCGGTAGCCGCAGTCATTGAGAACATGCCTATGCCGGTTATGGGTGGCATAAGCATACTCCTGTTCGGAATAATAGCGTCTTCCGGATTTAGGATTTTCGTCGAGGACAAGATAGATTTCGGCACAAAGAAAAACCTTATACTCTGTTCAGTAATAATAGTAACAGGCATAGGCGGAGCTGCGGTCAAATTCAAGTTCCTTGGTTCTGACGTAGAGATAGCTGGAGTTGCCCTTGCAACTCTAGTCGGAATAGTACTCAACCTAATCCTTCCGGAGAAGAGCAAGACAGAGCAGCAGGAAAATGTTGCAGATATATAGAATAAATTGGTATAAATTGGTTGCCTGTCATATTGGATATTAGATTTGAAAAGGGATAGCCGCTGCATAAGATGATGCAGCGGCTATCCCTTTTGAGGTTAATGCCAGTAGGCGCTATATTGCCTTTATGTGCCACTGTCAGAGTTGTACTCACAAAACACATCGGAGGCGCATAAAAGTAATTTATTGAGTAAATGCAATATATAATTGACATAATGTGTTGTATGTATTATACTGTGCAATATAAGGAGGAGTTATATGAAAAACAAACGTATGAAAATAGCACGTATGGAATGCGATATGAGACAAGAAGATTTAGCAAAAGCAGTTGGAGTGACGAGGCAAACAATTAGTTTAATAGAAGCGGGTGACTATAATCCCACACTTAATCTTTGTATTGCGATTTGCAAAGCATTAGATAAAACTTTAAATGATTTATTTTGGGAGGCATAGATAATGAAAAAATTGAATACTCAAGATGAAAGATTAGTTTTACAAAAAAGAAAGATAGGGAATGATGCTTTTGGAATAGTATTTTATGGTTTGCTTATCTCTGTTTTAATTCAACAATTTTTAATCGGGGCTCCTTTTTCACAGTATGCAGTGGAATTGATTCTTTTTATGGTAGCGTCATTCTATGTTGTAATTAGAAATATTTTTGTGGGTAATAATCTATTTCAAAACAATAATGGGCAAAAAATGGTTATAATTAATAGTGTCGTTAGTGGTCTTACCATCGCAGTCATTACAACAACCCTTAATACGATCAACTTTGGATTGGAGAAAATGGGGGGATTTGTTGAAATTACAATTACAAGTTTTATAACTTTTGCTTGCGGTTTAATTGCTTCATTTATAGTCTTTGAACTTCTTTATCAATTGAATAAAAGAAGACAAAAACAGATTGATGATATGTATAAGGATATTGATGAATGAGTAATATAATATGATACCCATTTATCTGTAGAGATTTGAAAGCGAAAGTAATTCAGAAGTACTGCGAAATCGAGGCAACAGAATATGCTGACTGGAATGTGGATAACTTCCATAAGCGAGGAGGTAAATTACATATAATAAATTCAGTTAAAGAGTCAACGAAAGAATTGGATAAAAATATGAAAGAGTATGAAAGGGTAGGATATGTCAAATATAATAGAACAGGTAAGGCATGAACTAATCAATAATTCAGACGAAACGACGAAGGAAAGTGGTAAAAGATTTTTTAAGGAAGAAGTGAGGCTATATGGTGTTAAAACCATAATAGTTACGAAGATTTCCAAACAGGTATTTAAAAGTATCGAAAAACTTTCCAAAAAAGAAATATTTGATTTATGTGAACAACTGTGGATTTCCGGAATAATGGAGGAATCTTTTATTGCTTGCAATTGGGCATATGCGATTAATAAACAGTACTCTGAAGATGATTTTCCTCTGTTTGAAAGGTGGGTAAATGAATATGTGACCAACTGGGCATCTTGTGATACTTTATGTAACCACACTGTTGGAACATTCTTGGAAATGTATCCATTGTATATAGAAAAATTAAAATATTGGACGAAATCCCAAAATAGATGGGTTAGGCGAGCGTCAGCTGTATCTCTTATAATACCAGCAAAAAAGGGTCTATTTAAAGAAGACATATTTGAAATTGCAGATAATTTATTGTTGGATGCTGATGATCTAGTGCAAAAAGGGTATGGCTGGATGCTGAAGTCTTTGTGCACCAAGTATGAAGATGATGTATACCAGTATGTGTTAAGCAAGAGAGACATAATGCCTAGAACTGCATTAAGGTATGCTATAGAAAAAATGCCAAAGGCAAGGAAACAGGAGGCAATGATAAGAGAGAAAAAAGGTTGAGTAGGATTTAACATTCTCTCTTTAATACCTTTTGGAACTATATTTATATGTTAAAGCGCAGTGGTTTTTTGTTAAAAGGATTTTTCAATTATTTGCTGAACTTTTGTCTTTGAAACAATAAAATTAGAGCGCATGTATAATATGGCGGTTTCGCAAGGCTACCCACTACTCGTCCGAATGGCCAAGAGAGTCTTCTTTGGGAGGACCGAAATGCCGAATTTGCAATCAACTTCAATTCCAATTTCAAGGAAAAAATTGGTTGCCTGTCATATAGGATATTAGATTTAAAAAAGGGATTGCCGCTGCATCATCTGATGCAGCGGCAGTCCCTTTTTATAGCATTTTTATGACTCTGTTTGAAAGGCAACCTGATTTTTGCGCTATACATTAATAAGGTACGATTTCAGGATCTGCTTTATGTAGCTGAGCGTTCTGCCAGTTACATCGTCTATGTCCGGCTTTTCATCAGAATTCAATATCCGCGTAAGCATGCCGTAGTATAGCAGTACGGACATCTCGTTGATGGATTCAACGTCCTCCTGCCTCACGAAGCCGTCAGAATGCATTTTTAATACAAGCACAAGGTTTCTCTTGTATATGTCGCTCACCATGAACATGGAGAGGAGCTCCTCGCTCTGCTCTCCCAGCTCCTCCGGAAATATGGAGTAGTACTCCTCGATTATCTGAGGAATCGAACCAGTATGTTTGCCGAAAAATATGTTGCTGTACACCTGCGGGCTCGCGAAGGAATACCTGCAGAAGCAGTCCCATATCCTGATGTATCTGTCTACGCTGTCCTTCGCAGTCTCCAAGAACTTTGGAAGGGTGAGGGTGTACTCCTTCAGATGTCTGATGGAGGCGTACAATATAAGCTCGTCCAGGCTCTTGAAGTAGTTGTACAGGGTGGCGCTGTTATAGCCGGCAAGGTCGGACACCTTCCTTATGGTCACGAAATCTATGCCTTCTTCGTCCATGATCTTTGCAGCTGCATCTATGAAATAGCTCATGCTTCTATGTTTCTTTATAGTTCTCTTGTTCATAAAGACCTCCAGGTAAAAATGGAAAATTATATACATTTTCATTATAGCACAGAGACACCGCATTCCTCAACGGAATTCTCCGGCATATAAAGATTCGTGATAAAGGTGATTTGTTATTAAAATAATAATAATCATGATTATTTTATAATCATGATTGAAAATACAAACATGATGTGTTAATATTTAGACAAATAGTACTATTTAAAAAATAAACAAATGAGGTGCGGTAATGAAACTTGAAATCGGAAATTTTCATGTTAAGGACATTGTTTTTGGCGATGAAACAAGCTACAGGCAAGGCATACTTACGATCAACAAGAAGGAAGCCCTTGATTTTGTGCTTGAAGACGAACATATTACAGAAGCTGAGCTTCTCATAGTTAAGCCGGGAGACAGGGTTCGCCTTGTGCCTGTCAAGGAAGCGATCGAATGCAGAGTGAAGGTAAACGGTTCCACTCTCTTTCCTGGAGTAACAGGAGACGTGATGCCAGCCGGAGATGGAAGGACACACGCTCTCAAGGACTGCAGTCTTCTCGTAGTCGGAAAGCACTGGGGCGGGTTCCAGGACGGCCTCATAGACATGAGCGGAGAAGGAGCAAAGTACACCTATTATTCACAGCTTAAAAACATAGTTCTCGTTGGAGACACTGACGAGGAATTCGAGAAGAACGAACAGCAGAAGAAAAACCATGCACTGAGGTGGGCAGGTCATAAGCTTGCTGAATACATAGGAAGCTGCGTCAAGGACCTCGACCCGGAAGACATCGAAACCTTCGAGCTGGATCCTGTAACAAAAAGATCTGAGGATCTGAAGAAGCTGCCGAGCATGGTATTCGTTATGCAGCCTCAGTCCCAGATGGAGGAGATGGGCTACAACGACCTTGTTTACGGATGGGACATGAACCATATGGTGCCTACGTTCATGCATCCTAACGAAGTGCTGGACGGAGCAGTGATCTCGGGAAGCTTCATGCCGGTATCGTCAAAGTGGTCAACATATGAATTCCAGAACAACCCTACAATAAAAGAGCTTTATGCAGCTCACGGAAAGACAATAAACTTCCTCGGAGTAATAATGTCAAACCTCAACGTAGCACTCGAACAGAAGAACCGTGCAGCTCTGTTCGTAGCACAGATGGCCAAGTCACTTGGCGCAGACGGAGCGATAGTAGCAGAGGAAGGCTACGGAAACCCTGATGCAGACTTCATTGCCTGCATAGTTGCTCTTGAGGATGCCGGCGTTAAGACGGTCGGGATCACAAACGAATGCACAGGCAGAGACGGAGAATCCCAGCCTTTGGTTGCTCTAGACGTGAAGGCTGATGCTATAGTATCCTGCGGCAACGTATCCGAGCTTATAGAGCTCCTGCCTATGGAGACAGTCATCGGAGAGCTTGAATCTCTCGGCAGAGACGGTCTTTCAGGAGGCTGGGCGAACGATGAGATTCTCGGACCATCGGTAAAGCCGGACGGATCGATAATCATGGAAAACAACGCTATGTTCTGCGGAGACCAGGTTTGCGGATGGTCGCCGAAGACAATGAAAGAGTTTTAGGGGGGCATCTGATATGAAAAAAGCGATATTATACATCAATCAGTTCTTCGGCCAGATAGGCGGAGAAGAAAAGGCTGATTTTGAGCCAGAGATAAGGGAAGGCCTTGTTGGCCCGGCTATGGAGCTGAATAAGCAGCTGAACGGGGCAGAGGTTACCCACACGATAATCTGCGGAGACAACTTCATGGGATCAAACGAAAAAGAAGCAGTTGGAAGGATCATGAAATTCCTCGAAGGAAAGGATTTCGACATTTTCTTCGCAGGCCCTGCATTCCAGGCTGGAAGATACGGAAACGCCTGCGGCGTGATATGCAAGGCTGTAAAGGAAAAATTCGACGTGCCTGTAATATCCTCGA
Source organism: Bacillota bacterium (assembly GCA_017861315.1). Lineage (GTDB taxonomy): Bacteria > Bacillota > Clostridia > Clostridiales > Clostridiaceae > UBA699. The sequence goes on along the minus strand of JAGFXP010000009.1, from coordinate 6,415 downwards.
TGCACATTGAGAACCCTGGCGTCGAGATGTTCAGGAAGGACGTATACATCTTCAAGGGCGGAAACAACGCAGGAAGGATGAGGCAGGATATAGGGGCCATGGCGGCCTTCGGAAACAAGCTGCTCAACGGAGAAGAGCTCCTCTGGGCCGATGCTGAAGGCTACTACGGAAGAGGGAAAAGGCACCAGGTATGGCTCGAATCAAAGGAACCTGCATCCAAAAGGGTTGTGGACATGCTTGTGAAAAAGCTGAACGGTGAACCTTTCGTCACAGAGCTCCCAATACCTAAGAAGGACACTGTTGCCGTTGCGCCTGCAATAAAGGACCTCGGCAAGGCTAACATAGCAGTCGTAACTACAGGCGGGATCGTGCCTCTGGCAAACCCAGACAGGATACAGTCTGCGTCCGCAACGAGATGGGGAAGATACGACTACTCCAAGATGGACAGGCTCGATGCAGGCGACTTCAAGACAATTCACGCAGGCTTCGATCCGGCAGCAGCAAATGCTGACCCTAACGTAATAGTACCTCTCGACGCTTTAAGGGCATACGAGAAGGAAGGCAAGATAGGCAAGCTTCATGAATATTTCTATTCCACAGTCGGAACAGGAACAACCCAGGGTGAGGCAGCAAGAATGGCAAGGGAGATAGTCGAATACCTGAGGGATGCAAAAGTGGACGGCGTCATCATGACGAGCACCTGAGGAACCTGCACACGTTGCGGCGCAACGATGGTAAAAGAAATAGAAAGAGCAGGCTTCCCGGTTGTCCAGATGTGCAACCTCATACCGGTAGCAACAACCGTTGGAGCAAACAGGATCGTTCCTACCATATCCATACCTTATCCTTTGGGAAATCCTGGAGATTCGAAAGAAACCCAGTGGAAACTCAGGTACCACAGGGTAGGAGTGGCACTTGACTCCCTGGCAACAGAAATCAAGGAGCAGACCGTATTCAAAGTTAAAATATAAATCTGTTAACTAAATAGGTCTTGTTAATGGATGAGGCCTATTTGGATTAGTTTTACTATGAAGGGGAGAAATTTATTATGGCGAATGAACAAAAGTCAAAAGACCGCTCCGTTCTTTATGTTTCTGCAGGTATAGCCCTGTTATTTGTAGCGCTTAGCGTGATATTGCCTTCTCAAATGGCTAATTCTGCCAAGGGCGTGTTATCATTTTTAACTACTAATTTCGGCTGGCTGTATCTTATATCAGTATTCATCTTTACAATATTCATATTTGCTGTTGCCCTCAGCCGTTTTGGCAAGATCAAGCTGGGGAAGGATGACGAAAAACCGGAATTTACAAATTTCAAGTGGTTCACTATGCTGTTCGGAGGGGGAATGGGTATCGGCTTGGTCTTTTGGTCGATTGCAGAACCGATGACCCATTACATGAATCCGCCTGTAGGTCAGCCGGGAACCGTGCAGGCTATGCACGACGCACTGCGAATTGTGTTTAATGATTTCGGCATTCATGTATGGATTATCTATGCGGTTTGCGGTTTGGCTCTCGGCTATTTCCAGTATCGAAAAGGTCTTCCGTGCTTAATCAGCTCGGCATTTTATCCAATCCTTGGCGAAGGCATTCACGGTCCTATCGGCAAAGCAATCGACGTATTAGCCGTGTTTGCGACGATGTTTGGCGTAGCGACCAGTTTAGGACTGGGGGCAGGTCAGATTGCCACAGGAATACAATATATATGGGGAATTCAAGCAACGCCAGGCATGACTGCTGTTATTATCGCAATCATGACAGCAATATTCACTCTTGCCACCGTATCAGGACTTCACAAGGCGATGCAGGCTGTTGCCGACGTGAAGGTATGGCTTTCAATTGCATTCATGGTGTTTATTTTCCTGTTTGGCGGAATGGTATTCATACTGAACAACTTTACTCATACCCTTGGCGATTATGTTCAAAACTTTATCGGACAGAGTTTGTGGATGGGCAATGTCGATTGGACTGAAGCCTGGCCGGTATTCTACAGAGCCTGGTACATTGCGTGGGCAGCATTTGTAGGTCAGTTCATTGCGCGTATTTCCAGGGGCCGTACTATCCGCGAATTCATAATTGCATCAGTGTTCCTGCCTTCCGGTTTCTGCTTAGTATGGATTGGAATCTACGGGGGAGCTGCGTTTAACCTTGATGCACTGTCTAACGGTGCCATTCAGGCAGCTGTTCAATCAAATATTTCAACCGCTCTGTTTGTAACGCTGCAGCATCTGCCGCTTTACTCCATCACTGCACCGCTGGCGATTATCCTTATAATTGCGTCCTTTGCAGGCGCTGCCAATTCAGCCACTTTTGTACTGAGCATGCTGACATCGGGAGGAGACCAGAATCCAAGCAAAAAACTTTGCGGGTTTTGGGGAATTGCTCAGGGAACAGTCACAATAATGCTCATACTTGTTGGAGGCACTGCTGCGGTAAAGACACTTCAGACCGCTTCCATTGCGGCTGCGTTTCCATTCATGCTGATAATGCTCGTAATGTGCTACAGCATATTCAAGGCTCTTCGGGAAGAGGAAACTGATAAAGAAACCGCAGAATTTGATGAAAATGTTGAACTAAAAGTAAGCGGCAAGTGAATATTGAAAAAGGAGGTACAGCATGAATAATATTTATGACGTTGTCATAATAGGTTCCGGTCCTGCAGGGCTTTCTGCAGCATTGTACTCTGCCAGGGCGAGGCTTAAAACCCTCCTCCTGGAGAGGATAAAGGTGGGAGGCCAGATAGTGATAACGCACGAAGTGGCAAACTACCCAGGCTCAGTAAGGGAGGCCACGGGGCCTTCCCTTATAGCGAGGATGGAGGAGCAGGTGGTCAGCTTCGGAGCTGAAAGGAAAAAGGACAACATAAAAGATGCGGATTTCTCCGGAGAGATCAAAGTCCTCAAGGGTGAAAAGGGGGAATACCGCGCCAAGGCCGTGATAATCGCAACCGGCGCTGCGCCAAGGCACATAGGCTGTCCGGGCGAGAACGAGATGATAGGGAAAGGAGTTTCCTACTGCGCCACCTGCGATGCCGATTTCTTCCAGGACCTTGAGGTGTTCGTAATCGGCGGAGGAGACTCGGCCGTCGAGGAAGCACTTTACCTGACGAAGTTCGCCAGGAAGGTGACGATTGTCCACAGGAGGGATGAGCTGAGGGCAGCCAAATCAATACAGGAAAAGGCCTTCAGGAACCCGAAGATAGAGTTGAAGTGGAATTCCGTCGTCGAGGAGATCAAAGGAGACGGGATGGTTGAATCGGTCGTGTTCAAGGACACGAAAACAGGCGAGCTCAGCGAGTACTTCGCAGACGAGGAGGACGGAACCTTCGGCGTGTTCGTTTTCACGGGATACCTTCCTATAAACGACCTGGCAAAAGGAAAAGTCAGGATGAATGAAGCCGGATACATCATTACAAACGACAGCATGGAGACTGACGTGCCCGGAGTATATGCAGCCGGAGACATAAGGGAAAAACCACTCAGACAGGTGGTCACTGCTGCGGCAGACGGAGCAATAGCCGCAGTTCAGTGCGAAAAATACATCGAGACAACTTTTGATTGATATTTAATTTTAGGGGGAATGGGAACATGGTAATGCTAGACAAGGACAACTTCAGCCCTGAGGTTCTCGAAGCCGAGGGATATATACTCGTTGACTACTACGGGGACGGCTGCGTGCCGTGTCAGGCGCTCATGCCTGACATCGAGGAGCTGGCAAAAAAGTATGAGGGAGCGGTTAAGTTCTGCAAGCTCAACACCTCGAAGGCAAGAAGGACCGCCATTTCGCAGAGGGTGCTCGGCCTGCCGACAATCACCCTTTACAAGGACGGAGCGAAGATCGGGGAAGTAATAAAGGACGACTGCACAAGGGACAGCATCGACGCGATGATTGCCCGGCATGTTGGATAATAGAAATAGGAGGAAATGATATGAGTTTACTTGAAGGAAAAAAAGTAATTGCAATAGGCGACAGGGACGGGATCCCTGGACCGGTGATAGAGGCCTGCGCCAAGAGCGCCGGAGCCGAAGTCGTATTCGCATCCACAGAATGCTTTGTTTGAACAGCCGCAGGTGCTATGGATCTGGAGATCCAACAGAGAGTAATGGATTTGACCGACAAATTCGGTCCTGAAAACGTTCTGGTCATCATCGGAGGAGCTGAGGCTGAAGCTTCCGGGCTTTCGGCAGAAACTGTTGCCGCAGGCGACCCTACCTACGCGGGCCCTCTTGCGGGAATTGCGCTGGGACTTGGCGTGTACCATGTCGTTGAGCCTGAAATTAAGGACGAATGCGACCCGGCAGTATACGATGAACAGTGCGGAATGATGGAGATGGTCCTCGACATAGACGCCATAATAGGCGAAGTCAAGACAATCAGGGACCAGTATTCCAAATACAATAAATAGCTACACCAATATTAAAGCAGTGCACAGGGAGTTGGTTGCCTTGTGCACTGTTTGCTGAAAAGCGATTTTGAGGAGGTTATAACAATGAGTTTTCCAGTAATGAAAAAAGCAGCTTATATTTTGGTTAACACACCGGACATGATAATCCACAATGGTACAACAGCAACCGCGGAGAAGGAGTCAAACCCTGATTCGGAATACCTTAAATCGATTCCTATGAACCTCAGGAGCTTCGAGGATGTTGTAGGCTATGCGCCTAACCAGACTTATATAGGAGCGATGACACCTGAAGAGCTGGTGATGAAGGTTTCGGACGTGTTCGACCTTGTGCTCCTTGAGAAGGATTTCACAGAGGCTGTAAGAGCGAAATTCGCTGCGCATCCGGTACTCAGCATGAAGGCTGACGCACTGAAGGCAGGGGAAGAGCTTGCAGTCATAGAAGGATTCGTAAGCGCCGGAGCCGAAGGGCTGTATGAAGGCGGCAAACTTGTAGGCTGCGTAAAGAAGGCACATGATCAGGACAAGAACCTCACTTCCCATATAATGCTTGAGAACCTTGCGGTCAAGGCATCAGGAGTGCTTGCCCTCATGCACCTGGTCAAAAACTCAGGAGTTGACGTCAATGAAGTGGAATACCTCATCGAATGTTCAGAGGAAGCGATCGGCGACATGAACCAGAGGGGCGGCGGAAACATCGCCAAAGCATGCGGAGAGATAGCCGGCATAAAGGGAGCTACAGGCATAGACATGAGAGGCTTCTGCGCCGGACCGTCACACTCGGTTGTTGCAGCTGCAGCACTTGTCAAGTCAGGCGTGTTCAAAAACGTGATCGTATTCGCCGGCGGCGCAACTGCAAAGCTTGGAATGAACGGAAAAGACCATGTAAAGAAAGGGCTTCCAGTCCTTGAAGACTGCCTCGGCGGATTCGCCATACTCATCTCCGAAAACGACGGCGTTAGCCCGATACTGAGGACAGATGTTGTGGGAAGACATACAATAGGACACGGAGCAGCGCCGCAGGCTGTTATAGAAGCGTTGGTTTCAGCGCCGCTCGCTAGAAACGGCATGAAGATCACCGACGTTGACAAGTACGCACCGGAAATGCAGACACCAGACTTAACAGAGCCTGCAGGAGCTGGAGACGTTCCTACACAGAACTACAAGATGATAGGCGCGCTTGCAGTAAAGAGCGGACAGATTGACAGAAAAGAGCTTCCTGCCTTCGTTATACAGCACGGCTATCCTGGATACGCACCTACACAGGGACACATCCCGTCAGGAGTTCCGATAGTAGGCCACGGCATAAACCACATAATGGACGGAACGCTGAAGAACTTCATGATAATAGGAAAAGGAAGCTTGTTCCTTGGAAGAATGACAAACCTGTTCGACGGAATATCCATACTTGTAGAAAAGAACACAGGTGTTGCTGCCGAGCCATCAGGTGTTTCAAAGGAAGAGATAAGAAGCATGATCGCAGAGGAAATGAAGAATTTTGCTGAATCGATGCTTAAATAGGGGGTTGTATCCATGGACCAGACTAAAAAAATGATCGCAGAAGTTTTCGGAGAGATAGCAGATGGCATAATATCCGGAAGCTTTGCTAAAAAAGTTAAGATAGGCCTGACCACCTTCGGTTCCGAGCATGGAATCGGAGAGATGGTGAAAGCTGCAAATATGGCTAAGTCAAGATACGGCGACTTCGACGTCGTTCTCATAGGGCCAAAGGTGGAGGGCGATTTTGAGATCGTCGAGGTAGCCGATGCTGAAGAAGGACACAAGAAGATGGTGGAGCTCCTTGAAAACGGAGGGATTGACGGCTGCGTTACACAGCACTTCGATTTCCCGATAGGCGTCTCCACAGTGGGAAGAGTCGTCACTCCAGGCAAAGGCAATGAGATGATAATCGCCACAACCACAGGCACAACTTCAACAAACAGGGTTGAAGGAATGATTAAGAATGCAATCGGAGGGATAGCGACAGCAAAAGCAGTAGGCATAAGCAACCCTA
>JAGFXP010000087.1 GCA_017861315.1 Bacillota bacterium | reverse complement strand
TGTTGCCGCCCAGGTTTATCAGCGCGTTGCTTACCTTGTGCTGCAGAAGGATGCGCCTGACCTCGTCTGCCGCATAGCCCTTTGCGATGCCGCCCAGATTTATGCACTGGCCAGCTTTCCTGAGGTATGCTGTGCAGTGCCTTTCGTCCAGAAGCAGGTCCCTGTAGTTCACAAGAGGCAATACCCTCTCGATTTCATCTTTTGAAGGCACATGGTTCCGCTTTTTCCTAAAACCCCAGAGCCGGGTCAGGGGCCTTGCCGTTATGTCGAATGCTCCTCCCGACAGTTCGGAAAATTCAAGTGAACGTTTCAGGAGAAAGAAAGTGTCGGGATGTATCTTCTGGGCTTCAAGCCCTGAATTTTCATTTATTCTTGCTGCGTCGCTGTCCTTCTCATATACTGACATCCTGCCGTGGATTTCAAGTACCCTTTCACATGCTGCGGCCACTGCCTGCCTGCTGTTTTTGCCGTATGCGGATATCACGTTCACGGTGCCGAGCGCAAGGAAAGTTTTTTCAAAGCTTTCGGTTCTGTTCAGGTTCATAAGCAAATCTTAAGCACCTCCCAAATCAATAATTTCTAATCTATTAATATGATAGCAGACAATTTTGAGGGATTTGTGTTGTATCGGTGTGAAATTTGTGTGATATCGCAAGTTCTCAACGAAACTTGAACACAGCGCTTCAAAGTGATAGAATATTATAAAAACATTAAAGGAGGATACTTTATGAGTGGGAATGTAAACATCGACTGGAGCAATTTGGGGTTCAATTACATCAAGACAGATTTCCGTTACATCTCAAGATGGAAAGACGGAAAATGGGATGAAGGCGGACTTGTAGAAGACAATATGCTCAGGATAAGTGAAGCTTCCACAGCCCTTCACTACGGGCAGCAGTGCTTCGAAGGACTTAAGGCGTACAGGAGGAAGGACGGAAAGGTACAGCTTTTCAGGCCTGACATGAATGCAAAGCGCATGCAGAACAGCTGCAAGAGGGTGCTTATGCCTGAGGTTCCCGTTGACAAGTTCATAGACGCCTGCAAAAAGGTGGTCAAGGCGAACGCTCGCTTTATACCTCCATACGGAACAGGCGGAACCTTCTATCTGAGACCTATGGTTATCGGAGTCGGAGATACCATAGGCGTAAAACCTGCACAGGAATATATCTTCTGCGTATTCGGAATACCAGTAGGAGCGTACTTCAAAGGCGGCATGGCCCCTGTGAACATGGAGGTAGCCAAGTATGACAGGGCAGCTCCTTTCGGAACAGGCGCTGTCAAGGTGGGCGGAAACTATGCGGGAAGCCTGTATCCTCACGAGGAGGCAGCTGCAAGGGGATTCGCAGACTGCGTATACCTGGATCCTGCTACGCATACAAAGATCGAGGAGGCTGGAGCGGCAAACTTCTTCGGAATAACAAAGGAGAAGCATTTCGTGACACCTACATCGCCGTCAATCCTCCCGAGCATAACCAAGATATCGCTTCTGCATGTTGCAAAGGAATATCTCGGCATGGCCGTTGAGGAGAGGGATGTATTCATCGACAAGCTCGACGAGTTCTCGGAAGCTGGCGCATGCGGTACAGCAGCCGTAATATCTCCTATCGGAGGAATTGAATACAACGGAAAGCTCCATGTATTCTACAGCGAAACAGAAGTAGGGCCTGTGACAAAAGAGCTGTATAAAACATTGGTCGGAATCCAGTTCGGAGACATCGACGCTCCGGCCGGCTGGGTAGTCGAGGTAGAACTATAAACTTAATACAGAAGGGACAGGCGGCCGCCTGTCCCTGAACTATTTCCATAATTTTGTAAAGAGAAAGGGCACCTCTGTGAGGCGCCCGAAATCATTAGTCGAAAAGTCCTGGGATTGAAAGGTATTTTTCCCCTCCATCCGGAGCCACTGTAACGACTTTCTTTCCTTTACCCAGCTTCCCGGCTATCTTCACTGCGGCGGCTATGTTTGCCCCTGAGGATATGCCGACAAGCAATCCTTCCTCCCTGGCCATAAGCCTTGTGTATTCGTACGCCTCCTCGTTTGTCACGGTGACCACCTCGTCGACAACGTCCTTGTCATAGATCTCTGTGACGAAGCCTGCGCCGATACCCTGGATCTTGTGGGCTCCCGCATTGCCGCCTGATATTACAGGCGAGCTTGCAGGTTCCATTGCCACTATCTTCACGTCGCTTTTAAGTTCCTTGAGCTTTCTTCCAACGCCGGATATTGTTCCGGATGTTCCCACGCCTGCCGTGAATACATCAACATCATCCAGGTCCTCGAATATCTCGATTGCTGTGGTTTCATAATGTTTCAGTGGATTCGCCTTGTTTGTGAACTGCTGAGGAAGGAACCAGCCTTCGTTTTCCTTCACAAGCTCTTCTGCTTTTGCGATCGCTCCGACCATTCCCTTTGCGCCTTCGGTAAGGATCAGCTCTGCGCCGTAAGCTGTCATGAGCATCCTTCTCTCAACGCTCATCGTGTCGGGCATTACTATAACCACCCTGTAGCCCCTGAGCTTTCCGAGCATGGCCAGTGCTATGCCTGTGTTGCCGCTTGTAGGCTCAACGATAACGCTGCCGGGCTTAAGGAGCCCTTCCTCCTCGGCGGCTTCTATCATGCCGAGTGCAGCCCTGTCCTTGATGCTTCCGCCTGGATTGAGTTTTTCCAGTTTAACGTAAACATCAGCGCTGTCTTCTCCTGTGAGTTTTCCCAATTTGAACAAAGGTGTTTTTCCTATCAGGTCTATAGCGTTAGTGTAGATCATTTTTACATTCCTCCATATTTCAAATAATAATTATTGTTGTTAATGCCTGCCAGATTCCGGATATCCGGCAAACAAAAAGCTCCCGCCTCTGTGACAGAGGCAGGAGCATAAAATCTTCCGCGGTTCCACTCTGTTTATCATGCACAAGAAGATGGCATGACAACTCGTTATCCCGGGTACCATTGATACCCTGACGCTTTAACGGGCGTACCCGCTGAAGTCTACTAAAACTTCAATTCAGTGCTCGAGGATGCATTTCGGCAATGTTCTCCATGAAATCCCTCACACCCAAGGGGATCTCTCTCTGAATGTTTCCCATAGCTTACTCTTCCTGTCATAGCATTTCCTAGTGTTTAACTCTGATATAATTATAATAAAGCAGAGTAAACTTGTCAACATTAATTTTTGAAATATTAAATGTTCTTTTCGTTAGAAGGCAGGAATGATGCTGCCCTTGTAGTTTTCTTCTATGAACTGCTTGATCTCGGCGGAATTCAGAACTTCGGACAAAGCCTTTATTGCGTCGCTGTCCTTGTTGTCAGCCCGTGCAACCAGGATGTTCGCATATGGTGAATCGGCTGATTCGAGCGCAAGGGCATCAGCTGTAGGGTTTAAACCTGCTTCAAGCGCGTAGTTTGTATTGATGACTGCGGCATCGACATTGTCCAGCTGCCTTGGCAGCATTGCAGCCTCGAGCTCCTCGATCACCAGGTTCTTCGGATTTTCTGTTATGTCGAGCTTTGATACCAGGTCTCCCTCCGCAACCTTTATGAGGCCTGCATCCTCAAGGACCCTCAGTGCACGGGCGCCGTTTGTAGGGTCGTTAGGTATCGCTATGGATGCGCCCTCTGCAAGGCCTGCAAGGTCCCTGATCTTGTTTGAATATATGCCCATCGGCTCGATGTGGACCTTTGCTGTGTACACCAGGTCGAGGCCTTTTTCCTTGTTGAACTCTTCGAGGTAAGGGATGTGCTGGAAGAAGTTTGCGTCGAGCTCTCCTTCGGCAAGGGCGGTGTTAGGAGTTACGTAGTCAGTGAATTCGACGATCTCGAGCGTATAGCCCTTTGCTTCAAGAAGAGGCTTTGCCTGCTCCAGTATTTCCGCATGAGGCACAGGCGTTGCGCCGACCTTGATCGTTTTTTCGCTGCTGTCTGCAGTGCTGCCTGAGCAGCCTGCGAATGCACCCAGTGACAGGATGATTGCGATTGTCAGTGTGATAAGTTTTTTCATTTTGATAACCTCCAGTTTTTATTGTTTTGCGTTAACCAATCAGTTTCTTGTAAATGGCGTTCCCGAAGCTCTGCACAAGCTGCACAAAGACTATCAGGATTACCACCGTGTATATCATTATGTCGGTCTGGAACCTGTAGTAGCCGTATTTTATAGCTACGTCGCCGAGCCCGCCTCCGCCGATGGCCCCGGCCATGGCCGAGTAGCCGACCAGGGTTATGACTGTCAGGATAACGCCCATGGCGATTGCAGGAAGGGCCTCCACCAGCATTATCCTGAAGAGTATCTGCCGGGTTGTGGCTCCGAAGGATTTTGCGGCTTCGATAACGCCGGCATCAACCTCCTTCAGTGCGGATTCTATAACCCTTGCGGCAAAGGGTGCGGCGGCTATCGTCAGGGGCACGACGGATGCGGTAGTGCCTATGGTAGTCCCGACAAGCGCCCTGGTGACGGGGAATATGGCGATCATCAGTATAATGAACGGGAAGGATCTCAGGACGTTGACGGCCAGGTCGAAAGCTCCGAAAACGGCTTTGTTGGGCCTTAGCCCGTCACTGGCAGTAACAACCAGGATGAAGGCTGTTATGAACCCTATGAGCACCGAGAACAGAGTCGACGTTGAAACCATGTATATTGTCTCCAGCAGGGCCGGAAGGAAGACTTTTTCTATCATCATTCTATATCACCTCGCAGTATACTGATTTTTTCTTAAGGTAGCCGAGTATGGGTTCCCGGTCCTTCTCGTCCGCGTTTATGACGAGGTTGCCCAGGATGCTGCCGCGGAACTTCTCAAGCTTGCCGCAGCATATGGAGAAGTCAATTTCGAGCTCCCTTGCCATTTTTGTTATGAGGGATTTCTGGCTTATCTCCTTGGGGAAGTATATCCTGATGTTCACTCCTTCCCCGGTGAGTACCTCCTCATCGCCCAGCAGCTTTTTGAGGCTCTCGTCAGGCCTCAGGAACATGTCCTCTACTATCCCTGAGG
>JAGFXP010000053.1 GCA_017861315.1 Bacillota bacterium | reverse complement strand
GACATAAGAAGCATTGGCGACATATCGAGGATACCCACTTTGTCGTCGAGCGACATAGCCAGGAACCCCGCGTCGCTTGTGTGCGTTTCGCAGAGCGAGGTAAGCAGGATAATAACTCTCAACACTTCGGGAACCACGGGCAGCCCTAAGAGGATATACTTCACCGAGGAGGATCTGGAGCTCACGGTGGAATTCTTCATGCACGGAATGACGACGCTTGTGGGAAAGGAAGACAGGGTGCTCATACTCATGCCCGGCGAAAAGTTCGGCAGCGTAGGCTTCGTTCTTAAGGAAGCGCTGCGGAGGATCGGCATATTCAGCGAGGTTCACGGGGTTGTAAATGACATAGGCAGCTGCATAACAGATATAGAAAGATTAGGGATAAACTGCCTGGTCGGCATACCTGTCCAGGTCCTCGAGCTTTCCTACGAGGCTCTGGGCAGGGGTATGAAAAGCATCGACAGGGTGCTGCTTAGCGCCGATTATGTGCCCGAATCGCTGGAGAAAAATATCGAGGAGAACTTCGGGTGCACCGTATTCTCCCATTACGGAATGACCGAAATGGGCTTCGGGGGAGGGGTGGAGTGCTCAGCCTTTGAGGGCTATCATCTGAGGGAAAGCGACCTTTATTTCGAAGTGCTGGATCCCGAGTCGGGAATGCCGGTCGAAGACGGCCTGCTTGGCGAGGTGGCGTTCACCACCCTCAACAGGAGGGGGATGCCTCTTATAAGGTACAGGACAGGTGACATTTCGAGGTTTATTGCCGGCAGATGCGGCTGCGGATCGAGCCTGAGACGGCTGGACAGGGTAAGGGGCAGGAAGTCCGAGTTCATAGAGCTGGCACCGGGATTGTTCATAGGGCTCCCGGAGCTCGACGAGGAGATGTTCAAAATCAGAGGAATTGCAAACTACAAGGTAAAGCTGTACAAAGGCAGGCTGGTCAACGCCCTTAAGCTGATTGTTAAAATCACGCCTGAGTTCGACGGGACTGATCAGATTGTAAAAAGCCTGATGGAAAACAATAAGATCCGCAATGCGGCGTTCCAGGGCACGCTCCTCCTGCTGCCCGCTGAACTGATGGATTTCAAGGAGTGCTCCACAGGTATTGAGGGACCTCCTGAATGAGGGGAACAGCGCGGTAATAGTAACTGTCCTCGACAAGCAGGGCTCAGCCTCCAGGGAAGCTGGAACGAAAATGCTGGTTAAGGAGGACCTCAGCACAGAAGGCAGCATAGGGGGAGGGCTTCTTGAAGCCATGGCCGTCATGCTGGCTGCGGAAGCTTTCGAAGACAAATCCTTCATCATCAAGAAAACCGGGCCTCTTGTATCTGCGGAGTATGTGGGGCCTGAGGATAAAAACGAGCTGGGATATTTCAACAAGCTTGCCGGATGCATTGAACAGAAGAAGAACATGGTGGCAGTGACAAGGTTCAAGTGGAGGGGGCAGCTAAGCAGGGAGATGCTTTTCGAGGAGGACTACTTCAGGCTCGACCGATGCTTCTCCAAGGACGGCTTCGGGCTCGAGGAGACTGAGGACGAACTGGCTGTGTACTGCCCGATTTTCACAGAGGATAAGGTCTACATCTTCGGGGCCGGGTACATCGGACAGAAGCTTGCCCAGCTTACGGGCATGCTGGGCTTCAGCACGGTAGTGCTGGACGAGAGGATGGAATTTGCAAACAGGGAAAGATTCCCGGAAGCTGACGGGATAATCGTGATGGAATCCCTCAGGGAATTCGGAAGGTACATCAGCATTGACAAGAACTGCTATATAGTAATAGCCACAAGAGGGCACGTAGATGACACGGCCGTTCTCGAGGAGGTGCTAAGGTCAGGCGCAGGATACATTGGCATGATGGGAGGCAGAAAGAAGAGGGACGAGGCCTACGCGGAGCTTATGAGAAAGGGATTCACGGCTGCCGAGCTGGAAGGTGTGAATTGTCCCATAGGATTGGACATAAATGCGCTAACTCCCGAGGATATCACCGTCAGCATAGCGGCTGAACTTGTGATGGTTAGGAGAGGAAGAAATGGATAAGAAGGTTTCTACGGTGATACTGGCTGCAGGGCTGTCATCCAGAATGGGCCGGCTGAAGGCCCTCCTGGAAATCGGCGGGGAAAAGGCTATTGTGAGGCTTATCGATGCAAATATTAAAGCGGGAATAACGGATATAGTTGTTGTGCTCGGTTACAAGAGCGGCGAAATAGCGAAATACATTGACCGCAAAAACGTGAAATGCGTCATCAACGAGGACTACATGACAGGCATGTTCTCTTCCGTCCAGAAGGGAGCCGCGCAGATCAGCCCCGGCTCAGCCGGCTTCATGCTGATGCCTGTTGATATACCCCTCATAAAAGTGAATACCATACGGGAGCTGGCGGAATTCTTCTCCCGGGGAAGCTGCGATATAGCGCTGCCTTACTTCGGTGAAAGGAAAGGCCATCCTCCGGTGATTTCAAGAAAATGCATTCCTGGCATACTCGGGGGGAATCCGGCCAGGGGCATGAAGGACATCATTGATTCGGAAGAGTGGTCCAAGGGCAGGTTCCAGACGGTGGATCAGGCCATCCTCCAGGAGATGGACACGATGGCGCAGTACCTTGAACTGCTGGAATACCACAGCAGTTCAAGGGTGCCGAACCGGGACGAATGCGGGGAGATTTGGCGCAGATGCGGCCTTGATGAGAATATAATAAGGCACCAGGAAGCAGTAGCCGAGTCTGCCCTGAAGATGGGCAGGAAGCTTGCTCAAAAAGGTGAAGAAATCGACCTGGGTCTGCTGGAGGCGGCCGCTCTTCTCCACGACATAAAGAAAAAAGAAAGAAACCACCCGCAGCGGGCGGGGGAATTCCTTGAAAAGCTGGGCTACGGCAAATTGGCTGATGCGGTCGCAGAGCACATGGATCTGTGCAGCATAGAGGAAGGCAGGGTGACAGAAAAGGAACTTCTCTATCTGGCCGACAAGATGGTCAAAGGATCAGAAGTGGTTGGGATCGAAGCCAGGTTCCGGGACATGCTGCATCATCCTGAGGTCGAGGTCAGGAGGAGAGCTGAATGCAGGTACAGCGATTCCCTGAGGATATTCAGGAAGGTCAGGAAGAAGATTTCCGGGAGGAACATCTACCTGGTGAGGCACGGGGCGATAGAGAAGCCGGCGGTTAAAACCTATTTAGGCTCCACGGACCTCTGTCTCAGCCAGGAGGGTATACAGCAGGCGGAACTCCTAAGGGAGCGCTTTTCAAAGCTTCCCATAGAGGCTGTGTACTGCAGCGGGCTGAGAAGGGCCGTGGACACAGCAAGGATAATAGCTGAAGGCTTCGGCGGGGAGCCGGAGACAAGGCTGGAGTTCAATGAAATTGACATGGGTGAATGGGAAGGAAAAAGCTTTGATGAAGTGAAGGAAAAATACCCAGGCGAGTTTGAGGCGAGGGGCAGCGACCTGTTCAACTATAAAACCCCGGGGGGAGAGAGCTTCCGGGATGTTCAGGAGAGGGCTATGAGGGCTCTTGAGGACATACTGGGCAGAACCTGCGGGGATATTGTGATTGTGGCCCATTCCGGGGTTAAGAGGTCCTTGATTGCGAACCTGAAGAGGATGAGCATCGAGGAGTGTTTCGCCAGGCCTCAGGACTATGGTTCTGTAGATGTAATCACCTTGAATGTATGATAATGATACACCTATTATTACCTTTTACAAGGAAGGATAATGGGTGTATAATTATGATATAGTGAAGCGCTTGCCGGGAAGACATCATTTTTAGCACGAGGGAGTGTTTGGTTTGGATAAAACTATTTGTAAATATGATTTCGAGGCGTCGCACGTGCGCTGCGAACAGTACGGACTTAGAAGAGACCAGGTCTTCAGCAGCAAAATAATAGGCACTGAAGAACTGCAGAAAAAATATGTTCAGAACAGGGATCTTATACTTAATGCTGCGCCTTTCATGGAACAGCTCTGCAGCTTCGTGAAGGGTTCGGGTTTCTTTGCCCTGCTCACCGACAGCGAAGGCTGCATTCTGAATGCGGTAGGCGAGGAGTCGATACTGGAGGTTGCCAGCGAGATGAAAATGATACCCGGTGCATATATGGACGAGCAAAACATGGGTACGAACGCAATGAGCATAGCTATCAACCAGATTGAGCCTGTTCAGATTTCAGCCCAGCAGCACTTTGTCACTGCCTACCACAAATGGACCTGCTCGGCAGCCAGCATAAAGGACAGCCAGGGAAAGATCATCGGGGCGCTGGACCTCACCGGCTACAAGGAGGGTGCACACCTCCACACCCTGGGGATGGTGGCCGCTGCTTCCAATGCCATCGAGCATATGATGAACGCCAAGAAGAGCAACAGGGACCTGACTCTCACCAAAAAACATATGGAGACTGTGCTCAACTCCATTCCGACAGGCATAATCTCCTGCGATATTGACGGCAAGATCAAGTCCATCAACCACAAGGCGCTGGACATCTTCGGCTTCAGCGAGTTCGAGATCAAGAACCTTGGCATGGTTGCGCTGGTTGATTCCTGGCATACCATAAAAAACTCCCTGGTCAGCGGCAAGAGCACCCAGTCCGAGGATGTCTACCTGAATACAAGCAAGAGCAAGGTGCTGTACAGCCTCAGTGCATATCCTATGTACAACTCCAACGAGGACATAATTGAGATAGTGTTCGTCCTTGAGGAGATTAAAAAGGTGAGGAAGCTGGCGGGGAAAATGATGTCCGGCCAGGCGTATTACACCTTCGACAAGATAATCACAGTGAACGAGAAATTCCTGAAAACGGTGGAATATGCAAAAAAGATAGCTGACAGCAAATCCACCGTGCTGATAATGGGTGAGAGCGGCACGGGAAAAGAGCTCTTCGCGCAGTCCATACACAACTACAGCAGCAGGATGGATGAGCCGTTCATAGCTGTGAACTGCGGGGCGATACCGAGGGAGCTCATCGAATCTGAGCTTTTCGGCTACGAGGAAGGAGCCTTCACCGGAGCAAAAAAGGGAGGCTACGCGGGAAAATTCGAGATGGCTGATGAGGGTACAATATTCCTTGACGAGATCGGCGAGATGCCTATTGATATGCAGACAAAGCTGCTCAGGGTTATAGAAGAGGGCACAATCTCCAGGATAGGCAGCACAAGGACCATAAACGTCAACGCAAGGATAATCGGGGCTACAAACAGGGATCTTGCAGAAGAGGTGAAGAAAGGAAACTTCAGGAAGGACCTGTACTACAGGCTTAACGTGGTTCCGCTCAACCTGATTCCGCTGAGGGATAGGAGAGAGGACATAGCCCCATTGGTGAAAAACCTCATGCATAGGATTTCTTCCAAACTGGGAAAACATGAGGTGGAAATACCTGAAGAATACATGAAGTATCTCGCGAACTACGATTGGCCGGGCAATGTCAGGGAGCTGGAGAACGTGCTCGAGCTCATGATCAACACTGAAACGATACCGGGCTACATCCTCAGCAACAACTGTGCATGCCCCGATGAATACGTGGAGATAAACGAGGACTGCTACAGGATAGAGTTCGTGGAGAAGCAGCACATAATCAAGGTGCTCAGCAAGCTGAGCAACAATATTACAATGGCGTCAAAAGCACTTGGAGTGAGCAGATGCACACTCTACAGGAAGATGAAGGAGTACGGCATATCGTAAAATATTCATAATATATCCTAAAATATTGATAGTGCGATGATGTAATATAGGATATAATATAATGAAAATTGATACGGAGGAATGGAGCATGATAAGCGATAGGGTAAAAGGCGGCGCCAAGGGCGCACCTGCAAGAGCACTTATGTATGGAATGGGTCTGACAAAGGAAGAGATAGATAGACCGCTCATTGGAATAGTGAACGCACAGAACGAGATAATACCGGGACATCTGCATCTCGACGAGATAGCTGAGGCCGCAAAGGCAGGCGTGAGGATCGCAGGAGGAACTCCGATGGAATTCCCTGCGATAGGCGTATGCGACGGCATAGCGATGGGCCACATAGGCATGAAATACTCGCTGGCAAGCAGGGAGCTCATAGCCGACTCCATAGAGACGATGGCACAGGCCCACGGCCTGGATGCGCTCGTGCTCATACCCAACTGCGACAAGATAGTTCCTGGAATGCTGATGGCTGCTGCCAGGCTTAACATCCCGGCGATAGTGGTGAGCGGGGGGCCGATGAAGGCCGGAAAGACAAACGGCTGCACTACGGACTTCACAAGCGTCATAGAGGGCGTCGGAACGTACAACGACGGGCACATGTCGGAAGGCGAGCTTGAGCACCTGGCGATGACGGCATGCCCCGGCTGCGGTTCCTGCTCGGGACTGTTCACAGCCAACAGCATGAACTGCCTTACCGAGGTTCTGGGGATGGGACTCCCTTACAACGGAACCGCGGCTGCGCACTCCGGAGAGAGGAAGCGGCTTGCCAAATACGCTGGGATGAGGGTCATGGAGCTTCTCAGGAACAACATAAGGCCCCTAGACATACTGACTCAGGATGCGTTCGAGAACGCGATAACCGTGGACATGGCTATGGCAGGCTCCACAAACACTGTTCTCCACCTTCCTGCCATAGCTAACGAAGCGGGAATCAAGCTCGAGCTGACACTTTTTGACGACATAAGCGGTAGAACGCCTTGCCTTACAAAGATAGCTCCTAGCGGGACCTACCACATGGAGGACCTTCATTTAGCCGGAGGAATACCTGCCATGATGAAGGAGCTTGCCGGAAAAGGACTCGTAAAAGAGGGCTGCATGACGGTCACAGGAAAAACTGTCGGCGAAAACATAGCCGGCAAGGATATTAAGGACGCTGATGTCATACACACCGTGGAGAATGCATACAGCCAGAAGGGCGGACTTGCGATACTCAGGGGAAACCTGGCTGTGGACGGAGCGGTGGTAAAGGAATCCGCAGTGGCCAAGGAGATGCTTCAGCACAAGGGGCCTGCAAGGGTTTTCAATTCCGAAGAAGAGGCGGTCGCTGCGATATTCGGCGGCGGTATAAACAAAGGCGACGTTGTCGTCATCAGGTACGAAGGACCTAAAGGCGGCCCGGGAATGAGGGAGATGCTTTCGCCGACAGCTGCAATAGCAGGCATGGGACTCGGCAGGGATGTCGCCCTCATAACCGACGGAAGATTCTCCGGAGCTACGAGGGGGGCTGCAATCGGGCACGTTTCACCTGAAGCGATGGAAGGCGGACTCATAGGTCTCGTTGAGGAAGGTGACATGATAAGCGTAGACATAACTAACAAGAAGCTTGAACTCCTGGTTGGCGATGATGAAATTGAAGCAAGGAAAAAGGCTTACGTCAAGCCGGAACCTAAGATAACAAAGGGCTACCTGGGAAGATACGCAAAGCTTGTAACTTCAGCAAACACGGGCGCAGTGCTAAGATAGGGATGTTTGAGAAGATATGCGCCAGGATGGCAGGCCGCGATGTCCAGAAGTTTGAATGGGGCGAAGTCGTATGGCTGCATGAACCGGTTGATTCAGCCGAAAGGCTAAGCGCAGGGCTGGTGAAATTCTTTCCGGGAAGAAAGCAGAGCCAGCATGTCCACTTCGGGGAAGAACAGATACTTTTCGCCATCAGCGGCAGAGGCGTCCACAGGCTTAACGGCAGGGAGGAGGAGATAAGAGAGGGGATGCTTATCCACTGCCCCCCTTTCTCCGAGCATGAGGTTATCAACACAGGGAAAGAGGATCTTGTTTTCCTGATCACCTACACCCCTTCAAAGCACCTTCAGGTAAGCAGCAGGCCGCATGCAGCAAGCACAAGGAGCCTGAGAGAGATCCTGGACAGGGATGAGCTGGAAAAGCTTGAGAGACAGGTATATGAACTGCTCAAGCTCAATGTCGCAATGCTCGACGGCAAATTCAGGCCCGTCGTTGAAAAGACGGAACAGGACACGTTCTGGAGCCCTGCTGAGACCATGAAGAAATATGAAAGCCCGATGTTCGGTCTTGACAAGGCTTACATCGGCAGAGGCAACGTGATCACAATGATCATCCCCATCCTTCTGGAGGATGAGATTGTGGGCTACCTTCAGTGCGGGCAGTTCCTGATAAACAGGGATGAAAGCTTCGAAGAAGGCCTCAGTCCGGTCATGCTTGAGGCTTTCAGGGAGATTCCGCTGATACCCAAGAGCAGGCTCTACGCGCTTCAGGAGAGCCTTGAGGTGGTAGGCGCGCTGGTTTCGGGAATAATAGAAACCAGCGCGCGGCAGAAGGTGATAAGCGAAAAGCGGGTCAGGACAAAGCTTGCAGAAGGCCTTAAAAACAGGAACATAGACATAGGCAGCCTCCTGACCGATGAGGAGCCGGACTACCCCCTGCACCTTGAGGAGGAGCTGGCAGCCATGATAAGGAAGCTCGACATCGAAGCGGCAAACCGTGTGGTTGCGGAGATAATGAGTTTCTGCGATAAGAGATCCCTCCCTGCCTACGAGATAAGGGAGATTGCAGGGGAAATGCTCATAGGCGTCACCAGGGAGCTGTACTCCGAGACTGCAGAAAGGGACATTTTCTCTGCGGTAAGGTACAAGTACCGCGAAAAGCTGAAAAGCTGCAGCGGCCAGGGCTCGGCCGGGAGGCTCCTGAGGGAGTTCTCCGCGGACAACATAAGCATCCTGAAAAGCATTTTCCTGAACGGAAAGGAGGGCCTTGTGGATAAAATCAACCGCTATATAGAATCCAACTACAGCCAGGAGGTCACTCTGGGAAACCTGGCTGAGACATTCTATATAAGCCCCAGCTACCTGAGCTCGGTTTTCAACGAGAAGAACGGCATGTCGCTGAAGGATTATGTGAACAGGCTCAGGGTAGAAAAGGCAAAGCAGCTGCTTAGGGACACTGATCTCAAGATTTCAGAGATAAGCCGCAAGCTGGGCTACAGCCAGATGAGCTATTTCGGCAGCATATTCAGAAAGCTTGAGGGCTGCACCCCGAAGGAATACAGAGCGGGAGCAAAAGAATAAAGATGTGATCGAGGTGCCGGGCGGGAATCCGGCACTTATTATTTTTGTTGAAAAATGTAAATACTGTATGATAATATATAATCACGAAACTGCAAGAATTTTCTGTCAGGAGGTGGATGGGTGAAAATTAAGTGTGAAAGCAAAAGGACCGCTTCATTGTCCTGCTTCTTGGCATTGGTTTTAATGCTTAGCATCTGCCTGTGCGGTGTTGCCGGGGCGGAGTCTGATGGAACCGCCCGTCAGAACGTGCTCATCATCCATTCCTATGAAGAAAACTACAAATGGACGAGCGACATCAACAAGGGAATAATGGACTCGCTCCGGCTGGATTCACTCAGCGTATTCACCGACTGTCTGGATTCGAAGAGGATTAAGGGCGACGGGTACTACGGGGAATTCATGGCGTTCCAGAGGTCGAAATACGAAGGCATCAGCTTCGACCTCATAATATGCAGCGACAATGAAGCGCTTGACTACATGCTGAGCTACGGAAGCCTGCTTTTCGGAGAAACCCCCGTGGTTTTCTGCGCTGTAAATGATTATGACAAGTCTCTTATAGAAGGCCGCAGCAACTACACAGGCATATTGGAGAACATAGACTACAGGGGCACCCTTGACAGCATCAGAAAGATGCAGCCGGATCTGCGCACAATATATGTCCTGAGCACTGATTCAGCCTTAAGCAGAATGGAGAGACAGGCTGTGGAAGCGCTGGTTCCTGAGCAGGTCGGGGTCGATATAGTCTTCGAGAACAATCTGGAGGAAGGAAGGCTCAAGGACTTGAAGTCCCGCAGCTACTATGATACGGCTGTCCTGATGCTTGCAGATCCGGTTGTCAAAAACGGAATTCCGGTAACGCTCGATTCCGTTGAAAAAGAGACCATCGAGGGCGTGAATCTTCCGGTATACGTAACATATGATTTCGCTATGGGTAACGGATATATAGGAGGCAACCTCGTAAGCGGCTACAAGCAGGGAAGTTCAGCGGGCGCCATTGCGGAAAAGATCCTGGCGGGAACTGCTGTTTCGGACATCCCTGTCACGGAAGAGAGCCCGAACGTCTATACATATGACTACACTGCCCTGAAGAAATTCGGTATACTCAAGGCTAACCTTCCAGAGGCCAGCGTGATACTGAACAAGCCTTTCTCGTTTTTGGAAACCTACAGGACGGAAGCATTGGCCGTACTGGCCGTCTTCTCGCTCCTGGCCTTACTCATAGTGCTTCTCATAATCAACATAAGGAAAAGGAAGCAGAGCGAAAAGCGTTTCCAGTTCGCTCTGGAGGGCACGAACGATGCGGTCTGGGAGCTGGATATACCGGGCAACAGGTTCATAGCATCGGGAAAGTGGAAAGAGATAACGGGATATGATTCGGACATAAAAGTCAACCTGTCAGAGTATCTGGAGAACGTGCATCCGGACGACAGGAGGACGGTTTTCAGGACCTACAGCGAACTGAAGGACAGGAAGGATAGCTTCACTGCGGAATTCAGGCTGAAGGTGGCAACAGGGGAATACAAATGGATTCAGGTGAGAGGCAAAGTCCTGACATACAAGGACAGGAGCGTCAGGGCATACGGCTATATCGGCGACATATCCTCGCAGAAGAAATACGAGGAGGAGATAAGGCATCTTGCTTACTACGACAAGCTGACAGGCCTTATGAACAGGGCTTCCATAATGAAGATGCTTGACGAGAAACTGATAGATATGAAAGCAAGGCATGAAAAGGGGGCCGTATACTTCGTCGATCTCGATGATTTCAAGAAGGTGAACGACACCATGGGGCATGACTGCGGTGACATCCTGCTGGCTGCCGCTGCGTCAAGGCTGAGAAGCTGCTCAGGGAAGAACAGCTATGTGGGAAGGCTCAGCGGGGACGAATTCCTTGTAATAAAGTACGATACAAAAGACATGAGGGAGATCACGGACCTCGCCTACGCGCTGACACAAGTATTCCTGAAGAGCTTCACGATCGTAGACAAGCAGGTGTTTGTTACCGCGAGCGTCGGAGTGACGCTTTACCCGGAAGACGGTACGGATTCTGCAAGCCTTCTGAAGAACGCAGATACAGCGATGTACAGGGCAAAGGAAAGCGGCAAGAATAAATTCAAGTTCTATAATGTTAGCATGAACAAGGACATTATGAGGAAAACGGTGATCGAGAAGGAACTGAGGGAAGCGATCAGAAATGATGAGCTGAAGGTATTCTATCAGCCATACTTCAGCTTCAAGACCGGGGAGATTGCAGGGATGGAGGCGCTTCTCAGGTGGAATTCGCCCAAGCTTGGTTATGTTCCGCCTTATGAATTCATAGCCATAGCCGAAGAGGCGGGGCTTATGGTGGAGCTGGGCAGTTGGGTTATCGACACTGTATGCAGGCAGAACATGGCCTGGAGGGCGAAGGGCTTGGGGGATATATTCACCTCTGTCAACATTTCTGTTATGCAGATAAACGAGACAGGTTTTCTGGAAACCGTAAAAGGGATACTGGTCGAAACGGAGCTTCCGACCGAGGCCCTGGGGATAGAGATCAATGAGAGTGTCCTCATGGGAGGGATGCGCTACAACGACAAGTCGCTTGAAGCACTTGCCTCGGAAGGGGTGAGGATATTCCTTGACGATTTCGGCACAGGCTACTCCTCCCTTACATACCTCGCCAGGGTGCCGCTCTCCGCCATAAAGATAGACAAATCGTTCGTTGAGCTTGCGACTGAGTCATCAAAAACGGTCTCGATTATCCATGGAATAGTGGAGCTTGCGCACAAGATGAATCTCAAGGTCATTGCAGAAGGAGTATCGACGCAAGCGCAGTACGATATCCTGAAAGGAATAGGCTGCGACGAAGTGCAGGGATACCTGACCGGAAGGCCTATGCCGGCAGAGGAAGCGGACAAGCTGTTCTGATTTGACATCAGAAAAAAACACCCGGGGCGAAAACAATCGCCTCGGGTGTTCCTGTTATTCCAGCCGGTTTATCACGTTTGACAGGTTGTTTATGCTCGCCGCAAGGGTCTCCAGCTTGCCCTCAATCCTTACCAGTAGATAGACGGATACTGCAATGGGAAACCCGACGTTTCCAATCATAGTCAAGAGATCGCCGCTCATATGGCTGCCTTAAACGCTATCTCACGGAAAGCTCTGTATTTTCCCTGTTAACTATGACAGCGGAATCCTTGAGTTTAAGGTCTCCGCCCTTGCTGGAAAATATGTTTTTTGCCAGGATCACGTCCATGGCGCTCTGCACTTCAAGTTCGGTCACGTCTTCCTTAACAGTGTTTAGCCTGACGGTGGCTTTTCTTCCTTCTTCGTTCAAAAAACTCATAGTCAAAGTCTTACTCATTGTCTGTCGCCCTCCTTTTTATTATTCGTTCATCAGTGCATTCTCGTCATTTCTGACGATTTCCACTACAGCCGTCGGCATCAGGGTCTCAAGAGCCTTTGCCACGTCGTAAATGTCCTGGTCAAGCGCTGTAGTCTTGACTCCGGAGAATTTCTGGGATTTCACAAGGTCCACCCCGTACTGGTCAACCCCTTCGTTGTACCTGATCACCATGTTGCAGTCAGTCTTGTTTGATGTTACTGCCATGCTTATCAACTCCTTTCATTCAATACATATGCGGGAATGTAAGATTATGCCTGTTGTGATATAATTATATTAATAAGGAGGCGGGATTATGGTTAGTAATGCGTCTATTGCCGCTATGGTTATCAGCCTTGTTCTTTCAGCAGGGATTCCAATCGCGGCAGCTGTTTGGTGCTCGTCAAAATTCAAGAAAACCCTCAGGAACATCCTTGTCGGTGCGGTTATATTCATCTTATTCGTCCTTGTGCTGGAGAGAAGCATGCACGTGTATTTCCTGATAGTGAACTTCGAGACGTCAATGTTCCTTGATGACCCGTGGATTTACGCTGTCTACGGGGCATTCGCGGCAGGAATATTCGAGGAGACTGGGAGATTCCTGGGATTCAAATTCCTGCTTCGCGGCAGGGAGAGATGGGAAGACGGGGTAGCGTACGGAATTGGCCACGGAGGCATAGAGGCGGTGCTCATAGGCGCGCTGGCTGCTGCGCAGAATCTCTACATGTCATTCATGATGAACGCCGGAAGCCTGCCGGAAGCCCTGGAACCTTACACAGGCGCGCTTACGGGAACGGCCCCTCACCTTTTCCTTATATCCGGATTTGAGAGGATGTTTGCCCTGGCGCTGCAGGTAGCGCTTTCGCTGCTGGTGCTTTACGGAGTGAAGCGGAAGAAATTCAGGTATGTCATATATGCTGTTCTGCTGCACGCTGCGGTGGACTTCCCGGCGGCGCTCTATCAAAAAGGTGTGATATCCGGCATTCTGCCGATAGAAGCGGGGCTGGCTGCCGTCGCCGCGATGAGCCTGTACTTCATATTTAAATCGAAAAAAATCTTCGGAAAAAGCGAAAATTCAGTTGAGGGGGAGATTTAATGAAAAGGATTATTGCTGTGCTGCTTACACTTGCAGTTCTTGTTCTTGCAGGCTGCTCCAGCGGTGGAGCGATCGATGAATCCTTCAGGGACAGGGTGGAGCCCGTGACGGATAACATACTGCTGAGCATCAAAAACAGAGACCGCGAGGCGCTGATAAGGGACATGGACGAGAAGATGAAGGCTGCCTTCACCGAGGAGGCCTTCAGAATTCGACAAGGAAGAGGACTATGTTGTGGTAAAGGTTGTGACGAGCGAAAAGGACGGAAAACTATACGTATCGGGTCTTTTCTTCGACTCGCCAAATTTGAGAAAATAGGCTGAATAAATCATCCGGGAGCACTCATGGTTAAAAATTAAGGTTTGACAACGTTACGGGAAACATGATATTATATCATGGTTAAAAGGGAGTAGTTTTTTATATAAAGTCAACATGCTGGTGAACAATTCACCTGGCTTTGTAGCCTGTTTGGTAACGAGACTTTTAGCATGGCCTGCAGATTGAGCAGGTTATGCTTGAAGTCTTTTTTTATTTTAATACATATATCAAAGAGAATTTTAAAAATGAAAGGATGATTATTATGCATTTTGATTTAATTGCTTATCTTTTTTCGGCTGGAGCTGTCGTGCTTGCTGAGATGGGGGATAAGACGCAGCTTCTGGCAATGGCTTTCGCAACAAGATATAAGGCTTCAAAGGTTATGATAGGAGTGTTTATTGCAACTGTATTCAATCATGCTCTTGCAGTAGCGGTAGGTAATTATATAACCAGGTTCGATTCTGCCCAGATATGGATACAAGGGATAGCTTCACTATCATTCATTTTTTTCGGTTTGTGGACGATTCGTGGAGACAAGCTTGAAGGGGAAGAAAACAGGACAACTAAATATGGTGCGATTGTAACAGTTGCGCTGGCGTTTTTTATTGCCGAGATGGGAGACAAAACACAACTTGCGACGATTGCACTGGCAGCAAAATTTCCTGGGAGTCCTTTGGGGATTTTGATGGGCACTACAACTGGAATGCTGATAGCGGACGCTGTTGGTATCATAATAGGTGTAGTAATGTGTAAAAACATACCTGAGAGAACAGTTAAGTTGATTTCAGCAGGAGCATTTATCTTTTTCGGATTTATAGGCTGCTATCAGGTAGCAGCTGAACAGCTGCATCTGGGAATGCTTCCCATTATTTTGGGTTTGATTATTCTTTCGATGTTAACAGTATTCGCTGCATGGTGTATAATAAAAAAGGATCAAAAGGTTAGCGGAAAATATTCGTCTTAATAAATTGCCGGGAGCTATTCTTATGGATGAAAAAAAATTCTTAAAAAAGTTTAATATAAAAATAACAAAGGCCAGGACAGCGATCCTCGAAATTCTGGAAAACAGCACCGAAGCGCTTGATGCTGAAGAGATTCACACTGTCTGCTCTGAAAAGGGCGTAGACCTTGATTTTTCCACCGTATACAGGACTCTCGACCTGTTCGAAGGCAGGGGCATCGTTGAAAAGTTCGACCTCGGCAACAGCAAGTACAGCTACGTCCT
>JAGFXP010000086.1 GCA_017861315.1 Bacillota bacterium | reverse complement strand
ACAACCTCCATCTGGTGGGTGATTATGACTATGGTCAGGCCGAGCTTGCCGTTGATCTCCTTCAGGAGGTCAAGTATGGATTTCGTGGTCCTGGGGTCCAGCGCCGAGGTGGCCTCGTCGCAGAGCAGCACTTTCGGCTGAAGAGCAAGGGCCCTGGCTATAGCAACCCTCTGCTTCTGGCCTCCGCTCAGGTTCTTCGGTTTCTCGTGTATTTTGTCCTGAAGCCCCACAAGCTTCAGGAGCTCATGGACCCTCCCGCTTACGGCATCCTTGTCGAAGCCCCAGAGCTCCAGGGGGAGGGCGATGTTTTCAAAGACGTCTTTCCTGCCGAGAAGGTTGAAGTTCTGGAATATCATCCCCAGATTCCGCCTGAGCTGCCTGATCCCTTCCCGGTCAAGACCGCCTACCTCCATATCCATGACCGAGACGCTGCCGCTGTCGTAGCCCTCCAGGCCGTTTATGCACCTGAGCAGCGTTGATTTCCCGGCGCCGCTCAGGCCTATTATGCCGTAGATGTCGCCTGCTTCGATGTCGATGCTGATATCCTTAAGCACCTGGGTGCCGTCGAAGCTTTTGTCCAAATTTCTGATCTGTATCATAGCGTAACCTCCATAAAAAAATAAAAATGCCCGGAGAGAACTCCGGGCATAACAAATACACCTGTCCTCATCTCCCGGTTTTCACCGCAGGAATTGGCACCATGCATGCAAATGAATCATGCTGGTTGCCGGGCTTCATAGGGCCAGTCCCTCCGCCGCTCTCGATAAGTATTTTTTTTTCAAAAATGAGCAATAAAAAAACTTCTTCCATGAAAAGAAGAAGTTAGAATGCTTTTGACCTCTCCTTATCACTCAGAACAATGTTCTGCAGGATTTAGCACCTTGCACACAATGAGCATGCTGGTTGCTGAGACATCATAGGGCCAGTCCCTCAGTCTCTCTCGATAAGAAAACTATATTTGTTTTTAAACACAATTGTTATTATATAGCCGGTTTTTATTGCTGTCAACCCCCGTTACGGGAAAATCTCCAGCAGGGGAACAGGGCAGTCCCCAGGGGGCTGAGTCGAATCTGCTGACAATTCTGTCCATTTGGGCTGGAAACACAGCTGAAAAAAACTCGGATTTCCCCTTGACTTAAAGCGGCTAAGTAACTAAAATAGTAAAAGTGATTTAAATGCAGAGGAGGGATCGTAATGAGGAAGAACTGCTCGACCGCTATCAGAAAACGGCAGAAAAACCGAAAGCTGCTCGGTAAGGCCGGGGTGACCCCAAAAGCACTCAGGTTTATCGACAACAAAATTATCAGCTCTTCTCCCAAAGTGGTCAGCATCAGACCTACTGACTCTAAAAACGACCTCTCAAGCCCGGCCATCGGGAAAATCAGCGACCAGTGCAACCTGCATGTTCACATCAGAAATTTTCTAAGAACATCTATCTCAAGATTCAGAAATAAATACGGAACAGCGTTCAGCTTATGGAACCCCATAGGCCTATTTGTCGTTGCGCAAAAGGAAAGAAATCAGCAGATTAACATTGTGTTTACATCAATTTGAAGATGTGACATAATGGTTAAAATATATAAATAATATGTAGTGAGGAGTAATTATGAAGATTGGATTTGATCACAAAAAGTACCTAGAGGAACAGTCAAAATTTATACTTGAAAGAGTGCAGAGCTATGACAAGCTGTACCTCGAGTTCGGCGGAAAGCTGCTGTTCGACATGCACGCAAAGAGGGTCCTGCCAGGCTTTGACGAGAACGCCAAGATTAAGCTTCTTCAGAAACTAAAAGAGAAGGTTGAAGTCGTAATCTGCGTTTATTCAGGGGACATAGAGAGAAACAAGATAAGGGGAGACTTCGGTATCACATACGACCTGGACGTGCTCAGGCTGATCGACGACCTGAGGGCATATGACCTGGATGTCAACAGCGTAGTTATAACAAGATACGAGGGACAGCCTGCAACCAACGTCTTCATAAACAAGCTCGAGAGAAGAGGCATAAAGGTTTACAAGCATGAAGCTACACCTGGATACCCGACAGACGTGGATCTGATCGTAAGCGACGAGGGCTACGGAAAGAACCCGTACATCGAAACAACTAAGCCTATAGTAGTTGTAACTGCACCGGGCCCGGGAAGCGGAAAGCTGGCAACATGCCTCAGCCAGCTCTACCATGAATTCAGACGCGGAAAGACAGCAGGCTACTCCAAGTTCGAGACCTTCCCTGTCTGGAACCTTCCGCTCAAGCATCCGGTCAACGTTGCCTACGAAGCAGCAACCGTGGACCTCAAGGACGTAAACATGATCGATCCATTCCATCTTGAAGCTTACAACTCCGTAGCGGTCAACTACAACAGAGACATTGAGACGTTCCCTGTACTCAAGAGAATCATAGAAAAGATAACGGGAAAAGAAGCTGTGTACAAATCACCTACCGACATGGGCGTGAACAGGGTAGGCTTCGGAATCACCGACGACGAGGCTGTCAAGGAAGCATCAAGGCAGGAAATAATCAGAAGATACTACAAGACAGGCTGTGAATACAAAAAAGGCTACATCGACAAGGAAACCTTCATGAGATCCAAGCTCCTCATGGACGAGCTGAACCTTAAGGAAGAGGACAGAAAGACAGTGACAGCAGCCAGGGAATACTCTGAAAAGACAAGGGAGCTTTCAGGAAAGACCGACCTCGTTCCAGCTATAGCCCTTGAGCTTGAAGACGGAACAATCATCACAGGCAGAAGGACAACCATCATGGATGCTGCGGCATCAGCGCTTCTGAACGCAGTGAAGCACTATGCGAAAATTGCAGACGAGATACACCTGATATCCCCTGTGATCCTGGAGCCGATCGTAGACCTGAAGATGAAGGTCCTTCACAGCAAAGCAACAACACTCAACAGCGAAGAGATCCTCATAGCGCTTTCCATATGCGCAGCAACAAACCCTATGGCGCAGGTAGCCCTGAAGAAGCTTTCGAAGCTCAAGGGATGTCAGGCGCACTCCACAACAATACTCAGCGAGAGCGACGAGCAGACGTACAGGAAGCTGGGAATCGACGTGACAAGCGATCCTGAGTACTCGTCAAGCAGCCTCTTCTACGGGGCATAAAACAGTAAATGCAGCATCACGGCACGGCCTTTGTGGGCGTGCCTTTTTTATGCTATAATTTTGATAAAGAATTCGGGGACGGTTAACATTTAATTCGCTTTTACTGCAAATGTCGAACATTTGTTAACCGTCCCCGATCGGTGGGGGTGAACAACGGTGATGAAGACGTCTTCCCTTTTGAAATTTGCGGCATTCGGAGCCGGCACGGTTCTTTTCGGATGGAGGAAACCGATAATCGGCGCGGTGATAATAACCGACAGGTGCAACCTGTCCTGCAGGCACTGCGCCGTGAACAACATAACATCAGTCATATACCCCTACAGCCAGGTGCGCCGGGAGATGCAGCAGCTTTACGGACAGGGTGTGCGCATCCTGTTCTTCTTCGGCGGGGAACCCTTCCTCTGGCAGGACTCGGGGAAGACCCTGCGCGACCTCACGGCGGAAGCCAAGGCAATGGGCTTCCTCATAGTGAATGTAGTCACCAACGGGATGTTCCCCATCGACCTTCCGGGAGCGGACATGGTCATGGTGAGCCTGGACGGGGGACGCGAGAAGCACAACGAGATCCGCGGCGTAACCTACGACAGGATACTGGACAACATAAGGAGCGCCGCATCGCCGAACATATGCCTCTACATGGCCATCAACCGGATAAACAAGGATGAGATCGAGCAGGTGTGCAGGGTGGCCCGGTCGGAACCAAACGTCAGGGCGGTGTCCTTCAATCTCCATACGCCGTACCCCGGGACGGAGGAGCTTTCACTTTCTGCGGCTGAAAAAGCCCGATGCCTGCAGGAGGTAGAACGGATGATGGATCTGGGCATGCCTGTACTCAACCTGAGGAGCGCCTTCCCGTATATCATCAGGAACGATTTTCCCGTACCCTGTTACCAGTGCGCAATAATCGAGGACGGAAAGCAGTACGTCTGCGGGAGATGCATCGAAATACCCGACCTGTGCAGCAGGTGCGGCTACATGTTTGCGGCGGAGTACTCACTTGTATTCCAGGGCAAGCTCCCCGTCATCCTCGATATGCTGCGCACCTATCTGAAATACATCTAAGAGGAGGCATAGCATGAACATTACATCGCTTCTAAGAATATGGATCACAAGGTCCTTCAGGCCCTTCGAGTTCACAAACAGGCACGATGACAGGCTGGATTTCGAAAGCCTGGAAGGGCTGGGGCTCTACGTGCACATCCCTTTCTGCAGGAGCATATGCAGCTTCTGCCCCTACTGCAAGGTGATCTACGACCATGAGCTTGCAGAAAAATACCTGGAGGCTCTGCTGGGCGAGATAGAACTGGTGGGCAGGACGATGTCCGGGCCCAGGGAAGTCACAAGCCTGTACTTCGGGGGAGGAACGCCCGCCCTCATGCTGGACCGCCTGGGAGAAATAATCGGCGCGCTCAAAAAGCATTTCGTGATCCGGGACGGCATAGGGGTGGAGCTTCATCCCGAGGACGTGAGGGGCGACACCCTTAACAAGCTCAAAGCTGCTGGAGTGACCATGATAAGCATAGGGGTGCAGTCCTTCGACCTGGGCTGCCTTACCGCTCTCGGCAGGAGCGAGCCTGACTACGGAAGGATTTTCGATGCGGTCAGGAAGGCGGGATTCGAAACCGTTGACATGGACCTGATCTTCGCCATACCCGGCCAGACGGCCGATATCCTGAAGAATGACATAGAGACGGCCTTTGCAAACGGTGCGACACAGATCTCGACCTACCCTTTCATAGACTTCACCTTCGCGGACAACCTGTACAAGCCGCTTCCGGAGCAGGAAAAGAAGCGGATGCTCTCGGAGATAACAGCTTTCTGCGCTGAGAAGGGCTACCAGAGGACCTCGGTTTGGACGTTCGCCAGGCCCGGGACCGAAAAATACTCCTCAATCACCAGGGACAATTTCCTCGGCTTCGGAGTGTCCGCCACGACGCTGCTGAAGGAGCAGTTCAAGATCAACACCTTCTCGATCGAGGCCTACATCCAGAGGATCGCTCAGGGGCGGCTCCCCACATCCCTGACGCTGGATTTCTCCCTGAGGCAGCGGGCGGCCTACTACCTGTTCTGGAGCGCCTACTCCATGCGGATCAGCCCGGACCGTTTCGAAAGCTACTTCGGCAGATCCCT
>JAGFXP010000025.1 GCA_017861315.1 Bacillota bacterium | reverse complement strand
TTGTCTTGTCAACTATTCCCAATTCATCTATTACCTCTGCAACTAACCTGTGGATTATTCCATGAGTACATCCAGGGCAATAATGTGTAGAAACATCTACCAATGCTTTCGGTCTTTCAAAAACTACAGCCATTATTTTGCACCCCCTACGAGTTCTTTAACTTTGTCCAGTATGTCCTGCGGCTCAGGTATCATTCCGCCTGATCTTCCGTAGAATTCTACAGGCTTTCTTCCTAGGACTGTCGTCCTTACGTCGTCAACCATCTGTCCGCAGCTCATCTCTACTGAAAGGTATCCGTTCTTTGTCATTCCTATTGTCTTCTCGAACGCTTCTGCAGGGAATGGCCATAATGTTATCGGTCTTATCATTCCGAGCTTTATTCCTTCCTTGGCGGCAAGGCCTATAACGCTCTTGCATATCCTTGAAGTTGTTCCGTAAGCAACGAATATAAGGTCTGCATCTTCGCAGTTGTAAAGCTCGTATCTTACTTCGTTTTCCTTCATGGCCTTGAACTTCTTCTGAAGGTGTATGTTGTGCTGTTCAAGCGCTTCAGGAGCAAGGTAGAGGGAGTTGATTACGTTGTGCTCTTTTCTTCCGTTGAGGCCGTTTGCCGCCCATGTCTTTTCAGGCATTGCCTTTGCAGGCCTTTCCTTGAACTCAACAGGCTCCATCATCTGTCCCATCATTCCGTCGCCCATTACCATAACAGGGCTTCTGTATGTGTCTGCTATGTCAAACGCGTCCTGTACCAGGTCAACCATTTCCTGTATTGAAGCAGGCGCAAGAACAGGCATGTTGTAGTCGCCGTGTCCGAGTCCCTTTGTTGCCTGGTGGTAGTCGGACTGAGCCGGCTGTATGCTTCCGAGGCCAGGGCCTCCTCTTACTATGTTAACTATAACGCACGGCAGTTCAGCGCCGGCTATATATGAAACTCCTTCAGCCTTCAAGCTTATTCCAGGCGAACTTGATGATGTCATGCTTCTTACTCCGGTGCCTGCAGCTCCGTATATCATGTTTATAGCTGAAATTTCGCTTTCAGCCTGCAGGAACACTCTGCCTATCTTAGGCATCTTTTTTGCCATATATGCAGAAATCTCTGTCTGCGGGGTAATCGGATAACCGTAGAACGCTGCGCAGTTAGCTCTGATAGCTGCTTCGCCTATGGCTTCGTTACCTTTCATCAATACTTTTTCTCCCATTATAGAAACCCCTCCTAAATTATTTTTCAACTGTGATTACGCAATCAGGACACATTCTTCCGCATGATACGCAGCCGATGCAGTCTTTCATTTTGTCTTCAGTTACTGTCGCTGGCTTGTAACCCTTTGCATTGAGTCTGTCAGCAAAGCTTATGATCTGTTTAGGACATGCAACTATGCATAAACCGCAGCCTTTGCAAAGTTCCTCTCTGAATGTTACTCTTGGCATTAATGACCCCTCCTTGTATACTATGAATTTGGTTATAGACCTTTTTCTCTCCAGGGCGGCCTCATGTAAATGTCTATCGGGAATATATCCCCATGAACCTTTCCCTCGATCTCGCCCGCCAGACCGGCGGCGCATACCGTGTACGCATAAGGCAGGTGTTGTTCACGACAAAGTACATGTCGTAAGGCTCCTCTTTGAAATATCTGTTGTACATTCCGAGTACTACAGCGCCCTGGTCATCCCCTCCGATATCCATGACTACCTCGTAGCTCTTGTCGTTGAAAACTGCCTTGACCTCTGCCGGCACCACCATCAGCTCCGCGTTGGAGAGATTAGGGTCTGCAGCTATCAGCTTGATTCCGTGGCTGTCCAGGATTCCCTTGACGTCCCTTGTGCAGAAATATGGGTTCACAATGTCGATATCTACTATGGCCACCTTGTGGCCCTGTTTGGCAAGGTATATGGCATAATTTATTGCAATCTCTGTTTTGCCGCTGCCGAAATGCCCTGCAAAAACTCTTATCCTACTCAATACAAATCACCTTCATATTATTATTTCGATTCTACATTGTAGAACTCAGTTCTATTTTTTCTTGACTTCGATTATCATTATACTACATTCAAAAAATATTGCACTATTTTTTTGAAAATAATTGATATATTTTTTTCAAAAGCTTGATGTATCTTAATACGAAAAAAATCCCCAGGATTCAGACCGAATCCCGGGGCGGTTTTCTCTTTTGCTAATAGTTTGCCGTATCGATTTTCTTCACTGTATCCAGCAGCAGTCTGACGATTTCCTTCTCCCTTTTTTCGTTCAGCCTCATGCTTGGGACCGAGATGCTAATGCCGGCCAGAGCCCTGCCGTCCCTGCTTTTTAACGGAACAGCTATGCAGGTGAGTCCGGGGATGTATTCCTCGTGCTCGACGCTGTACCCGTTCTTCCTTATGAACTCCAGCTGCTCCAGGAATTTTTCTGGAGAATCAACCGTGTTTTCCGTCTTCTTTACGAAATCTATCTTCGAGATATCCAGTCCTTCTGTGAACGCCAGGATGGCCTTGCCTATGCCGGTGCAGTAGGCGCTGACCTTGTTGCCTATCTCGAGGTCGACCCTTAGAGGCTCCGAAGTGACTATCTTATCCAGATAAATGAGGTCGCCGCTGTCCACAATACCGAAGTTGACGGTCTCGTGGCACTTGTCGAATATCTCCTGCAGGTATGGCCGTATAATTTTCTTGAGGGGGATCCTGTTGGATGCCTTTGTCCCGAGCTGGAATATCTTGAGGGTTGGGAAATACTTGAGGTTATCCTTGTTCTGGTCCACGTATCCAATTGATTTGAACGTTCCAAGGATTCGGTGCACCGTGCTTTTCCCCATGCCGGAGGACTCGGTAAGCTCCAGTATGCTCATCTCTCCCTTTTCCACAAGCTGCTCTAATATTTTCATGGATTTAACCAGCGAATTTATATTATAATCGTTTTTCTGTTCCATTTTTCCTCCAAATGATGAGATATGTTATTGCAATTCATTTTACATCATCATTCATAGAAGCGCAATTCTGAAGTTCAAAAAGAGATGCCAAAGTAAAATTTCTGAAATCATGGCACCCTAGTTAAATATTATGTTATACTCTGTGTAAAGGATGGTGATTTTTATGAAATTAAGCGCTAGAAATCAATTGCCTGGTAAAGTTGTAGAAATTAAAGAAGGTGCTGTCAACGCTATCGTAATCATAGACATCGGCGGCGGCAACAAGATCAGTGCAACAATATCCATGACCTCAGTAAACGAGTTGAATCTTAAAGTAGGCTCCGATGCTATTGCTGTTATAAAAGCGACATCTGTCATGGTTGGGGTTCCAGACTAATATCTAAAACACCATTGAAGTGCTCGACAAATTCAGAAAAGAACAAGGAGACCCTGGTATATTTTAATGTATCAGGGTCTCCTTTCCATTTAACCGCATTCGGATGATTTCACATTTTCGGTTTATGTCAATATTTCTCCTGCAATAAACCTTCTAGTCAGTTCATTGTCAGGATTTCTCAGCATTTTCTCACCGGGTCCAAACTCTACAGCTTCACCTTTGTTGAGAAGAAGGATCTCTTTGCATAATCTTTTTGCCTGCACCAAATTGTGTGTGATGACAATTATTGTCGTCCCTTCTTCTTCATTTGTTTTCTTCAGCATTCTTTCGATTTCTGCGGTTGCAGCAGGGTCTATGTTTGCCGTCGGCTCATCGAGCAGCAGCAGGTCAGGCCTGAATGACAGTGCCCTTGCAAGCGCCACCTTTTGCGCTTCGCCTCCCGAAAGGTTCCAGCTTTTATGCTTCAGAAAATCTGTCAGGCCGAGCTCATCTGCAAGCTCCCTGACCCGCTTATCGATGTCCTGAGGCTTCCACCCCCTCAGCTTTAAAGGGTACGCAATGTTTTTTTCGACGGTTGTTCTTAAAAGGTACGGCGCTTGAAATACCATGGTCATGTTTTTAAAGGGCGGCTCTGTTACACCATGTTCTTCATAGAACACCTGCCCAGATGTGGCTTCCGTGAGTCCTGCTATAATGTTTAAAAGCGTGCTTTTCCCCGAACCGTTTGGTCCGATAACGCCGCAAAAGGCCCCATCCTTGATTTGAAGAGATTCAACATCCAGAACCCTTCGGCCGTCATATTCCTTGATTATTTTATCAATAAAAATATTCATAATCTTTCATCTCTCTGTTGATAATTATATAAAAACGAATTTATTAGGAATGCCAGGACCATCAGTACAATACCTACAGCGATGGCGGTGCTGTAATCTCCCATGCTCTTCAGCTGGGCAATGTATGTGGTCATGACACGTGTTTTCCCTTTGATATTTCCGCCGACTATCATTACTGCGCCCACCTCGGAAAGGGCTCTTCCCATACCAGTTATAACTGCCGCTAAAATTCCGATTTTCAATTCTGAAAGCAGCAGTTTTAAGCGTTCCAGTTTTCCGGCTCCTAAAGTTATTGCTATGTTTTTGACTTTTGTTGCCTTCTCTCTCACTATATTATAGGTAAGCCCAGTGATAATCGGTGTTACAAGGAACACCTGAGCTATTACCATAGCTGCTGGCGTATATGCCAATTCCCACGAACCTAACGGACCTCTACGCATTATAAAAAGGAACACAAGAAGGCCGGCAATAACAGGCGGCAGGCTCATCAGCGTATAGATTATCCTTAACAAAGCATTTTTAAACTTAAAATCATGGGTGCCTATCAATGCTCCCAAAGGCACGCCGATGAAAGTGGAAACTGCCACAGAACACAGGGATACTGCTAAGGACAGTCCCACAATTTCATATAGTTGCGCATCACCCTTTAAAAGCAATTCGATTGCAGCCTTGAATCCTTCTGCGATTACGTCCATAACATTTTCCTTCCTAAGTTAGTATCATTGGTTATAAAAGGCAGAGGCAATCTTTGCCTTAAGGATATTAAAAAAATTGCCTCTGCCCCCATAATTATATTGCAATTATCATTTTCGGTTATTTAACTGCGGCATTTGGCGTGAATAATGCCTTTCCGTACTCTTCAACGCCATATTCTCCAATCAGCTTCTGGGTATCAGCCGAAAGTATCCACTCCTGGAATGCAAGCGCACCCGCTGCATTGATCTGCGCGTTTTTGGAAGGATCAACCACCATTACGCCGTACTGGTTAAAAAGATCCTTGTCTCCCTCTGTAACTATGGCGAGGTCGGTTTTTGATGACATATTAAGCCATGTTGCTCTGTCAGAAAGGGTGTATCCCAGCTTTTCATCAGTCATTGTGATGACGTCGCCCATGCCTTTTCCGGATTCTATATACCAGTCTCCCGATGGAGTCAGCCCTAATTTGGTCCAGATTGCCAGTTCTTTCTTGTGGGTTCCGGATTCGTCGGCTCTAGAGATAAATGTAACTTGGCCATCATAGATCTTTTTGAATGCAGCCTGTGCGTTGTCCGGAGCTGCTGCTTTGATCCCTGCCGGATCATCCTTTGGTCCGATGATTACATAATCATTGTACATTACATCATATCTTGCAGGGCTGTGTCCTGCTGCCACGAAATCTTTTTCGGCCTGCGGTGAATGAACGAGAAGGACATCAGCTTCGCCGTTTTCACCCATTTTCATAGCTTCGCCAGATCCGACGGCGATCACTTCAACTTCATAGCCGGTCTTGAATGTAAAATCCGGAAGGATTTCATCCAGCAGGCCGCTGTCCTGAGTGCTCGTGGTTGTGGCAAGCCTAATTGTGCCGATGATTTTTGCAGCTTCTTTCTTTTCTGCGCAGCCTACAAATAATGACATAACCAGAATAATTGCAAGGCCCATAGTTAATAGTTTCTTCTTCTTGAACATTTTTGTTCCCCCTTTAATTTATTATATGTAAAAGGAAAACTTTCGCCAAAAAAATAATCCTTTGCATACCAAAGGAAAGGCCAATATGAAAGCTTCCTTTCCAAACACGGGAGGCGAACAGATTTCTCCGATCACCCAATGGTTGAATTTCCATAGCATCGCTGCCTTAGGAAATCCAACTCGGAAATTTGTTATAATATTATGAACATTATAGCATTATTTGCTTAAGATTTCTATCTCATCTCCGGCCTTGATCCAGCCTCCGGTCAAAACCCTCGTGAATATGCCTTCCCTCGGCATTATGCAGTCTCCGACCTGTTCACGTATCGCGCACCCCATATGGCATTCCTTGCCAATCTGGGTAACTTCCATTACGGTTTCACCGATTTTGAGCTTTGTTCCCACCGGAAGCTCGTACAAAGCGATCCCCTCAGTGGTCAGGTTCTCTGCGAAATTACCGAAGCAAAGTCCTTCCGCCCCCATATTCTTCATCTTTTCGATGCTCTCATTTCCAAGAAGGCTGACCTGCCTGTGCCATTTT
Organism: Bacillota bacterium; assembly: GCA_017861315.1. Classification (GTDB taxonomy): domain Bacteria; phylum Bacillota; class Clostridia; order Clostridiales; family Clostridiaceae; genus UBA699. Next base: position 22,732 of record JAGFXP010000025.1, on the reverse strand, counting down.
CCTGCATGTGCATCTCCTACCAGGCCGTGTTCCTCTTTGAACAACCCTTTTTCTATGGGATGCTTCATCTCGCCTTTTTTCTCGCTGATATTTATTGCAATAACCTTCGCCATTCAAATACACTCCTTCAGAATTATCTCTTTTCTTTCGAAATACGATTTGCGCCGGCGCACCGGATCAGCCGCCTATTTCAAACATCTCCCTTTTGCTGCTGCTCTTTCCGTCGTTCTCCAGATTGTGCTCTGCAGGTTTGTTGTAAATTATTTCTTTCAGTTCCGATATTAAACCTATTTCACTCTCAAGATATTTCTTCAGATCATATTCGGTATCCGAATGGAGGCAGGGCTTAATTGTCCCCGTAGATGTAAGCCTTATCCTGTTGCAATTCCTGCAGAATTTGCAGCTTAAGGGGCTTATGAAACCTACGGTCCCTTTCGAATTCGGAAGTTTGAAAAGACTGGCAGTGCTTCCTTCATTACTGTTTAAAGGCACAAGCTCCTTCTGTTCGCTCAAGACCTGATCAGAACTGATGAATCCTGTTTCGTAATAATTCATACCCTCCCCTATTGGCATCAGCTCTATAAACCTGACGTGCACGGGCAGCTCTTTCGTGAGCCTTATAAGGTCGGATATTTCGTCATCGTTGATCCCCTTTATGAGCACCGAATTTATTTTTACCGGCTTTATGCCTAAATTTATGCACTTCTCTATTGCTTGAAGTACGTCCTGTATATTGCCGCCGCGCGTGATTTTTCTAAACTTATCCTCCTTGAGGGAATCAAGGCTAATATTCACCCTTTTCAAACCGGCTTTTTTCAGCTCCCCTGCCATTGAATTGAGCAGGATGCCGTTTGTTGTGATCGCTATGTCTTCGATCCCGTTGATCCTTGAAGCTTCATGGATAAGCCTGTCAATATTCTTGACAATGAGAGGTTCCCCGCCAGTGAATCTTACCTTGTCTATTCCCAGGAAGGCAGAAGCCTTCAATATCTTCAATATATCTTCATGTCTTATGATCTCGTGGTGCTCTTTTTTGCTTATCCCTTCTTCAGGCATACAATAGATGCATCTCAGATTGCAGCGGTCTGTTAAAGAAACCCTAATATAGTTGATTTTTCTTCCATTCATATCCAACAATGTAATCACCCCAATCTATACTGCTATTACCCTGCCGATACCTTCATGTTCATAGCCTCCAAGCCTGTTAAGCTCGCTGATGAATTTATCGCTCCTTATGACTTCGATGAATTCCTTTACTTTGTCATCCTGAAGAAACTTTGTAGGAACTGCCAAATCATATTCCTCATGGCAAAGGGGGATAAAGTCCAGGTCCATCAGCACTGCCGCAGAATATACTCCCAGGCCGCAGTCCGCATCCCCTGCCGCCACTGCTGCAGCAACCTTGAGATGGGTAAATTCTTCCCTTTCATACCCGGAAATGTCAACCGGAGCTATATTAAGCTTTTTCATGTTATAGTCGAGCAAAAGCCTTGTGCCTGAGCCTCTCTGCCTGTTTACGAACCTGGCCTTAACCTCCGCTATGTCGTTCAGGCTGTTTATGTTCATAGGGTTGCCCTTTTTAACCATGAGGCCCTGTATCCTTTTCACGCATTTTATAAGCGAGATGTCCGTATCCTTTATATACTTCCTGATATAGGAAACATTGTACTCCCCGGTCTCTTCATCCAGCAGATGTATCGGGGCCATATGGGTCTCCCCGTTCCTCAGTGCCAGTATTCCACCCATGCTGCCCACATGGGACGAGGAGAGAACGTACTGCTTTTCCCTGAGGCTCATCAGGTCCGCCGCAACGTCCATTATGACGTCATGGCTGCCTATGGACACAAGTGTGTTGTTGACCTCCTCCTCGGACCTTATCAGCTGGACCTCCACCCTTGTTCCCGCCTCTATGCCTTCCGAGCTCTGAGGGACACAGATTATTCCGTCTGCCCTTACCAGGGACATTGTTGTCCCTGCCCCCCTGCTTAAAGGGGTTGCGATGAGCTTGTCGTCAACCCTTCCCAGCTTCACCCTTACAAATTCCAGGTATTTTAGAGACGACATTATCCTTTTTGAAACGAACGCTTCCACTGTTTTTGTTTTTTCAAGCTTCCTTTGCTGGAATCCATAGACGATCTTCTTGACTATGTTTTCCATGACAACATACGCGGAGACGGGATAACCCGGGATTCCTACCACCGGTTTCCCGTTAATCTCGCCAAGTATGGTAGGCTTACCCGGCTTTATGGCTATGCCGTGCACATGAACCTTGCCCAGCTCTTCGATAATGCCGCATGTGAAATCCTCTCTGCCCGCCGAGGATCCTGCATTTACCAGGACAATATCGTTCTCGGCGACCGCCTTGAGAACGCTCTCCTTTATCTTTTCGCGGTCATCCCTGACTATGCCGTATCTGACAGGGATCCCGCCCCACTCCTGGATCTGGGCAGAAAATATCCTCGAATTGAACTCCACTATATCGCCGATCTTAAGGTCCGAGCCCGGCTCGACTATCTCTGTGCCTGTTGGAATGATTCCTACTCTGGGCCTCCTGTATACCTCAATGGTATTGACGCCGCCCGCCAGCATAGCGCCTATGTCCACAGACCTCACTGCGTGATTTGAAGGGATTATCAGCTGATTCTCCACGATGTCTTCCCCCAGCGTCCTTATATGCTGCCAGGGCGATGCGCTCTTGTATATTTTCACCTTCTCACCGGATATCTTTATTAAGTCCTCAACCATTATTACGCAGTCGAACTGTTTGGGAATCGGATCGCCGGTATCCACAACAACATAATCAATATTTTCTTCCAGAGTGATCTGGTTTTTCTCGGAAGCATTGAAAGTTTTCGTGCTTAATGTAGCAATCCCGTCCATCGCCGATGAATTGTAAAAAGGCGAAGACATCAGCGAATACACCGGCATGGATGTTACTCGCTGAAAGGAATCGATGGTGCTGATTATTTCTTTATTGCCCTCCGAGGGCAGGTTGCTTTTTATATACAGCTTTAGCGCATCGTCCAGCTCCATATTGGACAGAAAAATATTTTCCACGTCAGTACCTCCCTAAAATTTGTAGACCTGCACAGCCTGGCCTTTTCTGAGTCCCTCATTGTTCTTCTCTATTTTTATATATCCCCAGGCCTTTGAGAATCCTGTGATCAGTCCCGACTTTGAGAGTATGGGGCTTGCTATCCTCACATCGCCTTCCTGGTTTATGGCAACCGGAAGATATTCCTCTCTGCCTTTTGCCTTGTGATAGTTGATATCAAATTCACATTCCACTGGATATTCAGCCTCGACCTTCCCTGTAAGCTTGTTCATGTACCTCGTTACAAAAGCTTTGTAAATGACTGCGCATGCCAGAGGATGGCCGGGAAGTCCGAATATCGCTTTCCCGCCTGCTTTTCCGAGGATAGTCGGTTTCCCGGGTTTTATGGCTATCCCGTGGACAAGGATTTCGGAGTTTTCGAATGAGTTTATTACATTCATGGTCTCATCCTTTTTGCCGACAGAGCTCCCTCCGGAAATGAGGACTGTATCGCATTCAACCAGGGCCCTTCCAACGGTATCCCTGAGCTCATCAAAATCATCCCTGACAAAATTGTACATCACGGGCTCGCCCGAGCTCTCCTGTATCAAAGAATACAAAAGATATGAGTTTATATCTCTTACCTGCCCAAGGCCTGGAACCTTTCCGGGCTCCACAATTTCGTCTCCTGTTGATATTATCCCGATTCGTGGCTTCCTGGCGACTCTGACACTGATGCAGCCTATGCTGGCAAGAACCCCGATTTCGTAAGGCCTCAGCCTTGCGCCCTTTCGGAGTACAAGCTCGCCTCTGCCAATATCCTCGCCTATCTGGATCACGTTTTCTCCGGGCGCAACCGATTTGTTCGCCAGCAGGGTTATATCGTCAAGCTTCTCCACATCTTCAATCATGATTACCGCGTCTGAACCTTCGGGGAGCATTCCGCCTGTCGGAACATACATGCATTCTCCCGGGAATTCCAGGGTGCCCAGATTGGTCTTGCCCATCTCAGCCTCTCCGGTGAGATCGAGCATTGAGGGGCTTGTCTCTGATGCTCCGAACAGGTCTCTGCTCCTTACTGCATATCCGTCCACCGTCGATCTTTTGAAATCCGGAATGTTGATATCGGAGACGACATCATCATGCAGGATCCTGTCATGGCACTCAAGCAGGCCCACTGTTTCCGAAGGAACGCTATACTCAAATTTGTCATTTATTATTTCGATCACTTCCGAAATGGAAGCAACATCGAAAAGATTCAATTTAATCACCCCGGTTGCTCAATTTTTTCATCAAAAAAACTCTTTTCATTTTTTGCAATGAAAAGAGAATGCCAAAATACATTCCCCTTTCCAGCATGGAGGATGAATCGTTTCCAACACATCCCTATCGGTCATCCCTCATAGCGTCTGCCTTAGAAAAAATGACTCGGAGAAATTGATAACTTCATTTGTTTTTATGTTTTGGTTCGAAGCAGCCGCTTGCGGCTGCTTCGCCATTGTAATTTGTTCCTTATTTTTTCAACTCCACAATATCAAATTCCATATTTAGGAGGTCGGCGTACAGTATCTTGTTCCTTAGCGTGCCGCCCTTTTTCAGGAGAATCTTGATAACCTCTGCCGTCTGGATTGCCGCCAGGAAAGCCGGAGTGAACGGAGGGTTGCCCAGCTCCTTCTCGATTCCGCAGGAGGTGCCCTCCTTGCATATCACATCCATAGCCTTGTCTCCTGGATATACCGTAGTTACCTGGCCGTACCAGCCAGCTATGGCCCCATGGACAAGGGGTATGTTCAGTTTTGCGCAAAGGTCTCCCGCAAGCCTCTTGCCCTGAGGGTTGTCCAGCGCATCGACCACGACGTCGCTCCCTCTTATGATCTCCTCTCCGCTTGTGCTGTCGAAACGCAGATCCACATTGTTGAGGGTTATTTCGGGGTTGACTTTCTTCATCCTCTCGAGGGCTGCCAGAGACTTGCTCTGTCCAAGGTTGGTTGTATCTGAAAGTATCTGTCTGTTAAGATTTGTCTCCTCGAAACGGTCGTAGTCGACTGCGGTTATGGTGCCGATGCCGATTCTTCCAAGCATCTCGATAATGTAGCCTCCGAGGCCGCCGCAGCCTATGACGCACACCTTGAACGACTTCAGCCGGCGGTTCTCTTCTTCCGTGATTGAACTGACATTCCTGCTGTATCTGTCTTCCATCACCTTAGCCACCCCCCACTGGAGGGAATACGGCGACAACATCTGATTCATCAAGTATCCTCATGGCATCCCCGTCCCTGCCGTTCAGAAGCAGGATGCTGACTTCCTCTGCAGGTATTTTAAGCATATCAAGCAAATCAATTACCCTCGAGCCTTCCGGCATATCCAGGAAGTATTTCTTTTCCCTGCCTTCCCTGAAGGTAGCAAAAAGTCTGACCTCAACTTTCAAATCAATCACCAACTTTGCTTTATAGGTTATTTTTCAATGTATCCGATATATTCTTCGAGCCCCAGATTCCTTAGTGTCTCATCTGTAGGCAAGCCGTTTTCATCCCATCCCCTGACGCTGTAGTATTCCGGAAGAAGCACCTTCAGGTGGTGTACATTTCCCTTTGATGGCCCCTCTGCTATAGGCTCCTCGAGAAGTCTCTTAGGGAGTGTGTCGTCGGCTTTTGTGAGGCCAGCTTTAAGGTTGAACAGCTTCTCCAGTGTCCATATCCTGTCCCCGGCACGCAGCAGTGATTCATTGTCGTGCTCTTCGCCGACAACTGCATTGTACATATCTACGTAATCCGGAAGTCCCAGTCCGAAGGTTGTGAATATGCACAGTCCAAGTGAATCGATGACAGCTGTGAGGTCATGGAATACTTTTGCGTAAGCAGCTTTTCCTTCATCTGCGAATCTGTCGAGCTTTTCAGGATACCCAAGTATTTCAGGGCTTATCATGTATCCCTTTATGTGGCAGCCTCCTCTGTTGTTAACAGCGTAGGTTATGCCGTGGCCCTGTACCGCTCTCGGATCGTAGGCAGGCAGCTCCTGTTTTTTGACCGTCATGGAATATTCAGGCACGCCGTAGGACTCGCAGAGTCTGTATGAACCGTCTGCCATATTGTCTCCGAAGCCTTCCCTGAGCCCTATCTTCTTTGTCCAGGCTACCATTGCTTCTGCATCGCCCCAGTTCAGGGACACTCCGTCAGCTTCTATTTCCTCATCCTTGATGTAGCCTCTCTGATAAAGTTCCATAGCTGCCGCTATTGTAGCTCCAACGGATATTGTGTCGAGCCCGTATTCGTTGCAGAGCATGTTTGCTACATCGACAGCGTTCAGGTCGTAAACGTCGCAGTCTGGCCCAAACGACCACAGAGTCTCGTATTCAGGACCTCCGCATTCTGTTCCGTCGTCCAGCTTAACCCATCTGCCGCAGGCTATAGGGCATCTGTAGCAAGGATTTTTCTTGACAAGGTATTTTTCTGTAAGGGTTTCGCCGCTTACCTTGTCTGCCTCGTCAGAGTATGATTTCTGGAAATTCCTAACAGGCAAAATCCCGTTTTCGTTGATTATGTTGACAAGAACTGCGGATCCATAGGTAGGGAGTCCGCTTCCTGCTACGGGGTCCTTCATCAGTATTCCTGTTTTATCGCTGGAAACCTTCTTGGTCTTTTCTTCGTCCGCCAAAGCAACCTTGTTTGTTCCCCTTACGACTATGGCTTTGACATTCTTGGAACCTAGAACAGCACCTACTCCGCCTCTGCCCGCTGCCCTGTCCACGTCGTTCATCACTGCCGACATGAGAGAGAGCTTTTCTCCTCCCGGTCCGATGCAGAGAACCTTCGACTTGTCTCCGTGTATCCCTTTAAGGTAATCCGTCGTCTCGGATACAACCTTGCCCCAAACTTCAACCGCATCCATGATCTCCACGACATCGTCGACTATGTTGATGTATATTGGCTTTTTTGCTTTTCCTTCCAGAATCATCATGTCGTACCCGGCGAATTTGAACTCCGCTCCCCATTTTCCACCGGAATTCGAAATAGCTATGGTGCCTGTAAGAGGTGATTTTGTTACAACCATGTACCTTCCGCTGGTTGGCACCGGAGCGCCTGTGAGCGGTCCGCCTGCGATTATGAACTTGTTCTCTTCAGAAAAAGGATCCACCTTTGGGTCAACTTCGTCAATAAACGTTTTCACGCCCAGCCCTCTTGCCCCAATATATTTTTTCGCCTTCTCGAGATCGAGAACTTCTTTTTTTATGCTGCCGTCTGTCAAATTGATCCTTATAACTCTGCCGCAATAACCGTACATTTTCATACCTCCCCAAATAGTATTTGCTCTTATATAAAGCATATTTCATGCCAAGCAATTAAATCAATATTTCGGCAATTCACTGCTCAATATTTGCGCAACACGCATTCAGGCACCTGTTCAATTATTGCTCACTGCTCAGTTTATGAGCACCTTATCGAGAAGTCCTTTATTTTTTTGTAAAGGGTGTTCCTTGCTATCCCGAGTTTCTTTGCTGTCCTGGATATATTGTAACCGCACTCCTCCAAAGCCCTTTCAATATACTCCTTTTCAACTTCATGCAGGTTGTGGATCTTTTCTTCTTCCATTTTTTCGGCCACGTATCTCGCCTCGGTCTGTACCCCGAAAAGCTCGCCCGGCAGTTTTCCGGTGTTTATAACAAGCTCCACCACGTTCTGCAGCTGCCTTATGTTCCCCGGCCAGGAATAGTTTACGAGCTTCTCCTTTTCACTCTCATTGAAATCAACTTTGTTTTTGCCCAGTTTCCTTGATATTTTGTTCATGTAGTAGTCTACCAGCAGCATTATGTCCCTTCGTCTTTCTTTCAGCGGCAGGAGATAGACCGGAAGCACATTCAGCCTGTAGAACAGATCTTTCCTGAACTTGCCGGATTCAACCGCATCAGTGAGCTCCCTGTTGGTGGCTGCTATTATTCGCACATCGACAGGTATCGGTTTTATTCCGCCGATTCTTGTAACAACACCCTCTTCGATAACCCTCAGGAGCCTCACCTGCATATCTATCGGCATTTCTCCTATCTCATCCAAAAATATGGTGCCGCCGTCTGCAGACTGGAACTTGCCTTCACTGCCTCCTTTTTTCGCTCCGGTGAACGCCCCTTCCTCATACCCGAAAAGCTCTGACTCGATGAGGTTTGCAGGTATCGCACCGCAGTTTACAGCAACAAACGGCATGTTGGCCCTTTCGCTGTAGTTGTGGATTGATTGGGCGAAAACTTCCTTTCCCGTACCGGTTTCACCTGTTATCAGTATGGTTGACTTGCTTCTTGATATCTTCTTTGCATATTCTATCGTATCCAGGAACTTCGGATCTTCGCTCACTATCTTGTCAAAATTATAGACAGCCCTGCATTCACTTATGCGTTCGTGCATCTTCCGCCTTTTCCTGATGGTCCCGTCCGTAATTATGCGCTCTATTGAGAAGGCTGCAGCTACCACCATGCCGAGAGTGTGCGGATGAACATCCTGTGTGTACCCCGTGAGGTTGATCACACCCATCAGATTTCCGCTCTGGTCGATAATCGGCGCAGCAGAGCAGGTCCATTTATGGTAGGCCTCTATGAAGTGGTCGTCTCCGGATATCTGGACCGGGATTTTTTCATTGATGACGAGCCCCATCGCGTTGGTTCCGATGTTGTCGTCATCCATATATGCCCCTGGAATCATTTTAAATTTGAATGCATCATCAAGGATCTTTTCATCGCCCACTATGTTAAGGATGCATCCGTTTGCATCTGTGAGAATTATGAAAAAATCCGACCCCTTTACGAATTTGTAAAGCTGGTCTATGAAAGGGATTGCCGCCAGTATCAGCTCCCTGCTTTTCTCCAGCTCGTCCTCCAGCTCGACCCCCTCTATTATTTTTCGGCTGAACACCATCCCCCTGCTCAGCCCAATCTCTTCGCAACGCTTCTGCGACTTATCAACCATCTTCTTAATATCTTTCTCCATGAAGCACCACCTCAAATTTATAATATCATTATAACTGAAATCAGGCTTGTATAAAAAGAAAATTGAATAAATTCTTTAATATAAAAAGGTGTTTACTGACAAATGTTGAATTAGGTTTTATAAAGATAATTGGGAGGTGATTGTATGGCTCGGATTCTGAAAACCGACGGCATGAAAAAATGCATAGGCTGCTTCACTTGCATGCTGGTGTGCTCGGGGCTCAACAGGCAAAACCATTCCATTTCAAAAAGCGCGATCAGGATAAAGACCAGCGGCGGACTTTCCGGAAAGTTTGTTGCCAATGCATGCATAGCCTGCACGGGCGAGAGAGCATGCGCCGAAAGCTGCCCAACCGGGGCATTGGATCCAAGGCCGGGCGGAGGCGTCATTCTTGACAGCAAAAAATGCATAAGCTGCAGAAAATGCGCGAAGGCGTGCATTGTCGGGGCTGTCTATTTCGACGAGCTGCAGAACACGCCGATCATATGCAAGCACTGCGGCGCCTGTGCCAGGTACTGTCCGCACGAATGCCTGAGAATGGAGGAAGTATCGGATGATATATGAGGATTATATAAAGGTTCTTTACATCGACCTTTCCAGCAGGAAGATCAGGATTGATCACAGGAAGGATCTCACGGAGTACCTTGGAGGCGTCGGCGTGGCGTCAAAGCTTCTGGAGGAAAACCTCAAGGGAGATTTGGATGCCTTTGACGAGACACAGCCTATAGTGTTCGCTATAGGACCGCTGACGTACATCTTCCCGGTAGTGACCAAGACGGTCGCCATGTTCAAATCCCCGCTCACGGGAGAGCTGGGCGAAAGCTATGCCGGCGGACGCCTCGCACTAACAATGCTGCATGCCGGCTATGACGCCGTAGTCATCACAGGCAAGGCGGACAGGCCGTGCTATATATCCATAAGCAAAACCGATATTGATATAAAGGACGCCCGGGCCCTCTGGCAGATCTCATCCGACGATGTGGGCAGGATTATCCGGGAGCGGGAGACCGGAGAGGGTAAGAGGAGCATAATCAGAATCGGCCCCGGCGGTGAAAACCTTGTGAGGTTCGCATCCGTCTGCGTAGACACCTACAGGCATTTCGGGAGGCTCGGCCTCGGCGCTGTTTTCGGCAGCAAGAACCTCAAAGCGATCTCCATAATCGGGGACAGGGATATGCCTATAAAGGATTTCAAGAGCTATTTCAAGGTGTACAACGATATATACAAGAGGGCCACGGACACGGGGATAATGTCCAAGTACCACGACTCCGGCACGCCTATAAACGTGGAGCCGCTCAATCTGACGGGCGGGCTTCCTACCAGGAACCTGCAGGCCGGCTCCTTCGAGCACGCTGACAGCATCTCAGGCGAGGCTTTCGCCGAGAAAAACCTTGTAAGAAAGATGGCCTGCACCGGCTGCCCTGTTGGCTGCATACATATCGGCCAGCTCAGGAAGGCCTTCGGCGAAGGGTATGAATACGAATCGATGAATGTAGGCTACGATTATGAGCTGATATTCGCTCTGGGAAGTTACCTGGGAGTGAAGTCCTCGGACGATATACTGGAGCTCATCGAACGCGTGGAGAACAAAGGCATCGACGCTATGTCCACCGGCGTCGCCCTCGGCTGGGCCACGGAGGCTTTTGCGAAAAAGCTCATCACCGAGAAGCAAACCATCGTGGCCCTGGAGTTCGGCAACACCGCGAACTACGTCAAGGCTATCGAGTTCCTGGCGGACAGGGAGAACGAGTTCTACAGGATGCTGGGCGAAGGCGCCTACAGGGCTTCCGAGGTCTACGGCGGACAGGATTTCGCGCTGACCTTCGGCAGGAACGAGATGCCGGGATACCATACAGGCTACGGCTCCGTGGTGGGCTTTGCAGTTTCAGCAAGGCATTCGCACCTGTGCAACGCCGGATACTCCTTTGACCAGACCGCAAAGGAGTTTGACAAGGAAAAGCTAGTCGACAGCCTCTTCAGCGAGGAAAAAGAGAGATGCCTCCTCAATTCTCTTGTAATCTGCCTGTTCGCAAGAAAAATATACGACAGGAAGACATTCACCGAGGCCCTCGCCTCCGTAGGCAGAAACTACACGGATGAGGAGCTGGACGACATGGCAGATAGGATCTACAGGACGAAAATCAGGATAAAGAAAGCCTGCGGCTTCAGCCAGACGGATATCAAACTGCCGCGCAGGCTGTTTGAAACCAAGTCTATGACAGGGATGCTGGACGAGACCACCGCCTATGAGCTCATTGGGATGTTCAATAAAAAAGTTGAGGAGCTGATGGATAAGCCTTAAGCAAAAAACCGTATTGACAAAAAGATTGTAGTTGATAAAATATAGTTAGCACTCGCTCACGGCGAGTGCTAACAAAACAAGTTCATACACGGCGCTTAGTACCTATCGTTGTAGAATCTATTTTGAAATAACCGCACCTGCAATGAGGGTGTGGTTTTATTATTTATAATCATTTTTATGAGAAAGGAAAGGATAATATGACAAAAAAACAATTCAAGGCGGAGTCCAAAAGATTGCTCGATCTAATGATCAACTCAATCTACACCAACAAGGAGATATTCTTGAGGGAGCTGATATCAAACGCCAGCGACGCGATTGACAAGAACTACTACCGCTCGCTTACCGATTCAAACGTAGTCTTTGACAAGGATGTTTTCTTCATCGAGATTACTGCGGACAAGGATAACAGGACTCTCCGCATCTCCGACAACGGGATAGGCATGACCAAGGAGGAGCTTGAGGAGAACCTCGGCACCATCGCTCAGAGCGGCTCCTTCGCGTTCAAGAATGAGAACGAGTCGAAGGAGGGAGTTGACATCATAGGCCAGTTCGGCGTAGGCTTCTATTCAGCTTTCATGGTATCTGACCTGGTGACCGTCATAAGCCGTTCAGTCAATTCGGATAAGGCCTACAAGTGGGTGTCCGGAGGCGTAGAGGGCTATGATATCGAGGAGTCGGAGAAAGCTTCGCTGGGAACGGAGATCATCCTGAAGATCAAGGAGAACGCTGAGGACGAGAAATATGATGAGTACCTAGAGGAATACAGGCTCAGAGCCCTCATAAAGAAGTATTCCGATTTCATAAAATACCCTGTCAGGATGCTGGTGAAAAAAAGCAGGCTTAAGGAGGGAACAGAGAACGAGTACGAGGACTTCTACGAATATGAGACCCTGAACAGCATGGTCCCCATCTGGAGAAAGAACAAGAGCGAGCTGACGCAGGAGGATTACGACAATTTCTACCTGGAGAAGCATTTCGGTTACGAGAAGCCTCTCAAGACTGTACATTCCAGCGTTGAAGGGGTCGTCAGCTACAACACCCTCCTCTTCATCCCTGCAAGAAAACCGTACAACTACTACACCAAGGAGTTCCAGAAGGGCCTCGAACTCTATTCCAACGGCGTGCTTATCATGGAGAAATGCGCCGACCTTCTGCCGGACTACTTCAGCTTCGTGCAGGGGCTTGTCGACTCAGCAGACCTTTCCCTGAACATCTCGAGGGAGCTGCTGCAGCATGATAGGCAGCTGAAGTTCATCGCCAAGAAGATAAAGGACAAGATCAAGAGCGAGCTTCTCTCAATGTTCAAGAACGACAGGGAAAAATACGACGAGTTCTTCAGGGAGTTCGGCAGCCAGCTCAAGTACGGCGTATATTCCGACTTCGGAATGCACAAGGAGGAGCTCCAGGACCTGCTGCTGTTCCATTCCTCGACAGAAAATAAGCTTGTTAGCCTTGACGAGTACATCTCCCGAATGAAGGAGGATCAGAAGTACATCTACTACGCTACAGGCGAAAACGTGGAGAAGATCGAGAAGATGCCTCAGACCGAACTCCTCCAGGACAAGGGCTTCGAGATACTGTACTTCACCGACGAGATAGACGAGTTTGCGATCAAGATGCTGATGAGCTACAAGGATAAGGAGTTCAAATCCGTTTCCAGCGGCGACCTTGGCCTGGAAGCCGACGAGAAGGACAGCGGCATGGATGCCGAGGATAACAAGGAGCTCTTCGATTTCATGAAGGAAGCCCTGGACGGCAAGGTCAAGGATGTGCGGGCATCAAAGAGGCTCAAGAACCATCCTGTCTGCCTTACCAACGAAGGAGAGCTTTCCATAGAGATGGAGAAGGTCCTCAGCATGATGCCTGACAGCCCCGGCATCAAGGCCGACAAGATTCTTGAAATCAACACAAGCCACGAGATATTCGGCACCCTCAGACAGGCATTCACAGAGGACAAGGACAAGCTCAAACTGCTTTCCAACCTGCTCTACAACCAGGCTCTTCTGATAGAAGGGCTCACAATAGACGACCCGGTCAAGTTCGCAAACGACGTTTGCCAGCTGATCAGATAATTTTGAAGAGGCGGCCCTGGCTCCATGTGATATGGAACCGGGGCCGCCTTCCCTTGAAACGCCCTCGTTGTACATTATGTCAAATTCAGCCTGCTTGTCCTTCTGATGTCCAGCCTTACTGACGAATAGAATTTGAGCGCGCGTCCGCCTGTAGTCGTTTCAGGATTGCCGAACATGATGCCTATCTTCTCCCTCAGCTGGTTTATGAAGATTACGACACATTTTGACCTGCTGATTGATGCGGTAAGCTTTCTCAGGGCTTGCGACATCAGCCTCGCATGCAGTCCCATATGGGAATCCCCCATCTCGCCTTCTATCTCTGCTCTGGGTACAAGGGCTGCAACAGAGTCGACCACTATGACATCTACCGCATTCGACCTTACAAGGGCCTCCGTGATCTCCAGGCCCTGCTCGCCGGTATCCGGCTGCGAGACATGTAAGCGGAAATTTTAGGATTTTGTCTTTTTCCACAAGGCCGATCTGCTTATGCCGAGTTTTTTTGCTATTTCCGTTTTTGTCATCCCTTCACCGGCAAGCATCTCAATCACCTTTTCTTCAACAAAACGGTTGATCTCCTTCAGGTCGATTACTTTTTCGACTCCGGAATCGCCGTCGCCTGTAAAGCCTTCCCTGTCCTTTATTATCTCCTCTTCGTCAAGCTCCACCTCATTGAAGACCACGTATCTTTGGGCAACATTCCTCAGTTCCCTCACGTTGCCCGGCCAGGAGTAGTTCAGTATTTTTTTCTCAAGCTCGCTGCTGATCTTCCCAGCATCAGCTTCACCGGATATGTTTTTCAGATAATGCCTGAACAGCGGGACAATGTCCTTCTCCCTTTCCCTGAGAGGGGGGATCTCTATCTCCAGGATGTTCAGCCTGTAGAACAGGTCGCTTCGGAAGCTGCCCTCCCGAACCTTTTTCTTCAGCTCCTCATTTGCCGCTGCGATAATCCTGATGTCCAAAGGTATTATATAGTCTGACCCGATCCTCATCGTCTCCTTCTCCTCGATGACGCGGAGCAACTTCGCCTGCAGATTAAGCGACATGCTGTTTATCTCATCCAGAAACAGGGTTCCCTTATGAGCCAGCTCGACTAATCCGGGCTTGCCTCCCTTTCTTGCGCCGGTAAAGGCACCCTCCTCGTATCCGAAGAGCTCACTCTCAAGAAGGCTTTCCGTGATTGCAGCGCAGTTGACTGCCACAAAGGGATCATCCTTCCTGCTGCTTATATTGTGGATGCTCTGGGCGATCATCTCCTTGCCCGTTCCGCTTTCCCCGTAAATCATCACCGTGCTGTCACAGAGGCCCACCTTTATAGCCTTTGCCACAGCGTCCTTCATAGCCGGGTCGATGGCTATTATATCTTCAAACCTGTACTTTGCAGCCAGTCCTTTTTTGTTCAGTTCAAATCTTATTTTTTTCTCAAGATTCTGCAGCTTCGTAATGTCCTGGAAAGAGCAGAGCACGCCGTGGACGTGCCCCTCGACGTTAAGCACCGAGATGTTTGCCGCTATGACGTTCCTTCTCAATTTAATTATTTCGTTATTCCTGTTGATCCTGCTGTTCAGGGCCTCTGTCATGAAACCCAGTTCAGGACATACCTCCGATAATTTCCTGTCCATCACGTCCGCGCTCTTCTTTTTCAATACTTCCTGCGCGACTTCATTAAACAGTATGATGCACCCGTCCTGATTTATTGCAACGACAGCATCGTGCACACCGTCCAGGATCCTCTCCCTGACTTCATTTTTAAGCTTCTGCTCGTACAGGCTGTCTATCAGCTCCCTCGCCCGGGCTACCCCTTCGCAGATGGATTCGTCGGAAACGCCGATGGCGACATAATCCATGCCCAGGCCTCTGGCAATGCTGCAGGGAATGCCGCCTCCGACTATCACGATCCCGTCCTTCTTGCCGGCGTATTTCTTTACGCAAGCTTCCATGCTTTCGTTGCCGCAGAAGCGCTCAATGACGATCTCCTCGCCGACCATGTCCTTCCATTCGTCATAGCTGAAGTATTCCAGATCTGAGATGATCAGTACTATATCCTTCTTGTAGCGTCTGGCTGTTTTTATGGCGTACAGGATATCTATCGTGCTTATTTTCAGGTTCACGACCGGTACGTTCACCTTGCCGAAGGTATGCCAGTATCCGCCGCTTCTGGCTATGATCGCTTTTACCCCCTTGCTTTCCAGCATTTTGCCCTGCTCCGAAATATTGTCCTGATCAAGAATATCGATGATTATCTCCCCATTGCCTACCTCTTCTTCGAAAAGCTTTATGAAACTGTTCTTAAGCTGCATATCGGAGGCAATAACTCCAATTTTTCTATCCATAGGGTTCTCCTTTACCGTTATTGTGCTCATAGTTCCATTGTAATAGAAAAACATTACCGCAACAATAAGCTGCCGCGGTAATGTTTCGCTTTTCCCATCAGGTTTCGGGGATATTATTTCTTGAATTCCTCTGCCAGTTTTGTGAATGCTGCAAGTGATTTTTCGATTTTCTCAAAGGATGTGCAGTAGGCCAGCCTGAAGTATCCCGGGCAGCCGAAAGCTGAACCAGGCACTACCAGGAGGTTGTACTTCTTTGCTGCTGCTGCGAATGCAGTGTCGTCCGGTATCAGGGCTTTCACGAAGAGGTAGAATGCCCCTTCAGGTTTAGCGCATTCGAAGCCGATGCTTGTCAGGTGGTTGTACAGGAGGTCCCTGTTTTTCTTGTATATGCTGACATCGACCTCAGAGTCGAGGCATCTTGCGATCACCCTCTGCATGAGCGAAGGTGCGTTTACGTAGCCAAGGATTCTTGTAGCTATGCCAAGTCCCTGCGCAACGTCCTCAAAGTCGTCCATATCGTTCGAGAATGCTATATAGCCTATTCTCTCGCCCGGAAGTGAGAGTGATTTGCTGTAGGAGTAGCCTATGAAGGCATTTTTGTAGTATTTGAGCATGTAAGGAACCTTGATGTGCTCATCGTAAACCAGCTCCCTGTATGGCTCGTCCGACACGATGTATATGCAGGTGCCCAGCTCCTCTGATTTTCTTGTAAGAAGATCTGCGATACCCTTGATGACAGCTTCCTTGTATACAACGCCGGTAGGGTTGTTCGGGTTGTTCACTATGACAGCTTTTGTTTTTGGCGTTATTGCGGCTTCCAGCGCAGCCAGGTCAGGCTCGAAGGTTCCCATGTGGGTAGGCACTATAACCAGCTTGCCGCCGAAGTTGTCCACATATCCCCTGTATTCGCCGAAGAACGGCGAGAAGGTTATTACCTCATCCTCAGGATTCAGGATCGTCTTGAAGATTACATTGAGTCCGCCGGCAGCGCCCACGGTCATCACTATGTTTTTGAATGTGAGGTCCAGGCCATGCTTCTTGTTTATGTTCTGGGCTATTGCTTCCCTAACGTCTTCATAGCCGGAATTGTTCATGTAGCCGTGTACCTTATTCGGATTCTCCTCGTTCACGATGTCGATGATCGCCTTTTTGATGCTTGCAGGCGGCTCCACGTTAGGATTTCCGATGCTGAAATCAAATACATTTTCAGCTCCATAGATTTTGGAAAGCTTTGTGCCTTCCTCGAACATAGCCCTTATTACTGAGCTTCCGGAAACGGACTTTTTCATTTTTTCTGATATCATTTATTTTCCCCCTCAATATTATTCATTGTTTTTGACTTTCTGCACCTAATATATAAAGCAATTCCCGTGCCAAGTTGAATCAGGGGCCTCAAGCCGCTGTTTCCCGTTGAATCTTCAAACAAGTCAGACAAAAAATGTTTCCATTTGGCGACGCCATGTTCTTTTTTGTCTACACGGCCCTATTTAAAATCCTTAGCAAGCGCCCTCCATGCATCCAGTGATTTTTCTATTTTGGAATAGGATGTGCAGTAAGCGATTCTGAAATATCCGGGGCAACCGAAGAATGAGCCGGGAACCACAAGGATGTTATGCTTCTTTGCGGCCTCCACGAACGCCTTGTCGTCGGGTATGAGAGCCTTGACGAAGAGATAGAAAGCGCCTTCGGGTTTTGCGCATTCGAAACCCAGTCCGGCCAGGTGGTTGTAAAGCAGATCCCTGTTTTTCTTGTATATGCCCACATCGACTGATTCGTTGAGGCATCTTGCGATAACCCTCTGGAAAAGCGACGGAGCATTCGTGTACCCTATGTCCCTCGTAGCCATCCCCAGGCACTGGGCCACGTCCTCGAACTCCGCAATCTCATTCGGTATAGCAACGTAGCCTATCCTCTCTCCGGCCAGGGACAGGGATTTGCTGTAGGAGTATACAATGAACGTATTTTTATAGTAATTCAGCATGTACGGGATCTTTATGTCTTCGTATATGATCTCCCTGTAAGGATCATCCGACACTATGTAGATGTCGGTGCCCAGCTCCTCCGATTTTTTTGCCAGGACCTCGGCAATGCCCTTGATAACAGGCTCCCTGTAGACTGCTCCCGTAGGGTTGTTTGGATTGTTTATGATGACCGCCTTTGTTTTGGGCGTGACGGCCGATTCCAGCGCTTTCAGGTCAGGTTCGAAGGTGCCGAGGTGCGTGGGAACGGCCACCAGATTAGCTCCGTTGTCTGCAATGTAGCCCCTGTACGCTCCGAAGAACGGCGCAAATGTGATGACTTCATCCTCAGGATCCAGTATCGTCTTGAATACAACGCTCAGTCCGCCTCCGGCGCCAACGCACATGACAATATTCCTGGAACTCAGGTCAAGTCCGTATTTCCTGTTTATGTCTCCCGCTATCGCTTCCCTTACGTCTTCGTAGCCTGAATTGTTCATGTAGCCGTGAACCATTGTGGGGTCTTCCGTATCCAGGATCGCCTGGATCGCCTTTTTTATCCCTGCGGGCGGCTCCACGTTGGGATTGCCAAGGCTGAAATCATACACATTATCTTCGCCGTACAGGGCGGACAGCTTCTGCCCTTCCTCAAACATGGCTCTGATGACGGAACTGCCGCCAAGTGATTTTCTCATTTTCTTTGATATCATTTGATTACCTCCTTCTCATATTTTTGCGGATTTCACTCATATTATAATTATATACCTGCCGCATTGGATTATGTACACTCTGAAAAATAAAAACCCTGCAATCAATGCAGGGCTTTCGGTTAGATAAAGAATTCGGCGATCACTGAAACCGTCTCCCCGCCGATCCTCTCCTGGGCCTCGGCAGTGGAAGCTCCTATGTGGGGCGTGACAGAGACATTGGGGTGGTTCACCAGTTCCGCGTTTTTGGTAGGTTCTTCTTCAAACACATCGATGCCCGCTCCGGCAAGCTTGCCTGAATTCAAGGCGTCGAGAAGCGCCTTTTCCGACACAACCCCGCCTCTTGCGCAGTTGATGAGGTATGCGCCGTCCTTCATCATCGCTATTTCGTCTGCACCTATAGCCGGGCCGTTTTCCTTGATGAACGGTATGTGCAGCGAAACGAAGTCGGATCTTTTCAGCACGTCGGCGAATTGGCAGTATTCATAGGTGCAGCCCTTTGCCTCACCAATGATGTCTGTGTAAAGCACGGTCATACCCAGCGCCTCGGCTCTCTTTGCCACTTCCCTTGAGATCCTTCCAAAGCCCACAAGGCCGAGTGTCTTTCCGGCAAGCTCGATGCCCTTGTATTTTTTCTTCTCCCATTTTCCTTCTCGCATTGTCACGTTTGATATCGCAATGAACCTTGCGAGAGCAAACATGTGGCCGATCGCCAGCTCAGCAACGGAAGCGCTACTCGAGTTCGGGGTGTTTGCAACCTTCAAACCTTTTTCAAGGGCATAGGCTACATCAATGTTGTCAACGCCCACACCCGCCCTGATGACGAGCTTGAGCCTTCCAGCCTCCGAGGCTGCATCTATTACAGGTTTTCTGACTTTTGTCGCTGATCTTACCACGAGAACATCGTAATTTTTCAGCTCCTCACCTAACTGTTCCGGTTCGTAAAACTGCTCAACAACCTCGAAACCCAATTCGCGGAGTTTCGCTGAAGCTGCTTTATCCATGCCGTCTGAAGCAAGTACTCTGATCATATAAAAAATCCTCCTAAAAATTCATGCTGCATTCTATTTCAATCCGAGAATGTCTTCGATTGTTCCCAGCAGTTCTTCTATGTCTGCCTTGGTGCATTCAGCCATGTGCGCTATCCTGAATGTTTTCTCCTTCATGCTGCCGTATCCGTTTGAGATCTGGTAGCCTCTCCTGCCTAATTCCTTGTTCAGGTCAGCAACGCTTATCCCTCTGGTGTTGGTTATTACCGTGAGGGTGTTTGAAAGGTATCTCTCGTCCGTAAAAATGTCGAAGTGTTTTTTAGCCCAGTCCCTTACTATTTGAGCGCATTCGGCGTGTCTCCTGTATCTGTTTTCCAGGCCTTCTGCGAGCATCTTGTCAAGCTGGTAGTCCATCGCGAACATGTGTGAAAGCGAAGGGGTCGAAGGGTACTGGTAGTCTTTTTTCTGAATGTAGTCGTAGAGTGAGAGCAGGTCGAAATACAGGCCTCTGTGGGGAACCGTCCTGGCTCTTTCAACCGCTTTCTGCGAGAATGAGCATACCGCCATTCCCGGAGGAAGCGCCAGCGCTTTCTGGCTTGAGGTTATGCAGATGTCCACGCCGAGTGCGTCTACATCGATTTTGGTTCCGCCCATCGAGCTTACCGTATCCAGGCAGTAGACAACTTCAGGGTATTTCTTTATGACCTTTGCAATTTCATCCACAGGGTTCATTATGCCTGTTGATGTTTCGTTGTGGGTCAATGTAACAAGGTCATATTTTCCTGTAGCCAGAGCTTCGTCTACCATTTCCGGGGTTACCGCTTTGCCCCATTCGACTTCGAATAAATCTGCCGGAACATTGTTGAAAAGCGCCATCTCGTACCATCTTTTCCCGAACGCGCCGACTGAGAAAACAGCTGCTCTCTTGGCGGTGCACGAACGTATTGCACCTTCCATTAGGCCGGTTCCTGATGAAGTTGAAAGAAGTATCTCTTCCCCGGTATTGAATACTTTTCTTAGTTTTTCGCTGATGCCTCTCTGAAGCGCCGAGGCATCCTTGCTCCTGTGCCCTATCATAGGGGTAGCCATTTTTTGAAGTACATCTTCGGCTACGTCCACCGGTCCCGGAATAAACAATTTTGTGTGCATTGAAATCTCCTCCTGATTAATAATCATATTTTTTTGTAATAAAAAAAGCCCATCGATCCCTAAAAGGGACGATTGACTCGCGTTGCCACCCTAATTGACTACCAGCCGCTGGCCTGATAGTCCTCTCAATCAATTTATCGGTTTTGCCGTGCTGCTCATCGCAGTATTCCTCCGAGGCGGATTCGCAATATTAGTCGGTATCAGCTTTCACCGTCCGCTGACTCTCTTTCCCTCTATCCATTGCTACTGTTCTCTTCACTGGAAGCTGTATTAATTTTTCGTAATAAAAAAGCCCATCAATCCCTAACAGGGACGATTGACTCGCGTTGCCACCCTAATTGACTACCAGACGCCTGCCTGATAATCCTCTCAATCAATTTATCGGTTTTGCCGTACTGCTCATCGCAGCATTCCTCCGAGGCGGATTCGCAATATTAGTCGGTATCAGCTTTCACCGGCCGCTGACTCTCTTTCCCTCTATCCATTGCTACTGTTCTCTTCACTGGAAACTATATCGTTTTTATATGAAATCAATCATAATACACTTCATTGCCGTTTGTCAACGTTTTTTTGCAGAAAATTCTGTTTTCCGGGATAAAAAGGCCAGCGGCACCATGTGCCGCTGGCTTTTGCTTGTTTCCGAACGTATCCGGGGTTATGAAAATGGACCCCAATCCCTTTTAGTGTACCATTTTGGCTTATCCGAAACGTAATCACCTGGATTGAATATTTTTTCGGTCACAGTAATGTCTATTATCTGTTTTGGCAGAAGATAAAGCTCATGTTCCCCTGCCGGGCTGTCCAGGTCATAAAATCGATATCTTTCAGTTCTGTCCTTGTGCTCTGCACTTGGACCGTAATCAAGCGGCACGCATGTCCTCTGTATTAACCTCTTCTTTCCTTCGGTTTCGAATACTACCTTTACAATCGCCTTTGCTCTCAGTGCATTTAGAAATTTTTGATATTTTTCCATGGAATCCACCCCCAATGTTGTTATTCTATTAACAATTCTACACATCAGGAAAATATCCTTTGTCGTTTTTACAATTTTTTTGTCTATGGTGTTGCAACTTTTGTAATCAATTCGTAAATTTTCAATATATCTTGTCCGTAAGTTGTTCCCGGCACTGCCCAGCGTCCATTCAGATCCACCCATTTTGGCGCTATTCCTTTTGATATCAAGCTGTACCTGGGATCCACTAATGCTTGCTTTAAAGGCGCAGAAGTTGCGTATCCTTTAAGATGCTGTATCTGGGCTCTAACCCCAAGTCTCGGCTCGCTGAATTTAGTACCCACATTATTCCCTCTGGAATCTTTTATTACTATTACTCCAGTGGTGAACTGTATCTCTGTTGCGGTAGCAGGGTTATATGGCACTCCCGTAACCCCCAATCCGCAGTAATTGTTCCATTCCGGAAGCGCTGTCCCGCCGTATGCAAAATAGCCCGTTTCCTTGCAAGCTTGTGCAAACGCAATGTCGCCTCTTACTCCCTCGATTGCCCCTTCTTCTAAGAACATCTCTGCGAGTTCAAGCATTGTGCAACTGATTTTCGGCGAAGGATTTTTTGACAGGGAATACTGTGCCATTTGTTCTGCGGTAGCAGCTTGAGCCCCTAATATCAGCTCGTCTGCAAAACCATAAACTTCCGCTTCAACATAGTGGTTGCTGGTGTTCTTGTCGCTTCCGTTCGAGTAAAGCCTCACGTATCTTGCGTTGACCATGTCGATCGATATTGTCAGTCCTGCGCTTGTCTCTGCGTATGGAGCGTCCGTTCCTGTGCCGAAGCCCGCGCTGTTGTCCCTGTCGTTGTTGTATACTGTCGTGACGTTCGCCGCGAAAGCCGGGTCGTTTGAAACCCTGACTATGACGTCGTTGTATTTCCTTCCGTCGCCGTAGTAGTGCCAGAGCTTGATTCTGCTCAGGTCACAGTATGATCCCAAATCCATCTGCACGTACTGGAGACCGCCGCCTGCCGGGTAGTCATCGGCGAAGGCGTCTGTGCTCTTGCTGCCGTCAGTGATGCTTGAAATGTTGCTGAACACTGGTGATGTGAAAAGACGGCCTGATGACAGGTTCTTCGGCACGGAAGTCACCTTGACTTCGCATGTTGCTTTCAGCCCTCCGTCGGCTGCAGTTGCTGTTATAATTGCTGTTCCAACTTTAACCCCTGTAACTGTTCCTGTTCCCGATACTGCTGCCACACTTGTGTTGGAAG